>CAYSPB010000057.1:0-20310 GCA_964432695.1 uncultured Nannocystaceae bacterium
ACGGCTACTGGACGCAGGACTTCGAGGCCACGAATCCGCACTTCGGAGACCTCCCGGCGCTGCGCTCGCTCGTCGACGCTGCGCACGAGCGCGACATGAAGATCGTCATCGACATCGTGACGAACCACGTCGGGCAGGCGTTCTACTACGACATGAACCTCAACGGCGTTCCCGACATCACGCTCGAGGGCAACAACGACGTCGGCGAGTTCCGTCACTACACCGAGTACGATCCCGACTTCGACCCGCGCGGCATCCAGGCCTTCACGTCCCTGGGTGAAGCAGGGCCCGCCCCCGTCGTGTGGCAGTACGACCCCGCGACGAATCATCTGCCGCCCAAGCCCGAGCTGTTCTCCGACCCGGCAGTCTACAACCGCAAGGGGCGAACGGTGAACTTCGACGACCCGGACCAGCTGCTGCATGGCGACTTCCCCGGCGGCCTCAAGGACATCGACACGACCCGTTGCGACGTCAAAGAGCAGTTTGTAGACATCTACGCCGGGTGGATCGAGAAAACGAACGCCGACGGCTTCCGCATCGATACGATCAAGCACGTCGAATACGAGTTTTGGCGCTACTTCACGCAGCGCGTGCGGACCCGACTCGCGGACCAGGGCAAGACCAACTTCCTGATGTTCGGGGAGATCTTCGACGGTCGTGACGACCTCATCGGTAGCTTCACGAAGAACGACGTCCCCGACGCGGACACCCTGCAGCGTGAGCAGTCGTGCGTGCCCGACGGTCAGCCGCTGACCGGCGACCAGCTCGACAGCGCCTTCTACTTCTCGCAGCACTTCCAGGCCGTGCGGGGTGTATTTCAAGACGCCGGACCCACGGACCAGATTCGGGCCCTGTGGGACCAGCGCGCGGAGAACTGGGGCACGGAGGCGATGGCCAACGGCACTGGATTGGTGCCAGCCGACGCGCCGATCAACTTCCTCGACAACCACGACGTCGCGCGCTTCCTCTTCTGGCTGCGTGATCGGCCTGACTCCGAGCGCCGTGCCCTGCTGCACAACGCGCTAGCCTTCTTGTTTTTCGCGCAGGGGATTCCCTGCCTGTACTACGGCACGGAACAGGAGTTCGAAGGAGGCAACGACCCCGCCAACCGCGAGCGGATGTGGGACACCGGCTTCGATACCAGCTCGGAGACCTTCCTCTGGACGAAGCGCCTGATCGCCATTCGCAACGCGTACCCGTCGCTACGCCGTGGTGGCGTGCAGGTAGCGTACTCCACCTCAAACACCGGTGACGAACCCGATGCCGGCATTCTCGCGTTCGAGCGAGCCGGCGGGGACGCTGGTGGTTCCTACGCCTTGGCGGTGTTCAACACCAACCAGGACCACGACAGCACGACCCGGAACGGCGACCAAGCAATGGCAGTGCTCGCGCCTGCTGGGACCGAACTCGTCGATGTGTTCAGCGAGGACCGCTACACCGTCGGCTCCGATGGCACACTCGATGTCACGGTCGCGCCGATGGGCCGTGCCCTTCTGATCCCCGCGGCCGAATACGAACCGGGTGTCTGAACGCGCCCGACCGCTCGCGGGCCCAGACGAACCCTGGGTCCGTTTGCGGTGCGGACCCGCGGACGACCCGTGCTAGCGTGCGCCCCGATGGCCGCCGTCAGCCTTCGCTGCGTTCACAAGCGCTTCGGCGACACCACCGTCCTGCACAGCATCGACGCTGAAATCCCCGACGGCGCGTTTGCGGTGCTCGTCGGCCCGTCCGGTTGCGGTAAGTCAACGCTGCTTCGACTGATCGCCGGCCTGGAGCAGGTAACCTCAGGCTCCATCGCCTTCGGTGGCAAAGACGTCACCACCCTCGCGCCGCGCGAGCGCGATATTGCGATGGTCTTCCAGTCCTACGCCCTGTACCCGCACATGACCGTGCGAGACAACATGGGCTTCGGGCTCAAGCTCCGCAAAACGAACCCTGGGACCATCGAATCCCGCGTCCGGGACGTCGCTGACACGCTCGACATCGGCCATCTGCTGGAGCGCTACCCACGGCAGCTCTCCGGCGGACAACGACAACGCGTTGCCATGGGTCGCGCCATCGTACGGCGCCCCGCCCTTTTCATGTTCGACGAGCCCCTCTCGAATCTCGATCCGGCTCTTCGCACCCAGGTCCGCGTCGACATCCGCAAGCTCCACGACGCCAACGAAGCCACGAGCGTGTACGTCACCCACGACCAAGTCGAGGCCATGACGCTCGCGGATGTGCTCTTTGTGCTCAATAAGGGCCGGGTCCAGCAGTCTGGCGCTCCGCTGGATATCTACCGTCGCCCAGCCAATCGTTTCGTCGCCGAGTTTCTTGGCTCGCCAGCGATGAACATCTTGGCCGGCAGCATCGAAACAGGCGAGGACGGACTGTGGGTCGTGCTAGGCCCTAGGACGCGCTTTCCACTGGCCGACGCGAGCGCATTCGGCGGTCTCTCCAACGGGATGCGTGTCGACGTCGGGTTCAGGGCGCAGGACGTCCAGCGCTGCGACGCCAAGGACGCACACCTTCGCATAGAGGCAGAGTTCGTCGAGACCCTGGGTTCGCACGTGAACGTGCACGCCAACCTCGACGACGCGCGTGTGATTGCGGTGTTCGACGGCAGCGAAGGCCCGGCCCCAGGCTCCATCATCGACCTACGCATCGACGGGCTACACTTGTTCGACGCAGAGTCAGGGAACTCGCTTCGAACCTAGACCTCCGCCGATGCGGCTTGCCACATCGACAAGGTCCCACACCAAAAGTCGCACCTTGGTCACGCTGCGACGGCTCCCTGTAACGCGCAGCGGGCGGCCAGTTTCGAAACGCTAAGGGTGGAGAGGTCAGAGGCGATGCCGAACCGTTTTCAAGCTTCGGAGTCCTAGCCCGACTGTGCGCCGACCGTACGCACACCGAAGCGGACCGCCATCTGATAGGTGCCTCGCGGAAAGAGAACGTCGCGGCGACCCCTCCGGTACGCGCGCCGGGCTCGATGATGAGCACGAACGAAGCGACGCAGAGCCAAGGATCGCCGACGCTGTCGACGCCGCTCTCTGCGACGAAACGCTCCTGCCATGGCGACGAGCCGGGACCCGGGCGCCGCCTGCGGACGGCCGCATCCAGCTGGGACCACCGCCCGTGGCACGAGTCGACCGTGCAGGGTCCAAATCACGTCCCGCAACGCGCACCGAGCCGCAGTGTCGTCCAGTGGCGGCTCGAGCTCGGACGGACGAACCAACGCAAGAGCAACTCGCTCGATGTGTGGATCGGGAAAGCAGCCACGCGGCCGCCGGATGATGCTCTGCACTCCGTAGTGGAGGGAAAGACTGCTGGCGCTTGTGCCTGACGCCGCTTCGTCCGACGCTGCCAGTAGACAGACGACCTCGCCAACGACATCGTCTGGGTCGAGGATTGTTACATCGTACGAACCGGGCGCGAATAGGGCTCCGCGTTCGTCAAATCCGCGATTGAACGCCCGTGCCAACATCTGATTCAGCGTTCGAAAGAACGCCGGTCGGCACCCCCCAACATCCGTCATCACGATGCTGTAGCTATCGCTCCGAACGACGAACTCGTGGACCTCGACGGGGCACGCCGCGATAGCCCGGCCAAGACAGTATTCGAATATCGCGCGGCTCGATGTTCCTGGTCGAAGCAGCCGCCGTCCGGGCGCGCAGCTGCGTCGCGCAAGCAGAGTTTCACCGGGGTGGATGGGTCGGGGTCGAGTCACGGCTCGATGGGTGTCGACCAAACCGAGCCGATCGGTGCGCACGATCTGAGATCTTTTTTTCGAGCTCCCTACGACCTGATCCCTACGATCAGGTCTGACCGAGGGTCCGCGCGCTCGAGCGTGCGGACGGAACGAGGCCTGCTACAGACTCTCGAACAACGCGACGGCGGCCTCGGCGTACGCACCGTTGAACGAGTGCGCCCCGGGGAACGTGCACCACACGACAGGTGCACCCGGTTCGCCCCCCTGATATTCGACACAACCTTCCGGCTCGACTGCGACCGTCTCTTCACTACAACCGTTCAAACCCAGCCATCCATCTCGAGCGCTGATGCCGCTGGGGAACGGAACGGTCGAGTCGGTCTCTCTGTGCGAGAGGTGCACCGCGATAGGACCTTGGCACAGGCCGGTCGACGGCGCCGCTCCAGAGGCCGCACCGATGCCGGTGAAGAAGTCGCCGCGATAGCACCCCATCGCGTTCGACATGATGGCCCCGCGAGAGTAGCCGAACGTGTGCACGCGGTTGAGGTCGAAGCACATCTCGAGCCCGATCTCCTGCGCAATGGCCATCACCATCTCGACATCGGCCCCCCCGCCGAGGTATCCCAGCTTGGAGATCCTCCGACGCCAGAGCCATCGGGATAGACGACGATCGCCTGGCCATCGTAGTGGTCTGAGAGCCGGTACCCGTTCCGGGCATTCGAAGAGTCGTCGCTGTCGCCGTGGAACCCGAAGATCAAGGGATACGGAATCTCAGGGTCGTAGGCTGCAGGCACCTCGATCAAGTACGTCCGCTCGACGTCTCGCACCGTGATGACCCCATCGAGTACGCCCCCTGTCGGAGCCATCCCGCAGCCGGGCGTCATCGTTGGAGGCGGTGGGGACGGATCACCCGAACCGTTCGAATCATCATCGGCGCCCCCGGCATCGCCGTCGGTGTCGTCAGAACCTCCTGCCGTGGTCGACTCGTCATCGGACCCTGGGTCGGGTTCATCCGCCGTGTCCTCAGCGGACTCGGAGGTGTCCTCGCTTGCCATCCCCGTCGAGGCATCCATTCCACCAACGCCAACGTCGTCGGACGAGTCGCAGGCCACGAGAACGAGCAATGATAGGCAGAGGCGTCGCATCGGGGCCGGCACCACAAGGAAACCTCTGATGAAAGAGGAGGGCGTTTTCACCCGATGCGCCAGGGATGATCGCAGTTGGACCCAGGTTCTGTTGTGGCACCAACCAGTGCGCCTCGTGGGACGTCAAACGTGCTGCATGGGACGGGAGTTGGCGACCACGTGCTCCAGGCCCGGGATCGCGTAGCAACGGCGGCACGGTGGTGCTCCTCTCCGCGCACGCGCTCTCCACGATCTACATGACGGGCCTCATCTGGTTCGTCCAACTCGTGCACTACCCGTTGACCGGGACCGTGGGTCCGAACGAGCTACAGGCGTACCAGGCGCAGCATATGGCGCGAACGTCGTGGGCAGTTGGGCCTCCCATGCTGATCGAGGCGGCATGCACGGCGTGGTTGCTGTTCGTTCCTACTGACGACGTCCCTCGCTGGATGGCCTGGGTCGGCGCCAGTCTTCTCGCGGCGGTTTGGCTCTCGACCGCGCTGCTACAAGTTCCCGACCACAATCGCCTGTTGCAACACGGGGACGCGAGCGTGATTCCGCACCTCGTCGCCACCAACTGGGTCCGGACCCTGGGTTGGACCGGACGCGGAGCTCTGGCGCTGTGGATGCTGGTCGTCGGCGTTCGGACAGCTTCATTCAAGGAAGCGGCTGCGCGAGCGCCAAAACCTGTTCCACACGCGGCGACCGAAGGTCGTTCGACGTCTGACGGAGCGTAACCTAACGCATCGGCGAAGTGTATCGCGCGTCCCCGGGTCCAAACATCCGACAAAGAGGGAGCGCGGCTCGAGCGGAACGGTCCCGGCCCGGCGTTGGACCCACGGTCAGATGTGCCATGGCTCTGGCCGGGGGTACGGAGGTTCGTGCCGTTCCGCTCTCGACGGCCGGTTGAGGGATCCCGGCCTCAAAAACGGACCCAGGGACAGGATGGCGAGGCGCGGGGATGAAGCTGGACCGTGACGCGCTGTCGACGGGCGTGACAGGACCGCGCCGGCGAACGATGTACGGCCACAGGCTGGGACGTGCTCGTCACCGGAGGGTGTCTCGGGCTCCGTGGCCCCGCCACGCGAATGGGACCGATGCTTCACGACCCGGCCATCGACGCGACACGGGCACGGCATACACACGATGCCGAGGTCACGAAGATGCAAGTCGTTGCAGACGTCAGTGGAGTCCAACACATCAATGACGACCTTTCCTGGCTTCGCAAGCCGTGGAAGCGAACGTGGCGACACAAGGTGTCGGGCGGCAAGTTCTACATCGAGGTGTTCGACCAGCCCGGCCGCTGGATGAACAACGAAGAGCTCGCGCGGCTGCAAGACCAGCTCGCCGACGTCGCCGACCGCTCCCTCGATGACGACCTCAGCTACGGAGTGTTCTCTCGCACCCGGAGCGCGTACCGGAATCGCGTCGTAGCGGTGGCCTACGATGCGAAGACGAACGAGGCCTGCGGCTTCACCGCGATGGTCTACCTTCCCCTTCGTCGGGCCAGCAAGAAGACGGAGGTCATCATCCATCTCGGCCTGACGATGATCGCCTCCGACTATCGCGGTAACCGACTGCAAACGCCGCTGTTCCAGCTCATCTTCCGCTCGCCGATCGTCAATCAGCTTCAGATGAGCTTCATCATCACCAACATCGCGGCGTCGCCTGCCGGGATTGGGGCGGTGTCCGACTACTTTCTGGACGTCTACCCCAGCTACCACGGCGACACAAAGCCAACGGCCTTCCATCGCCGCGTCGCGGGGCAGGTGCTCGAGCGCGACCGCCATGAGTTCGGCTGCAGCCGGGCCGCGGTGTTCGACCCCGTATCGTTCGTGGTCGAAGGGTCGAACCAGGCGTCCGGCGGCGGCGCTGCAGCGTTCATCAAGACCGACCCGGTTAGCCGCTACCGGAACCCGGCTTGCAACGACTTCTGCACCAGCCAACTCGACTTCGAGCGCGGCGATGAGCTCTTCCAAGTCGCGCGCGCCGACTTCATTCGTGGTCTTTGGAAGTCGCGGAAGACCAAGCGCGGCGTGACGACCAAATCCGCTCCGAGCGCCCAGAACGGGGCTTAGTCAATGCCGACAGCGCCCTTGACGATCGCCGGCGTCGGGGTGCTTGGCGGGGTCACGATCGCACTGCCACTGGGGCCCGCCGGACTCTCCTGCGTTTCACGAACTGCCGACCGAGGGCTACGTGCAGGAATCTCCGCCGGCGCGACCGCACTCGCTGTCGACGCAGCGTACGCCGGGCTTGGCGCGACCACTTTCGTGCTGTTCGGCGAGTCCGTCCTCGCCTGGCGAGACGTCCTTCGGGTCGTCGCCGGCGTCGTGATCGGCGTGGTCGTATTTGGTCGCCTTGGTTCGCGAGGCGAGGCGCCCCAGCTCCGCCCCGCATCCCCCGCTGCGCTCACCTTGGCCAACCCCGGCACAGTCCTCGCGTTCGTCGCCGTTCTCGCGAGTGCGGGGCTCCACCCGGACGAGCTGACGGGCGCTGGTTGGTGGTTCCTGATGCTGGGCACCGCACTCGGCGCGGCCACATGGTGGGTCCTGCTCCCCATCGCGACCTGGGCGTCTCGAATGAACGAACGCCCTCGTTTCGTCGCGTACCTTGCCCACGGCGCGACCATCACCGGCGCACTCGTGTCGCTGTCTCTGTTCGTCTCCGGCGGTCTTCCGCTGTTGCGCTCACTTTTGTGAGCTATGCGGCGTACCAGCGTGCGAACGCATCTCGCTGCGACTGCGCGCGCGCCTCGTCGGACCGCACCGCCCACGCAGAGGGACTCGCGACGCATCGCCACAGGAAGTCGAGCAGGGTGAAGTGGCGCCGACGGATGCGACGCTCCCGGTGTGGACGCTGCGGATTGAACGGTCCATCGCGACTGGTCAGCTGACGGGGGTTTTTCTTGACCCAAAGCCACGACCCCATCTCGAGCGTGAGCGGAACGAAGGTGCCCACCGGATTGGCTTCCCGATAGGCGTCGTACATGAAGTCCCAGAGGTCACCGGAGATCGTGTACGCCTGTGCCTGCGGCTCGATGCGGTAAATGTGTTGCGGATGCGCCGCGTCGAGAAGTTCGGCAATCCGTCCCACCTCCGCGAGGTGATGCATCGGCGCCCGCGTTCGCGCGTACGGGAACCACAGTCGGTCCTGAAGGCCGAACCCGGAGTGCACATCGATCGAGACCACGGAGGATGCCTTGTGGGCGTGCTTTGCCACGGTATCCAGCAGGGCACGCGTCTCCAGCTCGGGTCGACCTTGCTCATCGCCGCGGTACCACGGCAGCCACGGGCTGATGCGGTGACCACCGATGAGGGGTGTCGACTCAGAGGAGTCCGGCGTGGGCGCGTTGCGCATGAGGTCCACGCCCTTGGGATTGGACCGCAACCCCAACGCGATCCCGCCAGGATTGAGCACGGGGATGAAGAGCATCCTTGCGCGTTCGAGTTCCCGTTGAAGCGTCTCGTCCCATGAAACGCGCTCCAACATGGTCCGCAAGAACGACAGCACGACACGCGAGCCGATGCGTTCGAGCCCGTGTACGCCCCCAACGACGATGAGCAGCGGACGGGTGGGGTCATCAGGGCCGAGAAAGACGCCGGTGACGGGAAAACGCCGCAGGCCCATGTCCACCCGCGCAAGCTCCTCGAATCGCGCTTGGCTGGGCGCAAGGCGTGCAAGCGCCTCGAGCTCGGAGCACTCCTGCGGGATCTCGATGCTTCCCGAACGACTCACCGGCGGACCGGAGCGACGATAGACCCTCATGCCTCTCATGCCAACGCCCATGGAGGCGTTGGCGGCAGACGTCCCCATCGAGCGTCCCGAAGCGAGACTCCCATACGAGTCCAGATTCGCGATGATCCAGCATCGCCATCGATCCCGAGTCTTTCTACGCCGTCGAAGTCCGAGCCGGCGCTGTCATCGTGCAGCGGACCGACCTACGGCACGATTCCGTCGAGCAGGTCGGACCCGCATTCGATGCGATCTACCGGCGGCTCGTCGGCGTCCCACTTCGCGAAACGGCCCTCCTCGTTGACCTGCGAGCCGTCGTCGGCCGAAACGACCCCGCATTCGAAGTGGCCGTAGCCCCCCATCGTCGCACGCTCCTCACCGCGTTCCGCCGCACGGGCATCCTGCTTCGCAGCCCGATCGGCATGCTACAGCTGCGCCGGTTCTTACGAGAAGATGGCGTGGAGGCGGCACTCTTCGCTGATGAGGCCGAGGCGCTCCGCTGGCTCACCACCAACCTCGCCCCCTAACGACCCATGTACACGCTTCATACGTCTCCACTGTCACAGCACGGTCGCCGCGTCGTTGCATTGCTCGAGCAAGCGAAGCTGCCGTATTCCATCGAGCCGGTTGCCCTCGAACGCGGGGAGCACCTGCAGCCGGCCTACGCCCAGCTCAACCCGAACCGGCAGGTCCCCACGTTCGTCACGGGCGATACGCGCCTGCACGAGTCGAATGCGATCCTGCGCTACCTCTGCAACGCGCACGCGCTGACCGATTGGTACCCCGCGGACCCGCTTGCGCGCGCGGCCGTCGATCAGTGGCTCGACTGGAACCAGTGCAGGCTCATGGCGCCGGTCACCGAACTGGTCGTCAACGTCGCAATCCTCGGAGACCGCGGCGATCCAGCCCTCATCGAACGCTGCCACAAGTTGCTGCCCGAGCGGCTTGCGGTTCTCGAAGCACACCTCGACGGCCGGGCCTTCGTCGCCTCCCACGCCGCTCCGACCATCGCCGACCTATCGGTCGCGTCCAACATCACGCAGCTCGGGTTTGCGAACGCGGTTCCCGACACGCCCGAGATCACACGCTGGTATGCGTCGGTCGCGGCACTGCCGGGGTTCGCCGCTTCGCTGCCCCCATCACCGTAGACCATGTCGCTTGATCTTGTCGTAGAGCGTGCGCTCGCCGATTGCGAGCTCTGCGGCGGCCTTGCGTCGATTGCCGTCATGACGCTTCAGCGCGCGCTTGACCGCTTCTGCCTCGATCTGCGCCAGCGTTTGCGGGCCCCGGTCAATCGCGTCGGGCTCTCGGCCACCGCCCATCGCAAGGGCGAGCAGGTCGTCGGAAATCACGTCGCCATCGCCGAGGATCGACGCGCGCTCGAGCGTATTGGCCAGCTCGCGGACGTTGCCCGGCCACGCGTACCCACGAAGCCGTGGATGGGTCGACGGGTCCAACGTCATCGTCGAACGGCGAAGCGACGCCGTCGCGCGCAGGAGGAGCGCCTCAGCCAGCGGTACGATGTCCTCGACACGTTCCCGCAGCGGCGGAAGTCGAACAGGAAACACGCTAAGCCGGTGGTAGAGGTCCTCGCGGAACTTGCCCTTGGCGATCATCGTCTCGAGGTCTCGGTTGGTCGCCGCAACCCAGCGCACCTCGGCGCGCAGCGTCTGCTGGCCTCCAACCCTCTCGTAGGTCCGCTCCTGAAGAACGCGCAGAAGCTTAGCCTGCATCGCCGGCGCGAGTTCTCCGACTTCGTCGAGAAAAAAGGTGCCACCCGCTGCCAGCTCGAGACGACCGCGCCGACGCGACGCCGCCCCCGTGAAGGCCCCCTTCTCGTGCCCGAACAGCTCGCTCTCGAGCAGATTCTCCGAGAGCGCCGCGCAGTTGATCGCGCAGAACGGCCCGTCGCGACGCGGACTTTGCAGGTGCAGCTGGCGAGCCGCGACCTCTTTGCCAGTCCCGCTCTCACCGGCCAGCAACACGGTGGCCTCGGTATGCGCGACCTTCTCGAGCGCGTGCACGATCATTTTCATCGCGGGGGCGCCGAACGACAGTGGCGGCGGTGCGTCCGAACGCGACGCTTCTTGGTGGTTGCGTAGCTGCCGACGCTCAGCGGCGCGCTGTACCACCAGCCGCAGTGCCGCGGGGGAGTCGACCGGCTTCTCAAGGTACTCCATCACCCCGAGCTTGGTGGCCTCGATCGCCGACTCGATGCCACCGTGTGCGGTGAGCATCACGACCTCGACTTCGGGCTGCTCGGCTCGCACCATCCGCAGCAGCTCCATGCCGTCGAGGCGGGGCATCTTCAAGTCCGTCAAGACGACGTCGAACGAGCTACGACGCAGCTGGTCGAGCCCGTCCTGACCATCCACCGCGCTCGCGACCTCGTGTCCGTCAAACTCCAGACACTCCACGAGAAACTCACGGAGGCCTTCTTCATCATCAACGACCAGTACTGATGCCATCGTTCGTCACGTTTCTTGAGAAAGGGTCACGGTGAAGACCGCACCTCCCTCGGGGTGGTCGTCGCAGGTGATCGTGCCGCCGTGCAGCGTCACGATGCGCTTGCACACCGCGAGACCCAGCCCCGTTCCCTGCGTGCGACCCGTATTGAATGGGGTGAAGATCGTGTCGCGACGCTCCGGTGGCACGCCGGGTCCACGGTCGCGCACCGAGATGATCAAGACGTCGCTGCTGCCCTGCACGGTCAGCAACACGGGGGTTTCGGGCGATGCGTGGTGGGCGTTGTCGAGCAGGTTGACCAACACCTGACGCATGCGGGCCTTGTCCATGGTCCACCGCTCGGGCGCCTCCTGGATGTCGGTCTGGACCGACGCCACCGACCCCGCGACGGCTTCGTTCACCAGCGCGCGCGGCGATGCGGACGTCGTCTGCACCTTGCCTGAGCGGACGAAGTCCAACAGCCCCGAGGTCAGCCCCTGCAAGCGGACCGCTTCGTCGACGACGCGCTGGGCTTTTCGAACGGCCCGCGGCTCGTCGACCTGTTCGCGCAACAGTTGTGCGTGTCCCTTGAGCGACGCCAGCGGATTGCGCAGCTCGTGCGCGATGACGGCCGACATCTCGCCGAGCGACGCGAGGTGCTGCTTCTGCGCGAGAACGGTCTCGGCGGACGCGGCGCGATGGGCAAGCTTCCAGAACAAGAACGCGGCGCCCCAAAGCACGGCGATCGAGGCGAGCCCGATGAACAGGTCGCGTGTCGCTCGCTGCAGCAGCGCAATCTCGTTGGTTGGTACGAACTCGACGACCATCGCCGGTGCTCGACCGCGCGGTGGAAGGAACGGCCGCTTGCCCTCGGCCGGCGGGGAACGGAAGCCTGGCCCCATCCCTCGCGGCGGCGGTCCGAGTCGGCCTGCCGCCGTCGGCGGACCCCCGTGACGCGGAGGAAGGGCCCACGCCTTGGGGTCGAGTCCGGGTGGGTGCATGCGAGGACCACCTGGAGCCCACGCACGTACCGTCTCGTCCAACCGCTCTAGGTTGCCGTTGGGTCGAACGTCGTCGTACGAGACCTCCGTACTGGGGGAGCCCGCTTCGAGCTCGATGCCGGATACCGTGACCAGCGCGACGTAACGAAGACCGAGTGGCTCCCCTTCTTCGAGCACGACATCCAGCTCGGCCTGGGTCGGACGCGGAGGTCCAGGAGGCGCCAACCGCTGGGTGAGGTGAAACAGCATCGCGGCCTGACCGCGGCTGACCACGCCCGCAAGCTGGCGCGCACCGAAGTAGTTCGACGCAACCGACCCCATCAATACAATGCTCAGGAGCACGCAAATGCCGACGAAGGCCCATCGCAACCCGGACGGGCGCGACGGAGACTCGGCCATGGAGCGCTGCACGCTTCGGATCATACTCCCGCGGACTGTGGCGAACCGTGGCCACGGTCCATGTTTTGTGCACCGCTCATGCCAACGATGAGTTCGTCCGCGCCTCTTGCTGTTTCGCTTCGGCGCGCTCGGCTCGCACCTCTTCGCCGATGCGCCAAGAGCGTGACACTGCAAATGCCGCAGACCTGCGCTGCGAATGCTGCAGCTGAATCGAGGCCGCCAACGGCGGAATTCCAGCGTTTCCTGACGGCACAACCGCTGCAGCACACGTCGCATGATGACGCGCTCGACGACCTGTCTTGTGATGCTACTGCCGCTGATGGCCTGCGGCGGCGATACGCAGACTCCGGCGGACACCGCCGCGAGCGATACCGATGCCGATTCGACACAGTCGAGTGCCTCGGACTCGAACGCGAGTGACTCGGATTCGAACGAGACCGAGACGACATCGACAAGCGAGGACCCGGATGATGAGTCCGAAGGCGAGGATTCGAGCGGTGAGGACACCGAGGCTGCTGACGGCTACCCCGACGAAGTGACCGACGCACTCAGCCTGCCGTACCCGCCGGCAAACTACAGCGTCCTCGACCTGCCCGAGCACTTTCTCGTCGACGCGGTGACCACGTTGAGCAACACCCCCGCGAACAACCCCGTGACCGACGAGGGCGCAACGCTTGGGCGCGTGCTCTTCTACGACACCAACCTCTCCGCCAACGACACGGTCGCCTGCGCGTCCTGCCACAGCCAAGACATCGGCTTCACCGATAGCGCCACCTCGAGCGAAGGCTTCGAGGGAGGGCTGACGGGGCGCAACTCGATGAGCCTGGCCAACTCGGGCTACTACCCCAACGGCCACTTCTTCTGGGACGAACGCGCCGAGACGCTCGAAGACCAGGTACTGCAGCCAATCCAAGACGAAACCGAAATGGGCATGACGCTCGACGAATTCGTGAGCACCGTCGCGGAGCAACCCTACTATGCCGCCCTGTTCACCGAGGCCTTCGGCGACGACGAAGTCTCCTCCGAGCGTATCGCACTGGCCCTCTCGCAGTTCGTGCGCGCGATGGTCAGCTATCAGACCCGCTACGACGAGGGCCTCGCCATGGTGGACAACGTCCAGCAGGACTTCCCGAACTTCACCGAGCAAGAGAACCTGGGTAAGGCGCTGTTCTTCAGCCCCCAGGGCAACTGTGCCGTCTGCCACGTCGCCGGGGACGGACCGCCGATGCCGGGCCAGGTCGTCAACGAGGCGATCTTCCAGCCGGTCGAAGCGCTGAACAACGGCTTGGACGCAATCCCAACCGACGAAGGTGCCGGCGGTGGACGCTTCAAGGTGGGCTCGCTTCGAAACGTGGCGCTGACCGGCCCCTACATGCACGACGGCCGGTTCGCCACGCTGGCGGAGGTCGTTGAGCACTACGACAGCGGGGTGCAGGCGGGGCCCGACACCGACCCCCGCATCATGCCCGGTGGTATGCCGCAGAACCTCGGGCTCAGCGATGCTGAGAAGGCTGCGGTCGTGGCGTTCATGGAGACCCTCACAGATCAAGGCCTGCAGGACGACCCGAAGTTCGCCAACCCCTTCCTGTAGCGACTTCGCCGTCCCGTGCAGGTGATCCGCCCTGTCGGCAATCCTGTTTTTCCGTCGCGACTTCGTGGCACTTCAGGAGTCCGTCGTGGCAGGGAACCGACCGGGCGTCAGCGGCAGCCAACCCGAGGGGATGGTGAAGGTAACGAAGCGACTCGCGTTGGCGCTCGTGGTTGCCGGGTGTGGTGATGCACGGTCCGAAGGCGGCGGCGCGGTCACGCCGGGGACGGGTCTAACCACGCTCTCGGGCGAAGTGAGTACATCCGGAGGCCACGCAAGCGGAGGCTCTACGTCGAGAAGCGTGACGTCGTTCACCGCGGGCAGCACCACACCCACCACCGCGACGGCGGCTCCATCGGGAGGCTCGGACGACACCACGGGGGGGAGCCGCGCCCGCCCCTGCCCTGCGACGACACATTCATCGTCGACCCCGACGAGCCTACGCTCGACGCGATCTACGTGGAGGTGAGTCATCCCGAACCCTTGCCGTTCGTCGAACTGAGCGCCACCGGACCCAACCGAGGTGCTCGATAGCGAACCGTACGCGTGTGCAGACAAAGCAAAGAGAGCGGTGATTCGACCGTGTGGGACTACGCCAACGGAGTGCCGCTGTGCCCGCTGGACTACGACCCCGACGGTGCAGCCCGCTGTACCGAGTGCCCGCCATGCCATCGTCCGCAGGCTCCCGAGTGCGACTGGGCTCAGTACTGCACCTGTCCGGCACCGATGTACCGCGCCGAGTACCAACAGACGTGCTGCAACGCGGGTCCGGAGTACTGCGACTCGACGGGGGACAACGGATGAAGACGGAAATGATGACGCGATGTACGGCCATCCTCATGCTCGGGACGGCGTGCAGCAACACGGACGACGCAGCACCCACGACCACGTTCGGACTCGGCAGCGGTCCGGGCTCCAGTGCAGGCGACAGCGGCGAAGACACGGACACCGACGACGGCACGACAGGAGGCGTGGACAACGACATGCCGATGTTCACCGCGGGCACTCCCACAACCGCTCCAACCGCGACCAGTGGCGCGACGACGTTCACCACCACGAGCCCGAGCACGACCGCGAATGCCAGAGCACGACAGGGGACGAGCCGACGACCTCCGGTGACGCGCCCCTACCCTGTGACGTTGCGTTTTCGTTCGATCCACTGGGACCTACACTGGCGCAGTTCTTCGTCCAGACCTCACACCCCGAACCGCTGCCGTACATCAGCCTGACGATGGAAGGGCCCAACGTGGCGCAGCCCCAGTTCCTCGACGTGGTGGCCGAGGACCCCTGGAGCTGGCGATTCTCCGTGAGCGGTCACCAAGCGGGCATCTACACCCTGCAGTTCGGCAACGCGCCCTCGGAGGACGGGCCCGTCACCGTCTGGTCGACCTGCTTGCTCGATATCAGCGGCTGAGCGCGTCAGGCCGAAGCACGACGATGTCGGCCTTGCCCTCGTCGTTGTGCAAACTGACCGCAAGAATCGACGCGTCCCAGCCGAACACGTGCAGGTGCTTGGGCTCGACCGGAAGCTCGACCGGAAGCACCGACCACGACGCACTCTCAGCGTCGAAGACCTCGATGGTCTTGTCCGCCTTGAACTTCCCGTCCGCGCCCTTCGAAGAGCCTGCGACCAGTGCAAGCCCATCCCCGACGGGGACCAAGTGCCCCGACAGGCGCGGCTTGGTTGGGCACGGGAACGGAACCCACGCCTTGCTCTCGAACGCGAACGACTCGCACGTGTCGACCAGCTGGAAGCCCTCCCGCATCCCGCCCACGACGACGTATTGGTCGGTGTAGGTTGCGCCCGCAAACGCCCGACGCGGCTCGGACAGCGTCGAGCCGCTTGGCGTGAACCCCTCGTTGAGTTCGACCGGGGCGGAGAGGATGGCGGTTTCGTGACGAAACTGATCGCCCTTCGCGCGGCTGGGGTCGTAGTCCAGGCCCCCAAAGACCCACCAGTGGTCCTTGGCCTTGGCGAGGCCAAACTGGGTGCGGCCTCGCGGCGCGGGCAAGCCCTTGGCGGGCGACCAGGTGTCGTCCTCGGCGGAGTATACGAACGCCTCGGGGTGGCTCTTCGCGCCCTCTCCGTCATGGCCGAAGCCCCCGAACGCGACGATCTCGTCCATGCGCGTGGCAACCGACATGGTCTGTCGCTCGACGGGGTAGTCCGCGACCGCCTTCCACTCGAGGGTGGCGAGGTCCAGCCGGAAGCCACCGGCGGTGAAGTTGTTTGGCTCGAAGTCGTGCTGACCGAGCGAGTTATTGCCGCCGAAGAAGTAGACCCCGTCCCCGAGCACTGCCGACCCCTGACGGTTCTTGCTCTTCATCGGCGACGCGACACGAACGTGTACGGGCTGCGTCGCGCGCTCGCCGGCCACGGGCTCCGCCACGCGAATCCGTGAGGCGTCCGCGCTGGGTCGAATGCCTCCGAGCGCCCAGACGGTTCCATCGGGCTCCGCGACCATCCGGTGGAAGAATCGTGGTAGCGCGAGCGTGCTGCTTCGTGACCACGTACCCCTGGCAATGTCGAGCCGCAGCACCGCACCATCGGCGCCGCTGGCGAGCACGGCGTCGGACGTGCCTACGGCCGCCATGCCAAAGCCCTGCCCGGGGTAGTCCTCCGCCTGCGACCAGCTGTCGGTGGCCGGGTCATAGACCTCGACGCGCGTGGACAACTCGCGGTCCGCCCCCATGCCGCCGAGGACGTAGACTTTGCCGCCGGCCGCCGCGGCCGCAATTGCGCGACGGGAGAACGGTGCAGGCTTCCGCTGCCACGTCGCGGCAGGGTCGGCGAGATCCAACACGAACATCTCGGCCGGCCAGTCCCCGCCCTTGGCTTCGTTCTTCAGCCGCCAACCGCCGACTACGTACAGCATGTCTCCGACGACGACGGCGTCGTGCGAGCTACGTCCCTCCGGGAGTGCAGGCATGTCGGTCCACGTCCCTGCGGCGGGATCGAAGCGCTGCACCGTGTCGATGGACACGAGCTTGCTCGGCGTCTCCGTGGTGGGGTTCATCGCTCGCATGCCGCCCACGCGAATCAACCCGCTCGCATGCGACACCAACCCTGCGCCTTGCAGCGCAGGAACCTTCGAGACCACCGACCACTGCTGCGTCTTCAGGTCGAACGCGAGCAGCTCGCCGTGTTGGTCCTTCGCCGAGTAGGCATGCGGGACTCCGGAATACCCGCCGAGCACGTACAGGGTGCCCCCATGCGTGACACTGCCGAACGACGTTAGACCCCACGGCAACACAGGCACGTTCGCTTCGACGGTCGACGGCAGTGGCTCGGGCGTGAAGTCAGACGCGACGGATGCCGCGTCCACAGCACCGACCGCGTTCGGGGACGCCGTTGCGTCGGCGCTGGACGATGCGCAACCCAGCGGAAGCGCGAGCAGAAAGATGGATGCGCGAGGCGTCATCCCTCTATTGAACTCAAATGAAAGTCAAAATCAAACATGAAAATTGTCACGCGGCGGCGCAATCTGCGGATGATGGATTCTCGTTGATTTAATCGAAAATCAATTTCAATTAACTAGGCCATGCAGAAGCGGCTCGTCAGCGTTGCACTGCTGGCCTCGATGTCCGGTTGTGCAGCCGACCTCGCGCGAGCGTCCTCGCCGGCGATCGGATGCGCGCCCGAGGAGATCGAGGTCGATGACGTGTCCGTCGGCTGGGCCGAGACCGCGTGGTCGGCCCAGTGCCGCGGCATGACGTTCCACTGCGCCGGCGAGACCGGCACGACCTGCAGCCCGGATCGCGGAGCGACCGGGCCCGAAAGCACGCCTCCACGATGAAGACGACCTCCCTGTTCTCCTCCCTGCTGCTCGCAACGCTGCTCCTCCCCGGTTGCGACGACGACGACGCCGCTGCAGAGACCGAAGCTTCGGACGGCTCGAGTTCGACGGATCCGACCGACGCCACCGACCCCACCGGCGCAAGCACCACCGCCGCGACCGACCCGACCGACTCGGGCGCGAGCACGACGGCCAGCGACGATGATGATGATGACGCGTCCGGCGCCGACGATGACGCGAGCGAATCCGACGCGACCACGGGCGCATCCGACTCCGACGACGACGCCACCGACTCCGACGAGACGACGGGGGAAACCACGGGCGTCTCGGCGTGCGACGAGGGCGTTCCGTGTGAAGACGCGATGATTCTCGATCTCGGCCTCGTCAGCGGCGTGGTCAGTCAAGGTGCGGTCGAGAACACCGCCGACGGCGACGACTGGGTTTCGTCGATCGACGCGACCGCCGGCGGCATCGTCGACGCGCCGAACAACCCGTGGCTGTACCTGCGGTTCACCGACGACGGCCTCGAGGCGGTGGCGATCGACGACCTGCAGGCCCTCGAGTCCGAAGACTGGGACATCGCCGCCAAGCGCTTCGGCCTTCGCCTCAACAGCGGCTCCAGCGGTCCGTCTTGCGTGACGGTCGCCACCATGGACGCTGACTACGCAGACGTCTCGGACGTGCCCGACAGCGCAACCTTCCAAGGTGAGGCTTTCTACGACGGAGCCTGCACGCTCATCGACGACGGCTCAGGGGCGGGCGGAGCCAACTACGCCCTCACGCCGTGGTGGTTCTACCCCGGCTGCGTGGGCGTCACCTACACGCCCTTCGTCCTCGAGCGCAGCGACGGCCGGCACGTGAAGTTCATGGTCGAGTCGTACTACGCTGAGGGTCAAGCCGAGTGCAACGCCTCCGGCGCAATGGGAACCGGGAGCGCCAACTTCGTGTGGCGCTGGGCCTTCCTCGACTAATGCGCATCGCTCCCCTCGTCGCCGGCGGCTGCTCGTTGCTGCTTGCTGGCACCGCTTCCGCCGAAGACCGCCCCACCGAGGGCGGCCTGTGGTCGTTCGCGCCCGAGGACGTCGTCGAGACGTGGGACGAACCGACCGGGACGGTACGCGTGCACTTCAGCGTCGAGGGCCCCAACGTGACGCGTCTCGAAAACCTCGATGACGACGGCGCGCCCGACTTCGCCCAAGACGTGGCTGACGCAACCGCCGAGGCCATCGTCTTGTACGAGTCGCTTGGGTTTCGGCGGCCGACTCCGGAGTCCGCCATCGAGACCGAGCTCGGCGGCAGCCCGGCGTACGACGTCTACCTCGTCGACTTCGGCGGGGCCGCCGACGGTCGCTTCGGCACCGACGGCTGTGGCAACGCCGGCTGCGCTGGATTCTACGTGGTCGAGAACGACTTCACGGGCTACGGCTACGCGACGCTGGAGGAGGCCGTCGATACGGTGTCCTCGCACGAGGCGTTTCACGGCGTGCAGGCTGCCTACAACTTCCTGCCGACCTGGGTCTCCGAGGGCACGGCCACTTGGGCCGAGCGCGCGTTCGATCCGAACTCGGCCGACTTTGTTCGACTTGCCAACGGGTTGCTCATCGACACTGGACGACCCGTCTATCAGCCCCCCGGCGGCCCCGTACCAGCGTTCGCGTACGGCACCTCGTTGTGGTTCGACTACCTCACGGAGCGACACGACGTCGGGCTGCTCGTCGACTTCTTCAACGCGCTTGATGACGATGCCAACGCAGCGGCCCCCCAGTTGCTCTTCGAGCCGCTGCTGAACGAGCGCAGCGACTCACTCGCCGACGCGTGGCCCACGTTCGCTCGCTACAATCTGGCGACCGGACGCCGCGCGGGTGCGGCACAAAGCCACCCCTATGCCGGGGCGCTCGTCGGCATCGAGGCCGATGCCAGCGGAGAGGTCATTGCCGTTGACGCGCGCTTCTATCCGCTCGCGGCGAACTACTACAACGTGCTGCACGCCGGCGGCGACCTTTGGTTCGTCAACGACGACGCGCTTCCGAACGTGGCGTTCTCGCTGCACCCTGTCGCCGACTTCGACGACGATGGTGCCGTCGGCGACGCAATCGCCACGTGGGATGCCGTCACGCCGGGCGCCCAGGTCGTGTTCGAGGACCTGCCCGAAGGCGGCTACTGGGTCGTTGGCGCGCATGCAGCCGTCGCAGATGGACCCGACCGCGCCAACATCTGCGTCGCCTCGGAGGACGACGTCGACGGTGCCTGCCCCGACGTGATGGCGGGCTCGACGGGCGCCGCCGACGGCTCCACGACCGCAGACGGCGACTCCTCCACCACGGACGACCCTGACGACGGCGTCGACCCCGGAACGACCTCCACCGGCGCCGACGCAGAGGACGAATCCTCGGGCGGCGAGGACCCCGGCCAAGATGACGCCGGCGGTTGCAGCTGTCGAAGCTCGTCTGCGCCCTCGCCCGCAGCACTCGGCGTGTTCTTGGTGTTCGGATTGGCCGCGCGGAGGCGACGCTCGTGATCCTTGCTG
>CAYSPB010000057.1:20320-23389 GCA_964432695.1 uncultured Nannocystaceae bacterium
TCCTCTTTCTTGTGGCGCCGTCCCCTGCGCCCCAGGCCGCTCCCTCCAGCGCCGCACAGGAGGCTCCGCCGGAGCCCGAGCTCGAGACGCCGAGCGAGCCGGAGACGCCCGTCGAGCCGCCACCGGCGCCTGCCGAGCCCGAAGCGCCCGCCGAGCCGCAGCCTTCATCTCTGCCCGCGCAGGCTGCTCCCGTCGCAAAGCCGACGCCGGAGCCAGACCCGACGGTTTCGACCGGCAGCACGCTGCCCGACGCCCCGGCACCGCTCGAAGACGACGAGCCCGAGGAGGGCGCCGACGCCCCCCGCGAGGACTTCGAGGGAGAACAGCGGACCGTCGTCATCACCGCCACCCGGACCGCCCACGAAAAGAACGACGCCCCCATCGCCACGGATGTCTACGACCGCAAGATGATCGAGGACGTCGGAGCCGAGAATGCGCTCGAGATTCTGCAGGAGACCCCCGGCGTTCAGGTTGACCGCAGCTTCGGCGGCGCAGGCGTCCTGCTGCAGGGGCTCGACCCCAAGTACACGCTCATCCTCGTGGACGGACAGCGGGTCTCGGGGCGCATCGACGGCACGATCGACCTCTCCCGGTTCCCAGCCGAGGACATCGAGCGCATCGAAATCGTGCGTGGCCCCGGCTCGGTGCTCTACGGCGCGGACGCCCTGGCGGGCACGATCAACATCATCACCCGCACGCCGGCCAAGCGCTGGGAAGCCGAAGCCCACACGTCCTACGGCAGCTTCAATACGTTCGACCTCACCGGTCGCGTGGGACACCGGCGCGAGCGTTACTCCGGTTCGTTCTCCGCGGGAATGCACAACACCGACGGTTGGGACGCGGACCCGTCGAACCTGAGCACGACCGGCCCGAGCTCGCGACAGTTCGAGGCGAGCACCTCTCAGCGCTACCGCTCCAAGGGTGCGTTCACGCTAGACGGCTGGGCCCAGTACCTGCAGCGGACGAACCGCAATATCGACGCGCTCGCCACCGGCGCGGTGTTCGACCGCGTGAACCGCAGCGAGACGATCACCGTCAACCTCACCCCCTCGACCGACTGGGACACCGGCGGCGTGCGCCTGACGGGAAGCTACAGCCTCTTCCGCGACCAGTTCTTCAACGACCAGCGCAACTCGGACGCGCTCGACGACTCGCAAGAGACCTTCGATCACGTCGTGCAGACGACGGCGACCTTCACCCAGCGCATCGAAAAGCACACGCTCACCGTCGGCCTCGACGGCCAGTTCGAGGTGCTCTCGGCCGACCGCATCGATCCGGGCACGGTCGATCGCCAGCGCTATGCAGCGTTTGCCCAAGACGAGTGGACGCCCGCGGACATGCTCTCGATTCTGCCGGGCGTCCGCGTCGACTACGACTCGTTCTTCGGTCTGTACTCGACGCCGCGGCTCGCCATGATGCTACGGCCCAACGAGAAGTGGCGTTTCCGGGCCAGCTACGGGCGCGGCTATCGAGCCCCGACGTTCCGCGAAATGTACCTGCTGTTCACCAATGCCGGCGTTGGCTACCAGGTGCGCGGCAACCCCAGCCTCGAGCCGGAGACTTCGTGGAGCACCCACGTCTCGGCGCAGTTTCTGCCGTGGCGATGGGCTTCGTTCAGCGTCTCCGCGTTCGATCATCGGCTCCAAGACACCATCGTCGTCGACACCCTCGACGACTCCGACGACGCGCTCACGCTGTTCGGCTACGACAACATCGGCAACGCCGAGAGCCGGGGTCTCGAGTCCCTTGCCGCACTCACCTGGGGCCCGCTGACCCTCGACGGCTCGTACACGCTCACGCACACCCGGGACCTCGACAGCGGGCTCGCGCTGCCCGGCCGCGCTCGACATCGCGGCACCGCCGGCATTCGCTACCACCGGCGGGCCTGGGGAACCACCGTGCGGCTCCGCAGCTCGATCGTCGGCCGACGGCTGTTCTACGTCGACACCAACGACGATGACGTACTCGAGCCGCTGCGCTCGGACCCGTTCGCGTCCTTCGACGCTCGGATCGCACAGACCTTCACCCGCTACGTCGAAGCCTTCATCGGCGTCGACAACATCCTCAACGCTGGCAATGCCACCGACAACCCCCTGGTCCCGCGCAGCTACTACGGCGGCGTGACCGTTCGCTACTGATCCGGAGTTTCACGTCCATGTCGACGCTACACCGCGCTTGCACGTTCCTGTTCACCGCAACCATCGCCGCATCTGGCTGTGCTGGCGACCTCGATGATGAGTTCGGCGGCGACGCCGTGGAGGAGCCCGCCGACGGGGAGGTCGGCCCCAACGCCAACAGTGAGCCCCGCGAAGAGGGCGGCCAGCGAACGGTCATCGACGCGACCGACGATACAACCTGGGTCTACTTCGATCTCGAGACCGGACGGCAGCTCGAGGTCGAAGACCGCATGGAGGACCTGGACTGGGATCTCGCGTTCTTGCGGTTCAACATCGCGACCAACGGGGGCATCTCCGGAAGCGCCGGGGTGGAAGGGGCGGTGGTCGAAGCCCCCTTCGACGCGGTGACCGAAGCCCCCGCGGACGGCTACCTCGTGGACGAAGACGACGGCGACGACCAAAACGAGGACCCCGACTACGTCTTCCACGAATGGTACGACTACAACTTCATGACGCACATCCTCACGCCCGCCGATATCACCTACGTGGTGCAGACCGGCCAGGGGAACGCGTTCAAGGTGGCGGTGGAGAACTACTATGACGAGGCGGGGACCTCTGGCATCCCCACCATCATCTGGGCTCCGCTGTGATGCACTGATTTTTTCGTGCAACGGTCAGGGGGCCGCGGTCGACAGGTCCGGCGATGACTCGAAACGTCGCGCTCTTGTTCCCTGCCCTGCTCTTGGCTTGCGATCCCGCTCCCGCCCCGACCGGCGACACCGATGGAGGAAGCGGAGGGATGGACGCGTCCAGCTCTGGCAGCGCTCTGGATGACGATCCGGGCGATGACCCGGACGAAGATGAACCGTCACCCACCACCGGTGACGACCCCGACCTCACCACCGGTGACGACCCCGACCTCACCACCGGTGACGACCCCGACCTCACCACC
>CAYSPB010000057.1:23489-25958 GCA_964432695.1 uncultured Nannocystaceae bacterium
GGTGACGACCCGGGGCCTGCGTGTGGCGACGGCACCGTGGAAGGTGACGAGGCCTGCGACGATGGTGAACTCAATGGCGACTACGACCATTGCACCGCCGACTGCAGCGGCCCAGGCCCCAGCTGCGGCGACGGCAGCGTCGATGGGCCCGAGAGCTGCGACGACGGCGCCAACAACGGCGCATACGGCGGATGTGCACTCGACTGCGCCGGGCCAGCGGGGTTCTGCGGTGACGGCAACCTCGACGCAGAATTCGAGGATTGCGACGACGGCGATGGGATCGACGGAAACGGATGCAACAACGACTGTATCGTCTCTGGCTCCACGCTGTGGGAGCTGACGAAGACGACCATTGGCAAAGACTCGAACGACATCGGTCGCGACGTACAGGTTCTTGCAGGTGGAAGCCTGCGCGTCGCGTCGATCTCCACGGTCAACCCGAACCTGCAACGCGGCCTCATCACAGACTACGACCTCGACGGTAACGAGCTCGGAGACCACGCCCACGACAACGCCGGCTACCCGCTCGTCAACATGGACGTTGCCGCCGTCCATCCCGAGGGTACCTACAACATCTATCGCTGGGCCTCCGGCTCCGACTTGGAGACCGTCGACGCGCGAACGTCGAACTTCATCTTCCAGGATTGGACGCTCACCGGTCAAAATGCCCTTCGCGCCACCAGACGGGCTGGCGGCGGAGGTCTCTACGTGAGCGAGAGTGGCCCCGGCGTCAGCGCCGACTTCTTCATCCTCGGTCCAGACGGTGAAAATGTCCACACACAGGACGGCAGCGCCTTTGTCCGCTACTTCGTCATCGGTGAAGCCGACAGCGGCGGCGACGTCATGCTGGTCGAGGACGTTCTCACCCCCAGCGGCTACCGACCCGCCCTGGGGCGATACGAAGACGACGGTACTCTCGTGTATCGAACCGAGTACGAGTCGGACATCGAGGACTATGCCGACAACTGGAGCGAGAACGATACCGTCCTCGGCGTCGGCCCCGAAGGAGATGTGGCGGTGGCCTTCTCGAGCGCAGGTACCGTCGTCGTCGTTCGCTTCGCGGCCGACGGCACCCTCCTGGGCGAGACGCAACTTTCCGTCGATGAAAGCTCCATCTACGTACCCACCGATGCTGCCTTCGACAGCGCAGGTAACCTGATCGTCTCCGGACGCTTCCGCGATGGGTTCGACTTTGACGGAGTCATCTGGAAGCTCGATCCGGAGGGCGAGGTCCTCTGGTCGAGGACGCTCGTTGGTCCAGCGTCCCTGGGATACGAGTCGATCACCGCACTGACGATTCTCGACGACGACTCGATCGTCGCTGCGGGCTCGTTCAGCCTCGAAGCACAGCACGCGGACATCTGGGTCTCCCGACTCGCCCCCTAGGCCTTCCTTCACCATCCCCACGGCGGCGCCAGGGTCAGCACGGCCGGGCGTCGCCTAGTTTCGTAGCCCCGTGAACGGCCGCCGAACGGGCCTGGACGGGGTTTCGTCACCTCGCGCCACGGTGGCGCTCGTGGTTCGGTATGCTCCGCCGCCAGTGATGCCCCGTGGGCTACTCACGTGGCTGCGCCTCGTTGGGGTCGCGGTCGCCTGTTTGTGCGTGTCATCCGTCGCGAACGCAGCGGAGCCGCTACGCGTTTGGCATGCGTACCGGGGCGAAGAAGAAGCCGCCCTCGACGAGGCGCTCGCCGACTTCGCCGCAGCCCACGATGGGGTCGAGATTCAGACGCTCGCGATCCCGTACGACGCTTTCAGCGCCAAGATCAACGCAGCCGTTCCGCTGGGCGACGGGCCGCATGTCTTCGTCGACTCCCACGAGCGACTGGGGGACTACCGGAAGCGTGAAGTCGTCGCGCCCGTCGGGGATGCACTGGAAGCGGAGGCCTTCATTCGAGCCTCGCTGGACGCAGTCACCCTCGACGGCGAGCGCTACGCGGTCCCGCTGAGCCTCAAGTCGCTCGCGCTGTACGTCAACACGGACCTTGCTGCAGCACCCGCAACGTTCGAGGACATCAGGCGAGCATCCTTGCCTGACGGCGTGGTCGCACTCGCGTACGAGGCGATGAACCCTTACGCGCACGCGCCACTGCTGCATGCGTTCGGCGGCCGCATGCTCGGCGATGACGATGCGTTCGGGATGGTCGGGCCCGAAGCCGAAGACTCCCTCGCGCTCGCGCTCGACCTGCTCGAACGCGGCGTCGTTCCCCCCGATGCCGACGGCGCACTGGTGACGAACCTGTTCCGCTCGGGGCAGGCCGCCTACGCCATGAGCGGACCGTGGCTCGCCGGAGACCTCGGCGAGGACCTCGCATACCGAGTCGTCCCCCTCCCCCCGCTTGCGGCCACAGGCAAGCCGCTCGCGCCGTTTCTCACCGTCGAGGCGGTGATGCTTTCGCCCAAAGGTGCCGCAAGCGACGCCGCACGTGCTCTCGTTCGGCATCTAGCCGGACCGGCCGCAGCACAAGC
>CAYSPB010000057.1:25969-26841 GCA_964432695.1 uncultured Nannocystaceae bacterium
GGGCGCGCGTGCTTTCGGCCCGCGCCGACGTTCCACCCGCCGATGCCTTCCTCGAGGCCTTTGCGACGCAGGCCCGTACCGCGGTACCCATGCCGACCTCGGCCGCAATGCGGTCGGTCTGGGAACCGGCTCGTCGTGCGCTCCGAAAGGTGCTTCGCGGGCAAGCCGAGCCGGGCCCCGCCCTCGCCGAAGCCGACCGCCGCTACCGCGACGTCCGCCGCCCGCCGCCGCCGCCCGCCTCCCCCTGGCCAGGCATAGCGCTCGGTGCTCTGGCCATGATCGGTGCGCTCGTCTGGGTTCGCCGCAGCCGCGACGCACACGGGCCCACGTGGCGCGAGTCGGTCTCGGCGTATCGCTACCTCGTACACGCGATCGTGGCGGTCGGGGTGCTCGTCATCCTGCCGCTGTCGGTCGGCGCCGCCACGTCGTTTTTCGCAGGTCCATCCACCGACATGCACTACGTCGGACTGGGCAACTTTGCGGAGATTCTCACTGCGCGCGGCGGCCCGCTGCTCGGCAGCGGCTCATTCTATCTGGTGCTGATCGTCACCATCGTCTGGACGCTGATCAACGTCGTCTTCCACCTGGGCATCGGCTTGGCCGTGGGCCTCCTGCTCTCTCGGCCGCTGCTCAAGATGAAGGCGGTGTACCGGGTCCTGCTCATCATTCCGTGGGCCGTGCCCAACTACGTCACCGCGCTGGCGTGGAAAGGCATGTTCCACCGGCAGTTCGGCGCCGTCACGGGCATCATTCACGCGATCAACGACGTCTTCGGCACGTCGATTCAGCCGATTTCTTGGTTCGCCCAGTTCTCGACCGCGTTCACGGCCAACATCGCGACCAACGTCTGGCTCGGCTTCCCCTTCATGATG
>CAYSPB010000058.1:0-15693 GCA_964432695.1 uncultured Nannocystaceae bacterium
AGCGCCTGAAGGGACGCAACTTCGTCGAGCAGCTCCGCGATCGGTGGGATGTTGGAGTCGCGCTCGAGCAGTACGGGCTTGGGGCCCGTGCGTTCCAGCACGTAGACGAGCAGGGACCGGACCTCATCACGGACGTCGGCGCCGTGGGTATCGACCAGCAGGGACTCGTCCCAGGGCTCGTGCCCAGCGACGTGCAGCTGAACGACGCGCTCGAGGGGAATCGCGTCGACCCAGGCCTTGGGATCGAAGCCGTGGTTGGTCGCGTTGACGAAGACGTTGTTCACGTCGAGCAGCAGGCCGCAGTCGGCACGCTCGAGCAGCTCGGTGAGGAACGCGGCTTCGTCCATCGTGCTTTTGCCCAATTCGAGGTACCAGCTGATGTTCTCGACCGCCATGGGCCGCTGCAGCCGATCTGCCGCCTCACGGACGCGGGCCGCGATGCGCGTCGCGGTTTCCGACGTGAACGGTACGGGCAGAAGGTCGTGCAGCAGTGCGCCGTCGTGGCTCGACCAGCACACGTGGTCGGAATGCCAGGGCGTGTCGTAACGGTCGAGAAAGCCCTTGAGCTCATCGAAGTACGCCGCATCGAACGGGTCGGTACCGCCGAGCGACATCATCAAGCCGTGGGAGATGATCGGGAAGCGCTCCGCAAGTTCTTCGAGGCGGCGGGGCGCGATGCCACCGCGGTGCATGTAGTTCTCGGGCGCGACCTCGAGAAAAGCGACGCGTCCATCGGCGGCACCGCCGGCAACGTCGCGAAGGAAGGCGCCTCGCAGGCCGAGTCCGACGCCGGTGGGGATGGTGGGCTGCATGGGGAATGACGCGATAGAAAAACCCGCGGTGGGCACGAGGCCAACCGCGGGTCGAACGATAGCGTAGCGCTACGTCCGAAGGACTAGCCCTCGGACTTCTCGCCGCCGCAGGAACCTTCGGCCTTCTCGCCGCCGCAGGAACCCTCGGCCTTTTCGCCACCGCAGGAGCCTTCGGCCTTCTCGCCGCCGCAGGAGCCCTCGGCTTTTTCGCCACCGCAGGAGCCTTCGGCCTTGTCACCACCGCAGGAGCCTTCGGCGGCACCTTCGGCGGCGGGAGCGGCGGGGGTTTCCGTCGCGGGCGCGTCTTTGTCGCACGCGGTGAGGGTGAGGGCACCGGTGCCGAGGAACGCCAGCGTGGTTGCAATGCTCTTGAGATCCATGTCGTTTTCCCTTTTCGAGTCTCGTGTGGAGGTTTGGTTCCGTCCGTGCCCCATCCGGGGCATGCAGGGCAAATCGAGCGCCCTGGTGCAGATGTTACGGGGTCTGGGGCGAGAAGGATCGGCCCAAAGTGCAGAAATCGTCACGTTCAGGCTTTGCGTCCGGCGATCGATGACGTTCAGGCTCTGCACAGCCGTTGCGCACCCTGCATCGATGCAACCCGGGAGGGTATCGTCCACCCAGATGAGCCGGTCCAAAGGTCCGTCCGACGCGGGGCGCTTTGCGCTCGCG
Organism: uncultured Nannocystaceae bacterium; assembly: GCA_964432695.1. Taxonomy (GTDB): domain Bacteria; phylum Myxococcota_A; class Polyangia; order Nannocystales; family Nannocystaceae; genus CAJXVA01. The sequence goes on from CAYSPB010000058.1 coordinate 1,482, forward strand.
CTGCTGCTGGTCCTGACGATCATCAACTTTTTGAACTACCTGGACCGGTACGTCCTCAGCGCCGTGCTCGAGGACATCTCGACCGAGCTGCACCTCGACGACGGGCAGGGGGGCCTGCTCGGCAGCATGTTCATGGTCGTCTACACCGTGGCGGCCCCTTTCGGCGGCTACCTCGGCGACCGCTGGAACCGCAACCGCATGGTCGGCATCGGCGTGGGGCTGTGGAGCCTCGCAACGCTCGGCAGCGGCATGGTCGAAAGCTACGAAGGTTTGCTGACCATGCGTGCGCTGATCGGGATCGGTGAGGCTGGGTACGCGACCGTCGCACCTTCGATCATCGCAGACCTCTTCAAGCCCTCCGAACGTGGCCGACGGCTCGCAGTCTTCTACCTCGCGATCCCGATGGGTAGCGCCTTGGGCTACCTGCTCGGCGGATGGGTCGGGGCCTCCTACGGCTGGCGCATGGCGTTCTACGTTGCTGGCGTTCCCGGCCTCGTCTTCGCCGTGGTCGCGTTCTTCATGCGGCACCCCGAGCGGGGCGCGATGGACGAGGGCGCGGTCGGAGACGTGGTGATGCCACTCAAGGCAGCGCTTCGTCGGGTGCTCAAGAGCCCCGCGTGGCGCTTCAACACGGTGGGCACGACGCTGATGACGTTCGCGATGGGGGGCATCGCGTTTTGGATGCCGACGTATCTCATCCGCGAGCGGGGCATGGACGCGGCCGAGGGCAACATGGTCTTCGGGGGCATCACGGTCGTTGCGGGCCTCATCGCAACGCTCGTCGGTGGGTACCTCGGCGACCGCGCATTTGCCGAGCGACAAGGCGGGTACTTCAGCGTCAGCGGCATGGGGCTCCTGCTCGGGGCACCGTTTGTCCTGGCGATGCCGTTCATGCCGAACACCACGCTGGTGTTCGCGTGCGCGTTCGCGGCGGAGTTCCTGCTCTTCTTGAACACGGGGCCGCTCAACGCAGCGCTCGTTGCTTCCGTTCCGCCGGCCGTTCGCGCCCGTGCCGTGGCGATCAACGTGTTCTGCATTCACCTGCTGGGTGATGCGATCTCGCCGTTCCTCATCGGAGAGGTGAGCGAGTGGAAGGGCCTGACGTTCGCGGTTGCCTGTACCAGCGTTCCGGTGGCACTCAGCGCGATCGTGCTGCTCGTCGGTGCGCGCCGGATCGACGCGCTGCCCGACGGCATTCTGGCCGTCGATGACTGAGCCATACGCGCTCAGGGCCGCGCGGACCAGGCGTCGTATTTGTCGGCAGGGTCCGGGTCCGCGAAGACCTGCACGGCGACGAGTGGGTCGGGGCCGTTGGCGTACGACACTTCGGCGTGGGCGGGCATGTACACGATCGACCCGGCCTGTAGCGCATGCTCGGCGCCGTCGATCGTGATCGTGCCGGTGCCTTCGAGCACGTAGATGAACTCTTCGGTGGGGTCGCGGTGGGTGGGGACCACACCACCGCCGTTCATGCGCAGCAGGCCGACGAAGGCCTGGCGACCCCGGGCAAGTAGAGCGACCTCGGCCGTGCCGTTGGGCGCGACCCGATGCTCGGATGCTTCCGTCGTCCGGACGAAGGCCGTGGTATCGGCTGGGGCGGGTTCGTCGACCGCAGCGACGGAGGTCGCGGCCGCGGTCGCACAGGCACCGAGGGTGAAGGCCAGGGCGAAGGTTCCGAGCTGTCGCACGAGCACAGTGTGCGCGACGAGCCTGGTCGCCGACAACGGCTCAGCTCGCCGCGGCAGCGGGCAGCGCTCGTGGCTCGGGGCTGGCGGGGAGCGATGCGTCCTTGCGCGGGAACTTGGCAACGGCCCGCTCGGTGAGCGCGGTGAACGCAGCCCGCGCGAGTGAGTCCGGCGAGATCTCAGCGACGGGTTCACGCCCGGGTTCGCGGAGATCGAGGACCCATCCATGACGTACAGACCCGGGTACTCGAACACCTCGTGGTTCGCGTCGATCACCCCGGTCTCGACGCTGTCGCCCATGCAGCACCCGCCGAGGATGTGCGCAGTCGTGGGAATGTTGAACAGCGTCTCGGTGACCATCGAGAACGGCATGCCGTCGGCCTCCTTGCTGAACTGGTGGGCGAGGGCGGTTGCTTCGGGGATGGAGGCGGTGGGAAGCTCGCCTTGGTCGGGCGCGGTGCTCATGCCGCCGAACATGTTCTTGCGCAGCTTGAGCGTCCCCTCGGTCGTGCGCATGTAGAGGAGGATTGCGGTCTGTTCCGCAAAGCTCTTGACCGTGTACGCCTTGAAGATCTGCAGCGGGTGCCGAAGGCAGATGCTGACGAGCTTTGCCATTCGCACCAATGGGTTGGTCCCCCCCACGTGCGGCGCGGTGAGGATTCGAAACAGACCCGAGCCCTTGCTGTAGCGGACGGGCTCGAGGTGGGACATCGGGTCGGTTTCATAGATCGAGCCGATTGCGATGCCCTCGGAGAGGTCGATCTCGTCGTTGCGGCTGACCACGCCGATGAGTGCCTCCGAGTTGGTGCGGATTCCCCCGCCGAGCCGGTCGGAGAGCTTCGGCAGGCAGGTCGGGTCGGCTTTCTGGTCGAGCAGCAGCTTCACGCTGCCAAGCACGCCACCGGCGACGATGACCTTGGCGCCTTCGAAGCTGACCGACTTGCGGAACCAGCCTTTGCCTTGCTTGGCTTCGATGCGGTATCCGCCGCCGTCTCGCGGGCGGATCTTCCTCACCTCGGTGTCGGCCTGCAGCTCGAGCCCGCGCTTGCGCGCAAGGTAGAGGTAGTTCTTGTCGAGCGTGTTCTTGGCGTTGTGCCGACACCCGAGCATGCACCCGCCGCACTGGATGCATCCGGTGCGCGTAGGGCCTTCACCGTCGAAAAAGGGGTCCGGCTCGACCTTGCCGGGCTCGCCGAAGTAGATCGCGACGTCGGTGCTGTGGAAGGCCTCGGGGTGACCGTTGTCGGCGGCCATCTTTTTGAGGATGTTGTCCGGCGGGGTGAGCATGGGCGTCGGGGTGACGCCCAGCATCCGCTTGGCCTCGTCGTAGTGGTCGGCGAGCTCCGTCTTCCAGTCGGCGAGATGCGCCCAGCTGTCCGCGGTGAAGAAGCGGTCCTTGGGGACGGGGTGCGTGCTCGCGTAGCCCAGCGAGCCTCCACCCACGCCGACGCCCGAGAGGATCGTGACGTGGCGGAAGAAGCTCATCTTGAAGAGCCCGCGAAAGCCGACGATCGGCGCCCACATATAGCGACGAAGGTCCCAGTTCGTTTTGGGGAAGTCTTTGCCCTTGAGCTCGGACCCTTTCTCCAGCATCAGCACGCGATAGCCCTTGTCGACCAGCCGCATCGCAGCCGTGCTGCCACCGAAGCCGGAGCCGATGATGATGAAGTCGTACGCGTCCATATTTTCCTGACCCCTCGTTCACCTTATCATGCGGGTGCCAAAACACCCGCGATCGTCGTCAGCGCCGCCGCCGCCGCCGTCCGAAGCTCCAAACCCACGCCTGTGGACCGTGCGAGCTCGCCGAAGGGGTTGTCCTCCGGGTTGATGTCGATCATCGGGACTCCCCGCTGCGCGCAGTTCATGCCGATTTGGATGGGCAGGCTGGTGGAGCCGGAGGTACCCGCCACGACGAGCAGGTCTGACGACGCCGCGTGGCTGTACGCGCTGCTCGCCCGGAACAGAGCCTCGTCGTAGCACTCGTCGAACCACAGCACGTGAGGTCGCGCGGGTGCTCCGCAGTCGGGACACCGCAGTCGCTCATACGTTGCGTCATCGAGCGGTGCGTCCTTGGTCTGGCGCGGCAGGTCGTCGGGCAATGCGTACGTCGCGTCCGTGCAGCGGACCGAGCACCGAAAGCGATCGATGTTGCCGTGAATCTCGAAGGGGCTCACCGAGCCGGCGCGGCGGTGCAGACCATCGACGTTTTGGGTGATCAAGGCGAAGCGGTTGCCCAGCGCTCGCTCGATCCGGACGAGTGCCTCGTGACCTCGATTGGGGTCGGCGTCGCGGCAGACCGCGCGGCGGTAGAGGTACCACCGCCAGACTTCGCGGGGCAGCTCCCCGAACGCCGAGGCGGTTGCCAGCTCCTGCGGGTGGTAGTTCTTCGAGCCGACTTTCCAATAGCCCTCGGGGCCGCGAAACGTCGGGATGCCACTTTCGGCGGAAATCCCCGCGCCGGTCAGCACCACCAGCCGGCCGCTGCTCTCCATGAACGCATCGAGCGTGGCACGCAGCGCGTCGTCGGTCATACCGATGAGGATACGGGGTAGTCTGACCGCGTGAGCGACCATCTCACTGCCGCCCAACGTGATGAACTCGAGGCTGCCCTTCGCGAGCAGCGGGCGCGACTTCTCGAGCGAGGCAAACTGGCCGTGCAAGACGCCAATGTGGAGCCGCTGGACCTGCAGGAGCAGGCGGCCGGGGAAGTCGCGCAGCGCGACCGGCTGCTCGTGTCCGGCATGGACCGCTCACGCTTGGCCGAGATCGAGGCCGCGCTCGCGCGAATGGCCGACGGCACGTACGGCGAGTGCGAAGAGACCGGGGACCCGATTCCGTTCGCCCGGCTGCGCGCCGAGCCGACGACGCGCTACACCGTCGAAGCGCTCGAGATCCTCGAATCGGAGCGGGCTCGCGCGAAGAACGTCGCTCGGGACCGGGGCGACGCGGGCTATTGAGCCGCGCGCGGCGAGTCTTCGAACTGCCGCTTGATTTCGAGGACCTCGTGCATCGAAGCGATGAACAGCTCGACGAGGTCCCCATCGAAGTGCTTGCCACGGCCATCGTTGAGCAGACCGAGCGCCCGCTCGAGCGGCCACGCCTTCTTGTAGGGTCGTTCGCTCGTGAGGGCGTCGAACACGTCGGCGACGGCCACGATTCGGCCTTCGATCGGAATCTCCTGCGCGACTAGTCCACGCGGGTAGCCTGATCCGTCGAACTTCTCGTGGTGGGTGCGGGCGATGCTCGCCGCGAGCTTGAGCAGCTCGGAGTCGGAGCCTGAGAGGATCCGAAATCCGATCTCGGTGTGCTGCTTCATGACGTCGTACTCGTCACGCGTCAGCTTGCCGGGCTTGAGAAGAATGCTGTCGGGGATTCCGATTTTCCCAACGTCATGCATCGGGCTGGCGGTCCGAATGAGCTCGGACGTGTAGTCGTCGAGGCCGACCTTGCGTGCCAGCAGGCGCGAGTAGTGACTCATGCGCTGCAAGTGCGCTGCGGTTTCGTCGTCTCGAAACTCAGCGGCCTTGGTCAGGCGCTCGATCGTTTCGAACTGGGCAGCCTCCAGCTCGCGCCGAGCACGGTCGAGCGCCATGCGAGCTTCATGCAGCGCCCGAGTCTGACCATCGACCTCAATTCGAAGACGCGCGCTTTCCTGCGCCATCACCGAGCTGTGCTTGTTGTGAAACACCGAGCTGCGGATCCGGGCCTTGAGCTCCGCCTCGTCGAACGGCTTGGCAAGGAAGTCATCCGCACCCGCCTCGCGGGCCTGTCGGCGCACGGACCGTTCGGCCGCACCCGACAAGAACACGACCGGGGTGTGTGCGTGTCGCCGCGTCGAACGTATGCGTTTGCACACCTCAACGCCGGTCATGCCCGGCATGCGCAGGTCGAGCAGTACGGTGTCGACATCGATGTCGGCGAGTTTCTCGAGGGCCTCATCACCGCCCTTGGCTTCGATGATGTCGTAGCCCTCGGCCGTGAGGACTTTCCGGATCACGCGGCGAATCTGAACCTCGTCGTCGACGACGAGGATGCGTCCTTTGGCCGGTTCGTCCGGAAACATCGACTCACGCTGCACTGCTCCCTCATCGTATCGGGTCCGGACGTCGGAAGGAACGGATGCGCCCGATCTCGGCGCGCGTTGGTAGGATGCCTGCATCCATGTGTGCCTCGCTCCGCATCGCCGCCTTGCTGGGTCCATTCGCCGCGCTGAGTCTGCAAATCGGTTGCGGAACGGAACCACCTGCCCGGCTCCCGGAATCAACCAAGGCGGTCGAGTCGCCGCAGGTGCCACAAACGGACACCCCGCCGGCACAAACCCCACCTGAAGCCACGCGCAGGTCCGCGCCCAGCCTGCCAACCCGTTTCCCGGCCGCGGACCGAATCGTGGCGGTGGGGGACGTACACGGCGACCTCGACGCCACCCGGCGGGCGCTCCGGCTCGCCGGATTGATCGATGCCGACGATCACTGGACCGGCGGAACCACCGTGCTGGTTCAAACGGGCGACCAGCTCGATCGCGGAGACGACGAGCAAGCGATTCTCGATCTCTTCAGCACGCTGGAGAAAGAAGCCGCCGAGGCTGGCGGTGCCGTGCACGTGCTCAACGGCAACCACGAACTCATGAACGCGGCCGGCGATTTCCGATACGTGACCCAAGAGGGCATGTCGGACTTTGCTGATGCGCCCGGCGTCGACGTGACGGCTGCGGGTCTCGACCGCGTACCGGCGCCCATGCGAGCGCGGGCGGCAGCATTCTTGCCCGGTGGTGCGTACGCCAAGGTGCTCGCGACCCGAAACACGGCCGTCGTCGTCGGCGACTCGGTGTTCGTGCACGGCGGCGTGCTGCCCAAGTACGCGGGCGAGCTCGAGGCGTTGAACGAAGCGGGTCGAGCGTGGCTGTCGGGGACCGGGGAGATGCCTGCGGACCTGCTCGCCCAAGATGGATTGGTTTGGACCCGCGCCTACTCTGAGCCCGAGCCCAGCACGCAGGCGTGCGTCGACTTGAAGAAGGCCCTCACCACGCTCAAGGCCTCCCGCATGGTGGTGGGACACACCGTGCAGAAGGCCGGGATCACGTCCGCGTGCGATGGCGCTGTGTGGCGCATCGACGTAGGCATGGCGAAGCACTACGGGGGCCGTCCGGCCGCACTCGAGATTCGCGGCGACCAGGTTCGCCCGCTCGCCGAAGCCGGGTGAGTCTCAGTACTTGTCGCTCCACTTGATCTGCCCCGCGCCCGCGATCGCGAGCGCCTCGCAGCGAAGTACTTCGACGAAGCCCTGGCTGCTTTTGGGGTCCAGACCGTCGGAGGCTTCCATGCTTGCATCGGCCGGGTTGTACAGCGAGGCCGGGCAGTCGGTGAGGCTCTTGAAGTACGTGTTGCCGCGGTAGAGCCCCAGCTGCACGGTTGCGGTCGCGTGGGATGCGAGGACGTCGATGCCCGCCATGGCGGCGCGGCCACCGGGGTCGTACAGGCGCGCGTCGTAGACCTGCTCCGCGATCAAGCGCGACATGTTGTGGAAGAGGCCGGTCGAGCGCCGGTCCATCGTCGTCTGGTACACCGCGCGCAGTCCGAAGCCCAGCAGGTCCAGGCCCGGGGCTTCGTATACGCCGCGGCTCTTCGTGCCGATGATGCGGTTTTCGAGTGCGTTCTTCAGACCGATGCCGTTGCGTCCGGCGATCTCGTTGGCGCGCTGCATGATGTCGAGTGCATCGCCCTCTTGGCCGTTGATCGCGACGCAGCGACCTTCCTCGAAGCGAAGCGTTACGTCCTCGATGCGGTCGGGGGCGTCGTGCGGCCACACGCACATGATCGGGTCGACGATCAGGCAGCCGGTGGTGAGTTCTTCGAGATCTTCGGCCTCGTGGCTCAGGCCCGCCAGGTTCGCATCGGTGCTGTACCGCTTCTTCGTGAGCGTGGCTTCGATGCCCTTGGTCTGAAGGTACTCCGCCATCTGCTTGCGGCCGGGGAACTGCTCGAGCAGTTCGGGGTCACGCCACGGGGCGTAGACGCCGAAGTCGGGTGCGAGCGTGTTGGTGTATCGCTCGAAGCGAATCTGGTCGTTGCCGCGACCCGTCGCGCCGTGGACCAGAACATCGCAGCCGTGCTCTCGCATTGCACCGAGCAACCCCTTGACGGTGACGGCGCGTGCGATGCCCGTGGTGTTCCAGTAGCCACCGTCGTACATCGCCTGCGCGCGGATCATCATGAAGCACGCCTCGGCCATTTGAGGCTTGAGGTCCACGATGATCGTCTCCGTCCCGGTTGGCGCCATGCGGGTGAGGATGTCGTTGATGTCCGTCTCGTCGGGCTGGCCGAGGTCGGCGGTGAAGCAGACCACGTCGCAGCCGGCCTCCTTGAGCCGCAGCGCCACGGTCTTGGAGTCGAGGCCCCCGGACACGCAGATCCCGAGCTTCTTTCCCTTCAGTTCTGGCAGTCGCACGATGGGGGCAGCCTACGCGCACCCCGTGCATGAATCCAGAATATTATGCATTTTTGAGCTGGGAAACCGCGCGGAAGCGCGTGAGTATGCACGCTTGCCACCCAAAGCTCAGGATTCGAGCACGGTGAGGCGGCCGCGCGAGCTCGGCGCGTTGCGCTTCACGCCGGGGTCGAGCAGGTGGCTGGGCCGAACGTTCCGCAGCGCGTTGAGCATGACCGAGCGGACGTTGGGGTTGTCCTGCTCGAGCGAGGCGAGCAGCTCGCCCATCTTCTCGCGTCGCAGGCCCGCCTGAGAGCCGCACAGGTTGCACGGGAGGATTGGATACCCCGCCTCTTCGGCGTGCTCGATGATGTCCGCCTCTGCGCACTCGATGAGCGGGCGGATCACGTCGAATCGCCCGTCGTCGGTCGTATATGTCGCGGGCATGGCCTGCAGCTTGCCCGAGTAGAACAGGTTCAGGAGCAGGGTTTCGAGCGCGTCGTCGCGGTGGTGCCCCAGCGCGAGCTTGTTGCAGCCCAAGCGCTCGGCCGTGTTGTAGAGGATCCCGCGCCGCATTCTCGAGCAGGGCCCGCAGTAGCTCTTGCCCTCTTCGATCACGCGAAGCACCTCGCTGTACGTATCGCGCTCGACGATCTCGAATGGAGCGCCAAAGCGCTCGAGCCAGCCGCGAAGCGGCGCGCCGTCGTATCCGGGCTGCTTCTGGTCGAGGTGCACGGCGGTGACGCGGAACGAAAACGGAGCCTTGCGCTTGGCGTCCCAGAGCAGATCGAGCAGCGTGTAGCTGTCTTTACCGCCGGACACGCAGACCATGATGTGGTCGCCCTCGTTCACCAACCCGTAGCCGGCGATCGTCTTGGTCATCACGCGTCCCAGACGCTTGCGAGCAGCGAACATGGCGGTCTCTCAGCTGCCCATCACCGACACGGTGACGGCACGGTCATGCGGCGCGGTGCGGTGTTCCCACAGATAGAGGCCTTGCCACGTCCCGAGGTCGGCGCGGCCCTGCGCGACTGGCAGGTTCAACGAACTCTGGGTCAGGATGGTGCGGACGTGCGCGGGCATGTCGTCAGGCCCCTCGGCGGTGTGCTCGAACAGCGCGTCACCATCGGGCACCAGGCGTGAGGCAAAGGCCTCGAGGTCGCGACGGACCTGCGGGTCGGCGTTTTCGCACAGGATCAGCGACGCGCTCGTGTGGTGCACGAACACGTTGCAGAGACCCGAGACAATGCTGGCTCGCTCGACGACGGCCTGCACTCGCACGGTGATGTCCTGCGTGCTTCGACCCGGAGTCGACACGCAGAAGCGCTCGGCGTGATGCCGCATTGGCGCTACTTCTTGGGTCCGGATTGGTACTTGGCCTTCCACTCCGCGTACGGCATGTCGTACAGCCACGCGCGAGTGGTTTCGAGGTCCACGTCGGCGCCGCGTTCGTTGGCGGCGGTCGTGTACCACTTGCTCAAGCAGTTCCGACAGAACCCCGCGAGGTTCATGATGTCGATGTTTTGCACGTCGGTCCGCGACTGAAGGTGCGCGACGAGGCGCCGAAACGCGGCAGCCTCGACTTCGGTCCGCAGTGCGTGGTCGTCGATTGGGTTCGCCATGACTAGAAGAACACTCCGCGGACGAGGGTGAGGGGTTCGCGGCGAAGCGTTCGCCACGTGAAGTCCATCAGGACGCGGTCGAAATTGCCGCGCGGGTATTCGTCGAACTTCGCCTTGACGGCGGTCTTGGACAGGCCGAAGCGAATGAGGCCTCGTGCGTGCTCGATCTGAACGGCTTGGCGGAAGCAGTTCGCGGCGCCCGAAAGGTTCGGCACGGGCAGCAGGCGATGGTTGTAGAGCAGGCACTCGGTCACGACGTCGGGATCGACATCATCGAGGTTCACGCCGGCGACCTCGCGTTCGAACAGCGCGCGCGAGCGCTGGAGGTAGGTGGTGCCCTCGTCCTCCTCGCTGACGATGCCCAGGTCGTGCCACATCGCGATCGCGTAGGCGACGTCGGCGGGCATCTCGACGCCGCGCTGCGCCATCAGCATGGAGGCGAAGTGGAAGAGCCGCTTGCAGTGGTTACGGAAGCCGACCCCTTCGTAGGGGCTGACGGCCTCGAACACCGCATCGGCGTGCTGACGCAGATTGAGGCGCGATGCGGGCTCGGGCGGTGGCTCGAGCATGACGTGTGCAGCCGCGGTCACCCTGAAGGAATACCGTCCGGGCTCAGGCGTCGCAAACGCACCGTTCGCTGGCGCAGCCGCATTTGGCGCGAGACATCTGCGGGAGCAAGGTCACGCGCTAGAAGCGACCCACAACCGCCATGCCGCCGCCCCCGTTCGGGTCGAACGTCGGTACGACGCTGTATTGGTCATTCTTGCGCTGCTTTTTCTTCTTGTACTTCTTCGACGTGAGTACGAGTACGGCCACGCCTGCACCTGCGAGCACCGCGCCTGCGGGCAAGCCGATGACCGCGAGGAGGTTGGCGCGTTCGCCCTTGGTCTCCACGCGGTCGTATTCCGCGCCGTACACGGTGGCGTGTTCGGCCGTCTGTTGGTGACGCACACCCAGCGCGATGCCAGCCACGCCGACGCCGAGAAACGCCGCGCCCGTGCCGATCAAGATGCCGCCGGCGATCTTGGCGGCTCGGCCCTTGGGGCGGGGCTCGGTCGGGGCGACGGCTTTCTCAGGCTCGGCTGCCGCCGCGGCTTCTTCCTCTTCGATCTCCGCGATGACGGCGTTGGCGTCTTCGGTCAGCTCTTGCGCGCGAACGATCAGCGCCGGGATCTCGGTCGCCTCGACGAGGCGAAAGTTCTTGTCCGCCCCGCTGTCCAGATGGAAGTAAAGGATGTCGAGCGAGATGTAGGCTCGCTCGATCGCGGCTTGGGCGAGGTCCTTGTTGCGCGACTTCTCAGCGCCGGTCAGGTACGCCTCACCCGCGTCGAGGTACAGGACCGGATCTCCGAGTTCCGAGGCGGCGTTGTCGAACTCGACGCCCGCCGCGATCGACTCGCCGGAGTCCACCAGGGCCTTGCCCCGCGCTTCGGCATCCGCTCGCTTGGACGCTGCGTCCGCAGGCGTGACCTTGGGCCGCTTGACCCGGAGCAGCGCCACCGGACCTTTGGCCGCTGCGGCGGTCGCCGGAACGGTCGCCACGCTCAGCGACAGCGCAACTGCGCTCGCAGACAACACCTTGCGAATGGCTCGACCTCTCCGACGCACGCCGGCCACTTTACAGTAGGTGCCGCTGCGTCGTGGGATGTTGACCCCAACCGTAGATTTCGATGCGGGGGTGATCAACGTGTATGCGTCATCAACATCGCGTCGGGTCGAGAGCTGCTCGCGCGGTGTCCGAGGAGATCGCACAACCATCGGCTCGGTCTGCCGGGCCGACGGCGGAGTCGGCCCGAATCGATCCCCCCGGCGCCGGATCGATACCGCTAGGATGCGCAGCATGGTGGTGGCGTTGGAGCACTTGGTGGAGGTTGCGAATCATCTCGCGCAGCCCGGTCCTCTCGACGCCAATCTACAAGCGGTGACCGATGTGGCGCTGTCACTGCTCGGAGCCGACCACGCGTCGATCCGCGTCTGCGCTGCGTCGGCGCAGCTTCGATCGGTCGCGCGTAGCGGGGTCGGAAGTACTTCGCCTGCCCCCGAGTTCCGCAAAGGGCAGGGGATCATCGGCTGGGCCGTGCAGCAGGGCGAAGCGGTCCGCGTGAACGACAGCCCCACCGACGCTCGCTTTGCACCCACGCCCAATCGCGGATTCGAGGTCCGCTCCGTCATGTCCATCCCGCTGTTCGCCGGAGAACGGGTGCTGGGGGCATTTTCCGTGTCCGCCGCCCAGACCAACGCGTTCTCGTATGCGCATGAGCAGGCCGGCGTGGTGGTGGCGCATGCGGTCGCGCAGGCCCTTCGCTGCGCGGAGCTGGAGCGGCTCGCCACCACCGACGCGCTGACGCGGGCCTACAACCGCAGCTATCTCGTGCCGAGCCTCTCGACCGAGATGAACCGAGCCCGGCGTACCCAGAAACCTCTGTCCGTGCTGTTGATGGATCTCGACCACTTCAAGTCGGTCAACGACGCGCATGGTCACGCGGTCGGGGACCAGGTGCTGTGTCGGTTCACCGAGGTCGTCCGCAGCTGCGTGCGCTCGTTCGATCTGCTCGTTCGTCGGGGCGGCGAAGAATTCGAGCTCATCATGCCGGGCACGACCACGGTCGAGGGCTATCGCGTCGCGGAACGCATTCGGGCCAAGCTCGCCTCCACGGCGCTGGCCGTCCGCGACGACGTGAAGATTCACCAGACCGTGTCGGTCGGGCTGGCGACGTGGGATGGCCGCGAGGGTCCCGAAGCGCTCGACTCGCGTGCCGACTTGGCGATGTACGAAGCGAAGCGGCGCGGTCGCAACCGCACCGTCACCGCCTCGATGCCGCGGCTGAGCAGGTCGTCGCCGAAGCCCGCGCTCGAAGCCACGGTGTAGTTCAGAGCTTGCGAACGCCGATGTCGTCGAGCAGGTATTCGACGATGGCTTTGTGCATCTTGATGCGACGGCGCTCGCCGAACTCCATCCAGGTCTCGACGCATAGGCCGATGCAGCCAACGGCGTCCACGATGACTTCAGTCGAGGATGTCGAGACCGGGTAGTACTGCGGGTCGAAGTGCTCGTCCTCGCCGGTGAAGCGCTCGTTGAGCCGCGCGAGCGTGCGGTCGACGATCTCCGGCCGCGGCTTCACCCCGTACACGATTGTCTGTCCGAACGAGGGGTTCACGTCGGGGTGATATCGCTTCCAGCTCTCGTGCAGCGTCGCCATCAGGGCTGGCTTCTCGTCGAGCATCAAGTCCATGAACGTGCGGGCGAGTCGCTTCTCCCAATCGGGGGAGTCGGCGTCGCCGGGAAAACACCGGTTGAGATCGAGGCGCCCCGTCGGCATGCGTTTGCGGACCCGATACGCCGCCGGGTTCATCATCGGCACGACGATCAGGCGCCCGTGGGTCGGCCGGAGGCCCTCCTCGAGCATTTCCTGCAGGGCGTGTACGCCCGCGATCTCATCCCCGTGAATGCCGGCTTGGATCACGGCGGTGGGGCCCGGCTGGTCCGCGTCGAAGACGTGAACGGGCAGGGTGGGGGTGAACCAGTGGACGCCGGGAGTCAGAGGCACGGCCGGGAGTCTACTCGAAGTCCTTGCGCTTGAAGATGCACCAGCCCGCTTCGGAGACGACCTGAATGTTGTGGGCAACTGCGTAGTTGCGGCGGAAGCGGCGGTCCTCGTAGAGCTGGCGGCTCGCCTTCATGCCGGCCTCCTTGCAAGCTTGGCCGTTCATGATGATGACGACGTACTCGGGCATCACGTCGAAGACGCGCTCCTTGTAGCCCTTGCCAATCTTCTGGGTGTAGCCGCCGGGGAGCTGGCTGATCACCGGATCGACCAGGCCGAGGAGGTCGAGGATCGGATAGTTCGTTCGGTAGCCGACGTAGCCGATGTCGCCGATGGCAACGCGCCCGGGTTTGGCGCGCGTCGCCAGCCACTCCGCGGCCTGTCCCGCAGCGTTGTCCCAGAAGCGCTTCTCCTCGGCGAGCCATTTCTTTTGGGCCTCGGCGATGTGGTCGACCCGCTCGACGCCGACCCACGTCAAGAAGCCGCCGAGCGCGAGGATCGGTGCGGCCCGGCGGGCCTCGACGATGGCGCGGACCGTCATGCCGACGAGCAGGAACGCGTAGGGCTCGGCGGGCGCCATGAAGCGGAAGTACGACATCCAATCGCCGCCCACGAGCAGCACGTAGCCGCATACCGCCGCGAAGACGACCGCCAGCGTGAGCGTTTCGCGGTGCTTGCGAACGACCCCGACGGCGGCGCCGTAGAGCATCAAGAACACCACGGGGCCTGCGTGCTGCAGCCAGCCCTCGAGGTAGCCTTTGCCGCCTTGGACCTGCTGACGAAGGTTGCCGGTTTTGGCCGAAAGCGTCGCGGGGAGCCAGGCGCCGTAGTAGCCATGCCGCCACACCAGATGCACCACCAGGGGGGCGACGAACAGTGCGCCGCGCAGCAGGTTCTGTCGGCCGAAGAATCGTCGTCCGAGCAGGAGCATCGGAAT
>CAYSPB010000058.1:15703-26380 GCA_964432695.1 uncultured Nannocystaceae bacterium
GGCGCCTCGGGGCGGGTGAGTCCGGCGAGCGCGAAGACCAGACCCGACCACAGGATGCCCGTGCCGCGCTCGACCTCACGGAACATCAGCCACGTTCCCAGCATCAGCAGGAACACAAAGCCGATCGTCTCGAGCCCGAACATGGCGTAGCCCGAGAATGTCGAGCTGCTCGCGAGCAGCCAGGTCGCCACGCAGGGGGCCGCGCGAAGCGGCGCGAGGCGATCGGCCAGGCGATAGACGACCAGCATCGTGCCGATCGCCGCGCCAGCACCGGCGAGCTTCGAGGTGACGTGGGGGTCGACGCCTGCCTTCATGCCTGCCGCGACCATCACGGTCCACGCGAAGTTCGTGTAGCCCTCGATGCGCTCTGTGGGGTTGTAGACGAGCCCGAGTCCGTCAGCGAGGTTTCGCGCGTATCGGAAGGATATGTACGCGTCGTCGTAGGTGAACCAGTGGACGCGCCACATGTTCACGCAGAGGATCCAAAGCGGGATGCCCAGCCCGAGCAACAGGTGAAGCTTGGGGGGGAGCGGGTCTCCGTCGAGCCAGCGGGCGACCATCCCCACTCTACGAGCGCGCGCGAGAAGGGCCTGCTTCATGCCCTGTCCTTTCGTGTCAGGCGGGCGAAGTAGACCCCGCTGGCGGCAAAGGCGATGGTGCAGGCGACGGCGGTCGCGTAGCTGAAGCCGCGGAAGAAATCGAGCCAGCTCAGGTCGGCGCCGCCGAAGTTCTTGAACAGCAGCAGGCCGACGGAGCCCGCGTAGCCGAACGCGTCGGTCACGTAGATCATGAACACCGCCGTCCCGACTGCACCGGTGGCCGCGATGAGGCGGTCGAACAGTACGCATCCGTACGGGACGTAGGCGAGGTACAAGCCGACACCCAGCGCGACCATCCAGGCCGCGCCGGAGATGATGCCCGCGTCGAACAGGAGGGTCGCACCGCCGATGAGGATCGTGCCCACCGCCATCAGGCCGTGGATCGCAAGCAGTGCGGTGCGGTTGCCCTTGATGGCGTAGATCGACGCCAGCGCAGCCATCACCATCAAGGCGACCGGTAGCTCCGATGCGGTGAAGATCGCCGGCTCATCACCCCAGCCCAGCGCCCCCCAGATCTCCGCGGCGAAGTTGTCGCGGAAATCGCGGTACGCCGTCAGGAACATGTAGAGGCCAGTGAGGGTGACGAGCCCGAACGAGAAGCGCTTGATGAACGCGATGCGCTCGGGGCCTCGCATCGGCACGCGAATCGTGCGGGCGGCTTCGTCTTCGGACGTCGGGGGGGGCAGCTGACGCAAGAGGTAGACCGCGAGGAGGAAGGCCGGGGCGAAGCACAGGCCGGTGATGAACGGCATCCACGACTCGGACACGCCTGCCTCGAGCCATGCGGCACCGACCGACTTCACGGCGCCGCTGGCGACGATGTACGACGTGGAGAGGCCGGCCCCGAGCAGCTCGGAGGTTCGCCGACCCTCGAGGAAGCCGTAGACGAGTCCCCACACCGCGCCCAGTGGCAGCCCGTTGAAGAAGATCGCGACGACCTTGCCGCCCGGCGGTACGACCGCGAAGACGCCAAGCGCGAGTTCAGCCGCAGCGATCAGCCCCACCAGCGTCGCGGCGCGTCTCGCCGGCGTGATCTCCGAAACGAACTTGATGCTCAGGAACTTCGAGAGCGCGTAGCCGACCACCTGCGCGATGACGAGCGCGATCTTGAGGTCGATGGCTTCGCCGAGTTCGCCTTCGAACGTTGCGGCCGCGAACGGCTTTCGGAACGCGTACATGCAGAAGTACGCCGAAAACGCCGCCGCGATCGCATAGGTCGAAAACGCCGCGGTGCCGGCCGTCTCGAGCTTGCGCCGAATCCACTTCACGCCTGCGTAGGGTCGCGACCCGCGTCGCTCGGGGCAAGCGCTGCGCGGCCTCGACCCAGGGTCGGCCCGTGAGAATGCGGGTCCGCGTCCGGGGAAACGCTGGCATCCGTTGACGCGCGCCCTTGCCGCGGTGTAGGCCTTCCCGGAGGTTTTCGACGATGAAGAAGACGCTGATTCTGGTCGCGGTTTCGATGGTTCTTTCCGCGTGCTCCGGTCGCAAGGCGGTTTGGGAGGGTGGCTCGTCCACGCCGCCCGCAGCGGCTGCGACCGACGCCGCCGCGGCACCGGCCGCAGACGATGGCGCCGCCGTGCCCGGTGACGCCGAGTGGGACCAGCGGACCGACGTTGCCAAGCTGCGCGCCGCGATCGCTACGTGGGAGAAGGCCGCCGAGGCCGACCCCAATAACGCCACGCTGCTGGTCAAGCTCACCCGCGCCAACTACTTCCTCGCCGACGGTTACCTGCGCGGTGAAGCCGACGAGAAGGAATATCTCAAGACGATGGACAAGGGCGTGAAGTGGGGCGAGAAGGCCCTCGTCGCCTCTTCGCCGGAGTTCGCGGCTGCCATGCAAGGCGGCGCCAAGTTCCCCGAAGCCATCGCCAAGGTCGGCAAAGAAGGCGTGCCTGCGATGTACTGGTACGCCTCGTCGCTGGGCAAGTGGGCCAAGAAGAAGGGCTTCGCGGTCCTGCTTGGGCAGAAGGACAACGTCAAGGCGACGATGGACCGCTGCCTCGAACTCGACCCGACCTTCTATCACGGTGGTCCGCACCGCTACTTCGGGGCGTACTACGCCATTGCTCCCGCCTTCGCCGGCGGTGACCTCGAGAAGAGCAAGGTCCACTTCAAGAAGTCGCTGGAGATCGCACCCGACTTCGTCGGCACCAAGGTCCTGTGGGCGGCCGAGCTCGCCGTGAAGCAGCAGGACGAAGCAACGTTCGACGCGCTGATCGCCGAGATCGAAGCCGCCAAGGAGGACGCGATTCCCGAGGTCATGCCCGAGCTTCGCGTCGAGAAGCAGAAGGCCGCAGAGCTCAAGGCCAACCGCGGCGACCTCTTCTAGGCTCGCCCCGCCATCGTGCGGCATCGCCCAGCTGGCGCCCGCCGGCTGGGCGTTCTTCGTGCTCGTTGCAGCACCAAGAACGCGGTTCTGGGCTCCGTTGCCGGTTTGCGTTTGATATGTAAGACCTGGTCGCACACCATGCCGCTCTCGCGCGTATTGCAACCGTGCGAGATGGCTAGGTTAAACCTCGGATCGGGCTTGATCGATCCGGCCGGACTCCGGTTCAATCGCCTCCTCGCCGCCGCCGACCCACAGAAGTGAAGATCGGCAGCAGCGCATTCGTCTCAAGCCAGGACACGCGGAGTCCATTCCCGTTCTGGCTTCATCCGGCCGGCCCACGCCGGAGACCCGCGAAACGACCCAAGGAAATCGTCATGTCGACCAAAAAGCTCCCGACCTCCCGCCGCGCTCTCCTCAAGGGAACCGCCGCCACCGCAGCAATCGCCCCCTTCTTCATCGGCCGCTCCGCGCGGGCGAAGACTGTCGTGAAAGTCGCGACCGTTGCGCCTCGCAACACCGTTTGGGGGAACATTGCTGGAAAACTCAAGAAGTTCGTCGAAGAGCGGAGCGCTGGCGAGATGGACGTCAAAGTCTACTTCGGCGGTGGTATGGGTGACGAGAAATCCACGGCAGAGGCCTGCAAGGCCGGTCGTTGTCAGATGTACGCCGGGTCGTGCGGGGGGATTTCGGGCCTTGTTCCCGAGTTGTCCGCGTTCGAGCTGCCGTTCATCACCAACGGCCCGAAAGATGCGCAGCGCCGGTTGCTGGCGAACCGGGAGCTTGTGCATGACATCCTGTGGGACAAAGGCTTCAAGCTGGTCATGCTCTCGGAGAACGGCATCCAGGGAACCGGGACAAACCGCGCTGTGGAGAAGCCCTCGGATATGAAGGGGCTGAAGATCCGAACGCTCGAGTCGCAGGTTCACATCGATTGGGTGAACGCTCAGGGCGCGAACGCATCTCCGATGGGCGTGACCGAGGTCTTGCCCTCACTGCAGACGGGGGTGATCGATGGTTTTACCAACACCCCCCTCTTCGCGACGGCTGCTGGCTGGGTCAGTGGCATCACGCACTGGACGGCCACACAGCACTGCCATCAGCCTGCGGTCGTCGTGGCCTCCCGGAAGTTCTGGGAGAGCCTCTCGCCGGAGCTTCAAGAGGCCATGGGCGTGGAGACCGATGACATGCGAAAGATCGAAAACCGTGGCTTCCGTCGGCTCAACGCATCGCGCCAGCAGTTTCAGCAGAACATCGTCGACATGGGTGTGGAACTCCACCAGCCTGACTTGGCTCCTTGGAAGAAGCTCGCTGCCGGTGTCCACAAGAAGTACCGCGGCCGGACCACGAAGCAGGGGCGGAAGCTCATGGACGGCATCAAGAAGGCATAGACCGGATGCGGCACTTTGCGGTCGAACGGACCGTAAGCATGGAAGAGAAAGCTTGGGCTCCCCAGGCTTTCTCTTTTTTTGATGGGTTAGGATGCCCGCAGCGGTGAAAGAGCTTTACAAGAAGATCGACCGGGCGGTGTTCCGGGCAGAGCGTGTCTTCGTCGTCGGGGCGCTCATCATCATGAGCGTCGTCGTGTTCCTCGACGTCGTCTACCGAACCTTCGCAAGCGAGGAGAACAAGGGCGTCGCAGCGTTCGTAAAGTTCCTCAGCTACTTCGGGGTGAGTCTGGAACGTGGCGATGCGGCGTACTTGAGCCTCGAGACTTGGTTCCCCTACGTCCTCTGGGTCGCTTTCATCGGAATCGGTGTGCTCGCGCTTCGTACGGCTGGAGGGCAGAAAAAAATGGCCGTGCCGAAAGCTCTCGGCATTTCGGTGGTGGGCGTCCTTGGTGTCTACGGACTCATTCGGCTGTTCTTGATGCTCGCGCCGAACGGCCTGGTTTGGGCCCAGAACCTCGCCCTCGTTCTGACGTTGTGGGTTGGGTTCTTGGCCGCTTCAATGTGTACGCACGAGAACAAGCACCTCAAGGTCGAGGCGGCGCAACGTGCCATCCCAGAGAAGTTCAAACGGTACGTTGTTTTTCTCTCCTCGTTGTTCAGCGCGTTGGTGTGCTTTTCCCTGATGTGGCTCGCGTTGCGCTACACCCTCCAGCGCTACGACGACCTCATCGAATCGGAGGGACGAGGGGGAGTTGTGGAAGGGCTCGGGCTCCCGCTCTACCAGGCGATGGCGGTTCTGCCGTTCTCCTTCTTCGTGATGACGATCCGGTTCTCTGCCCGAGGCCTCTTCGCGTTGGGTGGTGAAATGCCGGTTTCGCCGGGGATCGAGGGGCTTGACCAGCTGGATAAGTACGCGGACGCTGGCAAGCCTCCGAGTGACGTTCCGACCGAGGTAGCGGCTACCTCTGATGACCGCCCGGAACCGCGGAGCCAGGTCGCAACGGACCCGCATGAGGCTGGCGAGGACGCGGTTGACGGCGCCAGCGAAGCTTCCAGCGACGAGGAGTCGGCACGATGAATCGCCGCCATTTCCCCAAGGTCACTCGATTCCTTTCGCTTCTCGTTCTCATCGGCGTCTTTGCGGTTGCAACGGCTGGATATGCCGCACCGGAGGGCGCCGAGGAGGCGTCCTCGAGCGGCGGCGGCCTGATGTTGTTGCTCGCGTTGGCTGCCATGGTCGGTCTCGGTTCGCCGTTGTTCGTGATCATCGGGGTCCTCGCCGCGTTGTCGTTCTTGATCTACGGCGACGGTTACACGATCGAGTCGTGCGCAACGCTCAGCTCCGACACCGTCTGCGGCTTCGAGACGTTCCCGGCAAAAATGGCGGACCTCTCGAAGAAGCCGGTGTTGCTAGCGATTCCGTTCTTCGTGGTGTCCGGCGCCATCATGAGCGCGGGAGACATCGCGAACCGACTGGTCATGTTTGCAAAGGCGATCGTCGGCTGGCTGCCGGGCGGGCTCGCCATCGCTACCGTGGGAGGCTGCATTTTCTTCGCCGCGATCTCGGGATCGAGTCCGGTCACCGTGATCGCAATCGGCTCGATGATGTACCCCGCGCTCACCAAGGCGGGCTACCGAGACGGGTTCTCGATGGGCCTGGTCACCACGGCCGGCTCCCTCGGCATCCTTATCCCGCCGTCGATCCCGATGTTGGTGTTCGCAATCGTTGCGGGCTCCGCGACCCCGATCGACATCGGCGAGCTCTTCATGGCCGGTATTGCGCCCGGCATGCTGATCGGTGGGCTCTTGTCGCTCTACTCCATTTTCATTGCGGGTAGCAGTGGCGGCACGCGCGAGCGCTTCGAGTTCAAGGAAGTTGTCCGCTCGTTCTTCGATGGCTTCTGGGCCATCTCGCTCCCCGCCATCATTCTCGGAGGGATTTACACCGGACTCTTCACCGCGACGGAAGCCGCGGCGGTCTCGGTCATCTACTCCCTGGTGGTCGAGCTCTACATCCACCGGACGCTGATGTGGTCGGACATTCCGAAGGTGCTCTCGGAAGCGGGCGTCTTGATGGGGACCTTGCTCATCATCATGGCGCTGGCATTCGGGCTCAACGACTTCCTCGTCGAGGAGCAGGTTCCCGAGCTAGCGGTCGACTGGATCTCGGGCCAGGACCTCACTCCGTTTCAGTTCTTGCTGATGGTGAACCTGTTCCTGCTCGTCGTCGGAGCGTTGATGGACTCGATCTCGGCGATCCTCGTGATCGCACCCCTGCTGACGCCCATCGCGGCGACGCTTGGGATCGACCCCATCCACATGGGGGTCATCTTCATCGTGAACCTGGAGATCGGCTACTTGACGCCACCCATTGGGATCAACTTGTTCGTCGCCTCGGCCGCGTTCAAGAAGCCGATGGGGGCGGTGATCAAATCTGTAATTCCGTTCATCGGTCTCATGTTTGTGGGGTTGATGGCGGTGACGTACGTTCCGAGCGTTGCGGTTGGGCCCGTCAACGTGTTGTTGCGGGACAAACCCTTCTACGAACCGTTCCCAGAGGCGAAGCCCGTATCCGGGAAGACGGACGCAGGTGGCGAGGGTGAATCTCTTGCTGATGCCGGGAAGAAGGCGAAGCTTCCGACCGAGGAGGGCAAGCCGCGAACAGCTGGTGAGATCAGTGTGATCACCGGTCAGCTTGTGAGCCTCTGTTTCGCCGCGGAAGATGTTCTGGACGATGACGACGTAGGGCCCGCCGACCGGATCAAAGCCTGGCAGGGTCTGTTCGAAGACGAAGGCGTCACCAGCCCCGACGTGCTCGAACTCGCCGGCCGTGCCATCGAGAAGGCGGGCACGCCCGAGGCCTACGCCGACCTCCGAAGAGAGGTCGACGCGGTCCTCAAGAACAACTGGGAGTGCGAGGCGCTCGAGACTCTGCTCGGCCCAGTTGGGGCCGCCCCGGCCAAGGACGACGAGAAGCGGACCGAAGGCGGGGACGACGGCTCCGACAAGGAGACCGACGGGGCCGGTGCCGGAGACGGCGCCGATGGCGAATCGGCCAAGCCGGCGGGCGAGCAGGCTGCGGGGGAAGGTGCCGAAGCGAACGACAAGGGCGAGCCTGAGCCGGCCGACGCGGCGGAATGAGCGGGCCCGGTTTGGTCCTGGACCCGGCCCTTTCTTGAAGGGGTCGGGCCCTCGCTTGGGTTCGGCGCCTGACCTATAGTTCTGTGGCGTGGACCAACCGAGCCACAGCGATTCCATCGATCGCGTGCTCGCGACGCTCGAGCTGCTCGCCAGCCGCGGCGAGGAGCTGAGCGAAGACGAACTCCGGGCGGAGCCCGACCTTCGGGCGCGCGCGGCGTTGCGCTTGCTCAATCAGCTCGCGCGCGAGCGGGGCGGCGCGCCCGCCCGTGGTACCGACGTGCTCGCCACCGAGCAGGCGCGCGCCGAAGCGGCGCATGCTGAGCGCCGCCGTGCACAAGAAGAACTCAGCGTGCTGCTGCGCCATTTTCCGGGCGCGGTGTGGACCACGGACCAAGATCTCAAGGTCGTCTCGGCCGCGGGTGAATGTGCGGAACTCCTCGGCCTCACCGACGAGGCCATCGGCGACGCGCTCACGCGGCATGTCCCGGCCGGCGGCCTTGCGATCGGTGCGCTGCATGCCGTCGCGGATCTCGGACGAGGCAACTACGAGTTCCGCCACGCCGGGCGCACCTTTCAGGTGACGGTGTCACCGCTCGAGGAACATCAGCGGGCGAGCCTGATCTGGGTTGCCGCCGACGTGACTGAGCGGCGACAGATCGATGCGGAGATGATTCGCGCACGACTCGAGCGCGGACAGAAGCTCGAGCAGATTGGGTTGCTCGCCGGCGGCATCGCGCTGGACTTCAACAACCTCCTGACCTCCATCATCGGCAACGCCAGCCTTGCGCGGGCGGCCGTGCGCTCGGGCGAAGAGGATGCGCTCGAGTACATCGACCGGCTCGAAGCCCAAGCCGACGTCGCGGCGGATCTCTCCCGGCAGCTGCTCGCGTATTCGGGCCGCGGCAAGGTCGTCGTCGAATCGGTGGACCTCTCGGACACCGTGCAACAAATGGCGACGCTGTTGCGAAGCTCGGTATCGAAGGGTGCGCAGTTCGACTTCCGTCTCGCCGAGATGCTGCCGGTCGTGCGGGCCGACGCGGCACAGATCCGGCAGCTGACGATGAACCTGATCACCAACGCCTCCGACGCTCTCCAGGGGCGCGACGGGGTTGTCTCGCTGACCACGTCGGTCGTCGACCTCGACGACAAGTTTCTCCGGACGCTCGAGGGCTCCGATGAAGCGAGCGCAGGCCGCTACGTCTGTCTGGAAGTTCGCGACACCGGGCACGGCATGGACGAGGAAACGCAGGAGCGGATGTTCGATCCGTTCTTCACGACCAAGCCCGACGGCCACGGCCTCGGGCTGGCCGCCACGCTCGGCATCTTGCGGGGGCATCGCGGCAAGGTTCGGGTGACCAGCGCACCGGGCGAGGGCACCTCGATTCGCGTGTTTTTCCCCGTTGCTGGTCGCGCGCAGACCAGTTCAGGTGCGGTGCTCTCGCGGGTCTACGACGTTCCGGACGAAGGCGCCGTCGTGCTCGTCGTCGACGATGAAGAGGGCGTGCGCCGCATGGTTACCGCGGCGCTGACCGAAGCGACCTACGACGTCGTCACGGCTGCCAACGGCATCGAAGCCCTCAAGCGCCTCGCCGAACGACCCGACATTCAGGTCGTCCTGCTCGACATCATGATGCCGCAGATGGACGGTGCCCAAACGCTGCGTCTCCTTCGCGACCGCGCGCCCGACATGCGCATCATCCTGACGAGCGGCTACGGCGAACGCCCGGTCATGGACTGGCTCCGCGTCAGCGACAAGATCGACTTCCTCAAGAAGCCGTACCGCGTCGAAGACGTCGTCGCCAAGGTTGGGGAAGTCCTCGACCGCGGCGGCTCCGAGGACTGAGTTCTGGGATGCGACCAGCCGCACGGGCAGTCGTTAGACTGCGGCCGTGGCCGATGGCTCGGAAACGAAGACCGTTCTGACTCGTACCGCGACGGTCGCGGCCCCCAAGGAGGGGCAGAACCTCACTGCCGCGACCCGGGTGGGTCGCTACATGGTCCTTTCGAAGGTCGGCGCCGGAGGCATGGGGGAGGTCTATGCGGCGTATGACCCGAAGCTCGACCGCCGCGTGGCGCTGAAGGTCCTGCACCGGATGGAGTCCGCGGCCGGTGCGGAGCGACTGCTTCGCGAAGCGCGAGCGCTTGCGCGTCTCTCTCATCCGAACGTGGTGACCGTTCATGAGGTCGACGAGCTGCTGGAGGTTGGTGGGCAGCCGCTCATCGCCATGGAGTTCGTCGAGGGACACACGCTCAAGCGTTGGGCGGGGAAAGCGACCCCTACGACCGAGGAGACGGTGGAACGTCTCGAGCTGTTGATCCAGGCCGGCAAGGGGTTGGTCGCCGCGCATGAGCAGGGGCTGGTGCATCGTGACTTCAAGCCAGGGAACGTCCTCGTGGGGATGGACGGCCGCGCCCGCGTTGCGGACTTCGGCCTTGCCGTTGGCGTTGGCGAGTCGGGTGTTGGCTCGTCGGGAAGCCCCGACGATTCGCTGCTCGAGACCTCGCTAACGGAGACAGGGACGCGCGTGGGCACGCCCGCATACATGTCCCCCGAGCAGCTTGCAGGCCGAACCGTCGATGCCCGATGCGATCAGTTCAGCTTCTGCGTCACCGCCTGGGAGGTTCTGTTCGGCGTTCGCCCCTACGCGGGTGCGAGGCTTGATGGGCTTCTCGCCGCGTTCCGTGCCGAGGGGCTGAAGCGCCCCGCCGACATCGAGATTCCCGAGCGTGTCGAAGCGGCCCTTCGGCGAGGACTCTCGGTGAGACCGGGCGCGCGATTTGCAGACATGGCCTCGCTGCTCGACGTGCTGGAGACCGAGCTTCGGATTCTCAGGAAGGAGCAGGTCCGCCCCGCGTCGTGGCGGGGTTGGAAAGTCCTCGGTGCCGTCGTGTTGGTGTCGCTCTGCGTCTTTGCGGTCGCGAAGGTGCGGGAGGCGCGTCGGATCGCGGCATGCGAGACGGAAGGCGCCGCGATCGGGCAGATCTGGAACGATGACGTGCGGCGCACGTCGTTGGCCGCACTCAGCTCCACGCGCCGAAAGGAGCGTTGGTCCATGACGAGGACCGGTTGAGCCCTTGGCTCGACGCGTACGTGGAGGAACTCGCGGACGCCCACGTTCAAGCGTGTCGTCATCGGTCCGTCGAGCAGGACTGGGATGCCGAGCTGTCGGAGAAGGCCGCGTGGTGTCTGGAAGAGCGGCGGACGGAACTCGAGCAGGAG
>CAYSPB010000059.1:0-25985 GCA_964432695.1 uncultured Nannocystaceae bacterium
TGGGTCGGGGTTATGGGGGATTCAACCCTGGGTCGGGGTTATGGAATGGCAATGCCGCACAACCCTGGGTCGGGGTTATGGCGACGAGCCTCTGAAGGCGCGCCTTTGGGGTCGTGACGGTTCGCCCCACAGGCTGCTAGGGTCTGCGCCTCGACGTGCCGGATCCTCGCACCCCCGCTCGCATCTTCGACCACAGCCTCTTGCTCGGGGTCGCGTTTGCGTGGGCGTGCTTGTCCGGCAAGATCGGTCCGTTGCTGCTCGTATCGTTGTGGGTGTTCGGCGCGTGGATCTGGCGCTCGCGCGGCCGCTACACGCCCAGCGGTCGCTTCGGCGCCGCCAACGGCGTTACCGCGATTCGGTTCGGCATCGTCGTGTGGATGGCGATGCTCTCGCCCACTGCGCGCGTACCCGGAGCGGGTCTACTCTTGATGCTGTTCTTCGCGCTCGATGGGCTCGACGGCCGACTCGCCCGCAAGTCCGGCCAGAGCTCCGACTTCGGCGCGACGTTCGACATGGAGACCGATGCGCTCATGACCGCGGTCTCTTGCTTTGTCGCCGTGGAGGTCGGCATGGCAGGGCTGTGGCTGCTGCTGGTCGGCGGCCTTCGCTTCCTCTACGTCGTCCTGACCTCGCACATCCGCCGCGAGCCCGAACCGCCGCGACGGTGGGGCCGTTGGGCGTACTCGCTGATGATGGTCGGCCTCACCGCGGCGATGATCTTGCCCAACGATCTCACCGAGCTCACGCTGGCCTTGGGTGGCCTGGCCGTCTTGGCATCGTTCGGCCGGTCGTTTCTGTGGTCATTCTTCGGCCGATAGTCGGCCGAAGCGAATCCGTAGAACTACGCATGGATGAGCGGGGCCTGCCCGCTATCTTGAGCCCATGGCCTTTGCATTGGGTTCAGCCTGGCGCAGCAGGGCGTGGCGGAGGGCCTTGAGCGCGGGGTGCATCGGGGTCTTGGTGACCGGCTGTAGCGCTTCGACGGACGATGCACCACCGGTCGAATCGGCAGCCGGGGGCACGGGCGAGGTGACCGAGTCGTCCACGGGGGAGGCGGACTCGAGCAGTACGAGCACCGCCGATACGTCGATGGGGCCGGAGACGACCGCGAATGGGACGACTGCGACCCCCATGACCGCTCCAGACGAGCCGGGTTCGAACACCTCGCCGTGCACCGGAGGTCTCGACGCGCTCTCGGTCATGCCGGGGATGCTCGAGGATGGACTCGTCGGCGTGCCCTACGAGGCCGCGCTTACCGTCACATTCGACGCACCCGGATGGGACCTCATGGTGTTCGAAGAGCTTCCCGAGGGCCTGGACGACGTCCTCGACGGGGACCAGCTCATCGTCGAGGGAACTCCGGCGGCCGAGGGCGACTTCTTGGTCTCCATCGCGCTGGCAACGACGATGGTGGGCAGTATGGCCAATCCTTCGAGATCCCGCTTCGCATCCTCCCGTCGGGTGAAGGGGGCTCGTCGAGTTCGACCGGGTGACCGCAGCGATGCGAGTTTCATCCGGCTCGTGTGCCGTGGCACCTACGGATCCATGCGAAGTCGCTGGAACTCGCGGGCGGCGTCGTCCCAGCTCCGCTGTGGCGCGTTGCGACGGCTGCACTCCCGCATGGTGGCGAGGCGCGGGGGAGTGTCCACGACGATGGCGAACGCGCGTGTAAGCTCGCGGACGTCGTCGACGAGGATGTCGGTCGGTACGCGTTCGATGAGGCGCTCGACGTGGCCGCCAGCGCGGGCGATGACAGGCACGCCACAGGCCTGCGCCTCGGCGATGGCCATCCCGTAGGACTCGATCCGCGCTGCCGACAGCAGCAGGCTCGCCCGCGCAACCGTCTGCAACGCATCGGCGGGTGGAAGCGCGCCGCAAAAGCGGATCGGCAGGCTGGACGCCACAGCCTGGCAGGCTGCGGTGTAGGCTGGATTCGCCTCCATGTCGCCGAGTACGGTCAGCGACCACGGCGAACGCGGGGGCGCTTCGGCGATCGCTTCGAGCAGGTGCAGCAGGCCTTTGCGCGGCGTCACCGTACCAACGAGCACGGCCTCGATCGGGCCGGGCTTTGGATCGGCAAAGGCGGCGGCCGCATGAATGCCTGGTTCGACCAGATCCGTGCTGCGTCCGCTGAGCTCGTGCACCGCGTCCTGCATCCAGCTCCCGGTACACACGATGTGTGCTGCGTGCTCGAGCGCAGCCGTCTCGAACGCGGTCAAGGCCGGAAGCTGCTCGAACACCGAGGGGAGGTAGTGCGCCAGCAGCCCCATGGGGCGCGTCGCCCATGTGTCGGCGACTCGGGGGAGGTAGAGACTGTCGACCCAAGCGAAGCCCTCGCACGCGTCGACGGACTCGACGACGCGAACCTCGTCGCCGGTTCGCTCCAGCGCCTCGACGAGAAAGCGGTTGTAGAGCGTTCCGCCGGTGATGGGGCCGTCGAGGGGCGGTGCGACGAGCCAGTGACGCGTCATCGGCGTGGCCGCGGCAGCGGGCAGTCGAACAACAGGTCGGGGCCCAGCACGAAGTGCCGGCAGGGGACCCGCATCGCTTCATCGAGCGTCTCGATCTCGGGGAGCGAAATCGAAGGGCGCCCTGAGCCCATCAGCACGGGAGCAACGGTGATGTGGAGTCGGTCGACGGCCTTGGCGCGAATGAAGCCGGAGACCGTGATGCCGCCGCCCTCGATGAAGACGCGCCGGAGCCCGTGTTGGGTGAGCGCATCGAGCATGGACTCGACCGGAATCCAGCCGTCGACGACGGCGAGCGTGGCGACCTCGACGTGTGCCGGAGCGGTGAAGGCCGGTGCGTCGGAGCCGCGGATGACGAGCGTGGCGGCATCGCCCTGCTGAAACACCCGGTGGGTGTCGGGCAGTCGACCGCACGGGTCCACGATGACACGGGTGGGGTTTGGCCCCGGTGCGAGGCGAGTGGTCAACCGCGGGTCGTCGTGTTCCACGGTGCGTGCGCCGACGAGGACGGCGTCGAACAGTGCGCGAAGCCGGTGCGTGTGGGTGAGATCTTCGCGTCCGCTGATGAACTGCGAGGAGCCCGAGTTGGTCGCAACCCGCCCGTCGAGCGACTGGGCGAGGTGAGCCACGACCATCGTGTCGCGGTCTTCCCCAACGCATAGCGGCATGAACAAGTCGAGCAGGTCGACCGTGGCATCCGGCAGGATGCCGCCGGGGCCGGAGGGCTGCGACCACCCCCGGTCGGCGGTGGGGTCGAGCACCAGCGTCCCCCGGGATGGAGGCGTCTCGACGAGCTGGTCGTCGGCGTCGAGCTGGACGCCGATCGGCTCGACGATGGGTCCCACCGCGCGGACTCGTTCGACGATGTGCAAAAGCATCGTCCAGGCGCGCTGGGGGCCCAGGGCAGAGGCGCTGGGACGAGGTCCCGGACCCGAAGTCGGATCCGAAGTCATGCGTTGCCCCTGCGTGAGGGGTCCGTCGAGCAGTGGAGGCGCCATGGTTCAAGCATCAAGGGGTCGCGAGCGACCGAGCCTTCAGGCTACCAGTCGCACGGAAAAAAGGCCGGCGGCGTTCAGCCACGATGACCTCGATCGTCAATCCCGATCGCACCATCGGGCAGGTAGGGGGGCAGTTCGGTGCCCGGCTCACTGCAACAGCGAGCAAACGTTCGGGCCATCAGCGAGAACAAACCCTCATGCGCGAGGAGTGCGTCTCGCCCCGTGCGGACCATCAGGCCGTCGGTGAAGCCCTGCGCCCGGAATTCCTCCAGCAGCGCCGGATCCTTGGCGAGGATGTGCATCGGGACCTCGTAGCTCTCGTCTTCGCGCGAGAGCAGCGGAGGCTGGTGGTCGCCCATGATGATGACGATGGCGTCGCGGTCGAGCTCTTCGACGTAGCGCGCGAGCAGCTCAAGATCGTAGCGGATCGAGGCGGCATAGGCGTCGATCTTGAGCGCATCCGCGTAGCCCATCCATGCGTACTTGGGCTTGCGTCGCTGGTAGCGGCGCATCCTCGCCATGAGCTCCTGCTTGGGCGTGGCGATTGGCGCTTGCTGGTCGTCGGCGATCGGGGCTTCGGCGTCGTTGAGTTCGCGCCAGTCGTCGACGAGCTCGGGCACCACCTGCCATGGCGCATGCGAGCTGACCATGTGGAAGTTGAAGAACAACGGCCCGTCGACCTTGGAGAGGACGTGCTCATTCGCAAAACCGAGGCTGTACTGGTCTGGGATGATGCCCCAGCCGAAGCGTGGGCCCTCGTACTCGAGGTCGAGTGCCTCGATCTGCTGATCGTAGTCGTAGCGGTTGATCGATTCGACGCCGGGCCGGGGGCGTGCCTTTGGAGACAGCAGCACCGTCTCATAGCCCTGCGAATCCAAGTACGACACCAGGTTGGGCGTCTTCGAGATGTCGGAGACGAGGTGCTGGAAGATCGCTTCGAAGCGCACGTAGATGCCCATCAGCAGCGTGCCTTCGGCGAGCCACGACCGGCCGCCCGAGATCGGGGCACGGGAGAACGCGCTGACCATGTGCCAGCCCTTCTTCTCGAGGCGGCCCTCGATCGCGTTGATCTGGGTCTGCCACGACGGGCCTGCTTCGGGGTCCGTGATCAGCAAGCGGCCGTAGCTCTCGATGAGCAGCAGGTGCACATCGGGCTTCCGCTTCAGCGGGACCTGCTCGGCGTAGGCGCCGTAGGGGGACGCCTCGATGCCGTTCTTCAGCGCCTGGTACATCCGAATCGACGCGCGCACGTTGGTGCTGAACGCGGGCACGGTCCAGTGGACGAGCCGCTTGCGTCGTGGCGTCTTGCGCTGGGTGTCGACCATCGTGCCGATGCCGAGCGTCAGCGCGACGACGGTTGCCGCCGCAGCCTGCACCTTCGACGACGCCGCATGAACGCCCTGAAGCGTGGCACGAAGCAGGGCTCGGGCGAGTATCACCACCAAGACGATGCCGACCGCCCCTCCGAGTAGCGCGAGCGCGATCTTCCAACTCCACAGATCGAAGATCAGAACCGCGAAGTGGCGGATGAGGAACGCTTGGTCGTACAGCGGCGGGTTTTGGTAGATGATCGACCGCGCGATCAGCTCGTCCCACAGGTAGACCCAGCAAAGTACGCCAGCGATGAGCGCCGCCCGGCGCACCCAACGACCGTGCTTCCACCGCAGCGAGAGCACCGCGAGCGCGATGAGAATCAGCAGGTCACCGCTGGGCGCGAGCAGCACCCCAGGACGCTCCTTGGCTTCCAACGCCACGCCCGGCGCGATGAACAGGAGGTTCAGCGCGAGCAGGGCGAGCCAGGGGCCGGCGTGACGAGCTACCGGATGCTGTTTGAGTCGTTGGAACACGCGCGAATGAGGACCCTAGACCAAGGATCGGCGGGCCGGTAGCCGGATGGCACTTAATCCCGCTTATTGCACCCCGTACGTGCGCGCATGTGGTTGAGTTTCAGGCGAGATGAAGCAAACCGCGTAGTCGCGTTCACGGGCCGCGCGGGATGCGATCGGCGGTTGCTATGGTGCCGCGGTGCGAATCTTGTACGGAGTCGTCGGCGAGGGCATGGGGCATGCGACGCGGTCACGCGTGGTGCTCGACCACCTCGTCCGTGCCGGACACCACGTCAACGTCATGACGTCGGGTCGCGCGCGGGACTTTTTGGCCGCGCGATTCGAGGGCGTCCGCGAGATTCACGGCCTGCACTTCGTCACCGAAGAAAACCGCGTCCGGCTGGGAAAATCGCTGTGGTCGAACGTCTTGGCGGGTACCGAGGGCGTTCCGAAGAACATTCAGGCCTACTTCGATCTCATTCAGACGTTCGAGCCCGAGGTCGTGATCAGCGACTTCGAGTCGTGGACGTACTTCTACGCCAAGGCCCAGAACATCCCGGTGATCAGCATCGACAACATGCAGATCATCAACCGGTGCCGGCACCCCAAGGAAATCCTGCAGGGCTACGAGGCCAGCTTCGAGCTGGCCAAGGGGTTCGTCAAGTCGAAGCTACCCTTTGCCAAGCACTACCTCGTCACCTCGTTTTTTCGGCCTCTGATCCGCAAGGACCGCACGACGCTGCTGCCTCCGATTCTGCGCCCCGAGATTCTCGCGGCGAAGCGAAGCGTGGGGGAGCATCTGCTCGTCTATCAGACGGCCGAAGGCAACGAGACGCTCGCCGATACGCTGCAGGGCACCGGCCTTCCCTGCCGGGTGTACGGCATGCATCGCGGGCTGGAGGAAGACCTCGTCCAAGGCAACCTCGTGCACCGGCCCTTCTCCGAGTCGCAGTTCATCGAGGACCTCGCCTCGTCGCGGGCCGTGGCCGCTGGAGGCGGCTTCACCGTGATGAGCGAGTGCGTGTACCTGCGCAAGCCGATGCTCTCGGTTCCACTGCGGCGGCAGTTCGAGCAGGTTCTCAACGCGCGGTGGCTGGAGCGTCTTGGGTACGGGCGCTTTGCCAAGGACCTGCGCGACCCGGCGGTGATTCACGGATTTTTGGAGGCGGTTCCCGACTGCGAGGCCCGGCTGGCGGCCTACGAGCAGGACGGAAACGTCGAGCTGCTCGCCGCGTTGGACGAGCAGCTCGATCAGGCCGCCGCAGGCATTTGACCTGCGGCGGAGGGATCACCAGCCCTGCGTCTGGTTGCGCAGGGTCTCGATGATGTCGGCCGATTCGAACATCGGCTTGCCGTCGTGAATTAGGCAGGGCGCCTGGCTCTTGCCCGCGAGCTTCTCGAGCTCGTCCTTGGCTGCGGCGTCTTCGCTGACGTTGACGACCGGGATTGCGTCTTCGAGGTGCAGGTTGGTGCGCGCGAGCGAGACGGCACGCGAGAACCCGCAGTTCGACTTGATGAACAGCTTGTCGCCGGAGGGGGCGGAGCCGCCGGGAAGGGCCTCCTTGGGTCCTTCGTATGCGGCGTCGATCTTCTCGCACTCGGCGGCGAGCTCTTCGATGTCGCGCTGACCTGCGGGGGTGACCCCAACCGAGTACCGAACGACACCGCCCGCATCGATGATGACCGTGGCCCGGTCGGTGATGCCGGCTTGTTCGAGGTAGGCCCCGTAGGCCTTGGCGACCTCACCCTTGGGGTGGAAGTCGGCGAGGAGTGGGAAGGACACTCCGCCCAGGCTTGCGGCCCAGTTGGCGTGCGAGAAAACGCTATCGATGCTCAGGCCCATGACTTGGGTGTGAGCAGCGGCGAAACGGCTTTGCAGCGCCTCCAGCGCTGGCACTTCAATGCTTCACGTCGGGGTGAAATCGAGGGGGTAGAGCAGCAGCAGGACATGCTGCTTGCCTTTGAACTGTTCGAGGGAAACGGTCCGGCCCAGGTGGTCCTTCAAGGAGAAGGCCGGGGCCTCGGTGCCAACGGCGATCATGGTACCGGCGTAAACCATCCACGTCCGGCCGTCGAGTACAAAGCGCCTGGCGCACCGTCTTTCGCGTCTTCGCGCGCTCATGATGGGCCGACGGTGAACCCGTCACATCGGTCGGGCCTGCGTCGTATCCCCATCGGCGCGCGGCAACATGTCCCACTCCATCCCGCATCCTCGCCGCAGCGACTCGCGGATGGGCCTGCCGATCCTCGACGTCGAGCTGGTCCGAGACTGGTATTTCGCACGTCTGGGGGACCTGCCCGTGGGAAGGAAGGGGCGACGTACCGGGCCGGTTGGTGATGGTCCGGCCGAAGCGACGGGGCGTGGTGCGTCTCGACCGGACGTAACGGCAGGCGTTTCCCTGACAGGACGTAGACCATGAATGCTCGAGACCACATCGAAGCCCATCGTTCGGCAGGCCATGTCTTCACCGCAGCGGGCGTACAGAGCTTCGTGCGCCGGGAGGGCGTCGGCGAGCCGGTCGTGCTGATGCATGGGGTCCCGAGTTCCAGCTTCTTGTATCGCAAGGTTCTGCCGGCGCTGGCCCGCCGAGACGTCGAGGGCGTTGCGTTCGATTTGCCCGGACTCGGCCTTGCCGCGCGCCCGGCCGACTTCGACTACAGCTGGACGGGCTTGGGCCGCTTCGGTGTGGACGCGATCGACGCGCTGAACATCGACCGATTCCATCTGGTCGTGCACGACATTGGCGGCCCGGTCGGCTTCGAGATGGCGGCCGCGCTACGCGATCGCATTCGGTCGCTCACCGTGCTCAACACGCTGATCGACGTCGACCGATTTCACCGGCCGTGGTCGATGCACCCCTTTTCGATAGGCGGCGGAATCGACAAGCTCTGGCTCGCGTCCGTTCGCGGCGTCATGTTCCGCATGCTCATGCGAATGCAGGGCGTGGCGGATGCGTCGGCCATGTCTGCTGCCGAGATGGACGCCTACGTCGAGCTGCTCAAGCGCGAGGACGGGGGCGCGGCCTTCCTGAAGATCATGAAGGGCTTCGAGCTCACGGCCGAAAAGCGTGACCTCTACCGGAGCACGCTTCGCGACGTGCCGTATCCCGTGCAGGTGGTGTGGGGCGAAGACGACCCCGCGCTAAAGGTCGACGACTTCGGTGAAATCGCCCGCATCGCTGCCGGCCTCGACACCGTGCATCGGCTTCCGGGCAAGCACTTCTTTCAAGAGGAGCAGCCCGACGCGATTGCCGAACATGTCGTGAGCCTGGCTCGCACTTCATAGAGTTGCGCATCGTGTCGAGCGGTTCACGAGGACCGTTGTTTTTTGCTCGTTGGCGGTTCACGGCCGAGTGCGCAGGAGCGTCGCGTCTGGCGTTTCGCACTCGTTGCCCCGATGGGGCTGAGCTGATGCGGGTTCGTGACGACTCGGGGCTAGGCCCCTCTGCCTTTTCGAAGTGCAGACACCACGATGACGCCTGCTTCCTTCTCCGTGTTCAAACCTCGCCTGGTCTCGCTGACCCTCTTTCCGTGTTTGATGACCTCCGGCTGCAGCGGTGATGCTGCACGCCCCTCATTGGAGTCGGCCGCCTCCAAAGACAAGGCAGACTCCGTCAATCCGACAACGCTCAACCCCCGGACCTTCATCGTCGAACTCGACCCGGGCGCGGACCTGGAGGTCGAGCCCGACGCGCTGGTGTTCTCCGGTGTCGAGGCAGATGCGTCGGTGAGACGTTCCGCTGGCGACATCGTGGTCGGGTCGCAAGGGGAGGGATTCCTACGGGAGGTCGTCTCGGTCGAGGACGATGGCGCGATTGTGACGCTACGAACGCGCGATGCGTTTCTCGACGACGTCGTCGTAGAGGGGGAGTTCCACGAGAGCTTTCGCCCGCTCTCGGAGCCACTCTCGAGGTCAGAGGGAGACGTCTGGCGCTCCGCGGTCACGGATCAAGGTGGCTACGTGCAGCTGAATCGTACGAAGCTGCTCACTGACGGAAGTCTGAGCGTCGAAGCCTCTGGGGGAATCGGAATCGATCCGACCATGCATTTTGACGCGACGTTCTCCGGGGCGCAGGTCGATTCGTTCGAGCTGTCTGTCGATGGACAGTTCGATGCCGACCTTTCCGTGCTCGTTCGCAACGGCGGGTACGCGAAGGTCTCGCACAAGCTGCTGAAGCTCTGGGAAAGTCCGCGCTACGTATGGACGGGGTTCATCGGGCCGGTCCCGGTGGTCGTGACGACCAGCGTCGAAGTCTCGGCCGACGCAAGCGTGAGTGTCGACGGGCCGCTCGAGGTCGAGCTTGGTGGGGTCACGAGCAGCCAGCTGCAGCTCTCCGCGGAGCTGAAGGATGACGCGTGGACGCTTGGCGAGTCTCATGATTTTGATGTTTTGCTCGAGGGTCCCTTTGTGCGAACCGAGGCCGAGACCGACATCAAGGTTTCGCTCGCGGCCAAGCTGAAGGTCAGGCTCTACGATGTTGCGGGGCCGTGGGTCTCTGTGAAGCCCGGCGTGCAGTTCTCCATCGACGGTCCGCACGACGCGCGTTCGTGGTCCGGAGAGCTGGGCGTCGAGGGGAAGTTCGGCGTCGCGGCCGAGTTCCCCGTCAAGACGGGCGTCGGATTCGAAGGGGAGTTCTTCGAGGCGTGGTGGCCGTTTGCGAATGGTGGCTTCGGCGGCCCGACGGGCGCCTGTGGAGCACCGTTCTCGGGCGCTCTCACGTGCAATGGCGGTCTGCTCGAAAGCCAGATCGACACGCTCCAAGACTGCATCCGCTGGGGAGGCGGTGCTGCATGCCTGATTTCAGGACGCTGGCCGGCGTGCGGCGATCTGTCCGGTGGAGGCTACGTTTGCGAGATGAACGCGCTGTTCGACTGCCTATGCCGCGAGGGCGGAACAGCGTGCGCCGCGAGTTACTGCGAGCTCGGAGGCTGAGCGCCGGCGTCGGGCGTGACGTGCTGCCGTCGGTAGCTCACTCGGTCGCGAACTCTTGCGTCGCGTCCGAGACGACGAGCGATGCCCAGCCGGCTCGATGCACGAAGCGCAGCTCCTTGACGACCTGGCCGGTCGCTTCGACCGAGGCGTCCCAGGTGCCGAAACCCTCGGGCACGTTCAGGAAGCCGCCGGTGCCGTCGGGCCCGGTTGCGGTGGCTTCGTCGTCGGGCAGCATGCCGAAGAAGCGGACCGTTTCCTTGTCCGCCTTGCTCATGTTCATCGTGATCCCGGGCGCGAAGTTGCCGGTGCAGTCGAGCACCTGCGCGATCATGATGCCGCGTTCCTTGCGGTTGAACGTGAGACCCAGCAGTGAGGCCGACGTGTCGATCAACGCGTCGGGGACCAGAGGCGTGTAGCGCTCTTCGCTGCGGAGCGCGGGCGCCACGTAAACCACCGAGGGGATGATGTCGATCGCCATCACCTCCACGTAGCCCTCGAAGCCCGGCGCGACGGTGGCCTCCGCAACGCCGTCGACGAAGTCGAGGTCCATGATCGGCGACATGCAGGCCGAATCGAGCAGGGCGCAAAGACGCGCCGACGTGATGTTGGGTGCTTGACCGGTGACCACGTCCGCGAACCGAATCGAGAGCGTCACGTCTTCGTCTGGGATGGGCAGCGGGTTTTCCAAGCAACCCCAGGCCGGGTCGACCGGAGGACCGGTCTCGTCGGAGGCATCCTCGGCGGTGCTCGACGAGGTGGACGCTGGATCAGGGTCGGTGGTGCTGGTCGACGTGGAGCCGGCGGTTGGCGCGGTGGTACTGCCGGAGCCGGTCTCGTCCGGAGTCTCGACGCAGAAGCCGGCCTGACAGGTCGCGCCGGGGCCCGCGATTTCGATGCAGAAGCCATCGTCGACGCACTGGTCGCCATTGGCATCGATGATGAGTGTGCAGGCTCCCAGGCCCAGGCACGCGAGGAGCAGAGCAGCGGTACGCATCAGAATCGAACCTCCAAGCCTCCGACGCCCGCGCGGACGTTGCCGCTGCGGTCTTGTTTGGCGGACTGCCACGCGGCAATGCCGAGCCCAATCGCGGTGATCCCCGCAAGCGCACCGACGCCGAGCATCACGTCGGTGGTCGTCGCCAGTCGCTGAACCCGGGTTTGCGCATCGTCGAGCGCCCCACGGTCGGCAGGGACCCGCCGCCGCTCGGTTGCAAGGTCGGACTCGGAGCCCAGGGCAAGCATGCCCGTGACGAGCGCAGCCGTGCCACAGACGCCGGTCGCACCCGCGGCGATCCAGGTGCCGAGTCGAAGCCGGCGCGTTCGCTGGCTCGGCGCACCCGCGGCTGGAGACGTCGAGCGATCCGGCTCCGCCGTGCGGGGCGAGGGGACGTCGAGCGTTTCGAGGGCCAATGTGATCTCGGTCCGCTGGCCGCCCTCGATCTCGAATTGCGTCTGTCCCGGCGCGTAGCCGTCGGCCGAGGCTTCGAGGGTGTGCGCGCCGAGGTTGAGGTCGATCCCGTCATCGGGAACTTCGACTTCGGTGCCGTCGAGGGAGACGGTCGCACCCGGTGGCGTCAGCGTCAGGACCAGCTGGCCGACGCGGCCGTCGAGTCCCGCGAGTTCCTTTTCGACCTCCTTGCGGCGCTCACCATCGATCGCATTCCTGCCCTCGGCGAGGTATCGCTCGAACGTTCGCTTGGCGGCCGCGTAGTCGTGGAGCTCGAGGTGCACGATCGCGAGGTTGTAGAGGATCTTGTAATTGCCCGAGAGCCCGTGCGAGCGCTCGAACTCGAACTTGGCCCCGGCGAGGTCGCCCTCGGCGTAGAGCTGTGCGCCCTGTTCGAAGTGTCGGCGCGCTTCATCGGCGTTGTCGGCGGGCGCGGTGGTCGTGGCGGCGAGCGTGAGTGAGGGCGAGGCTGCAAGCAGGCTCGCCAGGAGAATCGCGATTCGCATTCAGTCTCCCCAGACGTCGTTGTCGAGTTTGCGTGACCCATTCGACGAGCCCTTCCGTCGCGGCATCGCGCCGGGGGCGATCGTCGGCTTGGTCGGCTTCTTGGGCGGCGTGGGTGCGGCGGTCGGCTCCGGCGCGGGCTCGGGCGCTGCCGGCTTCGTTCGCTTCCGCTTCGAGCGGGTCGGCGCAGGCTTGGCGGGCTCGTCGTCGACGATCACGACGTCGGGTTCGTCCGACCCGGGTACGGCTGCAGCAGGGTTCGCCGTCAATGCGACCTGTAACGACGTGGTCTTGCCCGCTTCGAGTGCGATCGACTTGGACCACGGCTGATATCCGTCCGCCTGCGCGCGGATCTCGACGGTGCCCGGAGGCAGCGACAGCGCGCCGGGGTTGGTGCCGTAAGGCGTGCCGTCGATGAGAACCTCTGCGGCGGGCTCGACCGCAATCTCCAGCGTGGCGACCGCTTGGGCTGCGGGCGCCGCTTCCCCGACCGAGGCAGAGGGCGCGCTCGCGAGCGCTGGCGCGGGTGCCGAGGGTTCGGGTGCGTCGCCGCTTGCGGCGAACCAGGCGACGGCCCCGGCGAGCACCGCCGCAATCGCCGCAATGCCCCAGACCTTGCCGGACCGATTTGGGACGGGCATCGACTCGGCTTCGACGACCTCGGCGGCCGCAACCGCCGCGTCCATTCCGACCGTCTCGCCTAGCGCTTCGGTGTGGCGCTGGTTGGCGGGCAGCGGCGGCGCTGGACGGTCGTGGTGCTCGTCGAGCCGAAGGCTGCCCGTGGTGAGGGTTGAGGTCGGCGGTCCCGCGGCCTTTGGCAGGCGGAACATCGTCACCGGGACCGCGTCGATCAACCCTTCGACCACCTCGTCGGCGTGCGATGGCCGGTCCTCCGGGTCCTGCGCGATGCAGCGCATGATGAGGTCCTCGAGTTCGGGCGTGAGCTCGGTCGAGGTCTCGATCACTTCGGAGAGCGGCTGCGGCGAGTCGTTGACCGTGGCGAACAGCGTCGCCTCGGTCGTGTCTCCGTGATACGGCAGCTGCTTGGTGAGGCAGAAATAGAACAGGACGCCGAGCGCAAACACGTCGACGCGCAGATCGAAGGGCTCGCTGCGGATCTGCTCAGGAGACAGGAAGCCGACCGTGCCCACGATGTGGTTCGTGGTGATGCCCTCTTGGTCGCCCACGAGCTTCGCCAAGCCGAAGTCGAGCAGCTTGACGTAGTTCTCCCGGCCCCTGTGCCGGCACAGCATGATGTTGGCCGGTTTGATGTCGCGGACCATGATGCCGCGGCTGTGCACGTGCCCGACGGCCTTGAGCACTTGCGCGGCGATGGGAACGAACTCGCTGACGGATAGCGGGCCGCGCTTGGAGAGCATCTGTCGCAGCGACTGGCCGCGTACGAACTCCATCACGATGTAGGGGCGGCCGTGGACGTGGCCGTATCCCAGCATCTTGACGATGTTGTCGTGGCTGACGGCGCGCAGCTGGTCCGCTTCCCGGTCGAACCGGGCAACCGCCTCCTCCCGGTGTGCGCTCGAGGCATTGAGGACCTTGAGCACCACCTCGCGCTTGGGAGGCTCGACGGTGTCGGCGAGGTACACCACGCCTTGCCCACCAGCCCCGATCACGCGCCGAATTCGGTAGCTACCGTCGATTTCCGTGCCGATCAACGGATCAGCCGTCATGGATGAATGCGGCGACAGTCTGGTCGCCGACGTTGGTCCCGTACTCCCCATAGGCACCACCGATGTATCGAGGGTTCCCGCACACCCTCACGATGTAGCCATCCATGCTACGCGAAGCGCGAGGAAACACAAGCGCCGACCGTGGCGTAGTGCCGTTCTGCATCGGGTGCCGTGCGTTGTCGACCGACTGGTCGATCAGTTGGACGTTCAACTTCTGATGCCTCGATGGGATGGCCCACGCTTGCTTCAGGGCATGTTCAATTGGCTGGGCAGAGCATGACCATGTGGAAGTTTGGACGGCGACGTCGTCAACGAGCCGGAGGTACGCGGTGTGTCCTGCTCGCGACGAGCGCGTTCCCGCCCATACCAACGTTGCGGCGGTACCCGCACGACGCGGGATGCCGAGTCCCGCGCGGGCGTCGCTGGGACTCCGTCCAACCACCGAAAACGGGGCGGAATCCCGAGCCGATGTTCCCGGTTTGTCCGACTGCACTTGGTACGGCGGCGATGAAACTCGCTCCGGCACGGAAGACCGTTCCTCCATGACCTGGCTGCAGCGTGGCGTAGTGCATAGACGATTCGTTCCCGGACCCCAGAACGTGTGCTCGGGCGCCCCGGCGCAAGGAAGGCGGGACGACCACGATGGATGAGTGGACGATGCTCGAAGAGGCCGTCCGGGACGGGCGCTGGAGGGGCGCAGCCGAAACAGCACGCGCGCTCACAGAAGCGTGGGACAGTGCAAAGTCCATGGTTTCGGGCTTTGCAGATGAGGATGGCAAAGCGTACTTGCGGAAGTTTGACGCGACGCTCTCGACGTTGGTCTCCCATTTAGAGCGTCGGCCGGTCGATGGAGCGGCGGTTCTTGCCGCAGCGGCGAAGCTACGGGCCATGCTTCCGCCGCAGGAACTGCATTGAACGAGCTGCCCGGCTGAAGACGCCGGGCGAAGCCGAGTCGACACCTCGAGACCTCCTCGTCGTGGACTCCGCGACCGCACGCGGTAAAGTGTTACTTGGCGATGCTGCCGTCACGAACGGACGATCCATCCCTGTCGCGAATCCGCGCGGGGATCACGAAGAGCGTCTTGAGCTACCGTTCGAGCCTCACCGCCGCCGAGCGCCGGGTTGTAGAGCAGAGGCTGCCTCCCCCGTGGATCGAGGAGATCGAGCGTCGCTTCAACACGTCGTACATCCCCAGCGCCGAACACGTGAAGCTCCTCGATGTGCTGGTGGACGTCGTCGGTCCCGTCCGGTTGAGGCGGTACTTCGCTGAGGTCTACCTTGCCGAGGTCTCGAAACTCCCCCTGCTGCGTACGCTGATTGAAGCCACGCTTCGCCCCTTTGGGGCATCTCCGGGCCGACTCGCGAAAGTGATGCCTCGGGCGTGGCAAGTGTTGGCCAAGGACACCGGGCGCTTCGAAGCCCGGGTCGATCTCAAGGCGGGAACGGGCAGGCTCGAGTACTCGAACTTGCCGCCCGAACTCAGCTCCTCAGGAAGCTGGGTTTGCACCTTCGCGGGCGTGTTCGATGGCTTCCTCGAACAGTGTGGCGCACGGGGCGTCGTCGAGATGGCCGATGTCGACGTGTCGTGTGGTCGTGCGACGTATGTGCTCGGCTGGGATGCAGGCTGACCCGGATGATCTTGTCAGCGCGCACCACGAGGCGGACCGTACGGCGCCGCTTCTTGGTGCGAGGATGAGTCGGTCCACGCCCTGACGTCGCATTCTGCTCCTGGCCCGCCGCGCCGAGGCGGCGTGATGCCGCCGACCTCCTTTCGCGCGCGCCTGGAGCGGCCCTGCGATGGCACCTCGCGGCGACTGGTATCGTCCCTCCTCGCATGGCGTCTTCGAAGCCGGGGCTCGACACTCAACTGCGCGGGGCGGGTCCGAAGGAGGACGACCTCGAGAAGTCGATGGCGTTCTCGGCCGTGCGCAGGGCTCTGTTGGGCGCGCAGACGGAGGAGGCGACCGAAGATGCCATCGGCAAGTATCGCGTGCTCGAACGCCTGGGCGCAGGCGGCATGGGTGCGGTGTTTGCCGCGTGGGACCCTGAGCTCGAGCGTCGGGTGGCGCTCAAGGTGCTCACGGGCGGGCGTGAAGCGAGCGAGGAGCAGTCGCTCATCATGCGGGAGGCGAAGGCCGCCGCTCAACTGTCGCATCCGAACGTGGTGACGATGTTCGAAGTCGGCGTGGCGCAGGGCCGCGTGTTCTTGGCGATGGAGTACATCCGTGGCCAAACGCTGCGCGCATGGTGGCAGACGAATCCCTCTGCGCTCGATCGGGTGGCCGTACTGCTGGCGGCGGGCCGCGGCCTGGCGGCGGCGCACGAGCAGGGACTCGTCCCCCGCGACTTCAAGCCCGACAACGTCCTCGTCGATGAGAAGCGTCAAGCCAAGGTCGTGGACTTCGGTTTGGCGCACTCCTCCGCCGAAGCGCTGGAGCAGACCTCGACGGACGTGGAGCGTGAAGAGACGCGGGGCCCGACGCTGACGCAGACCGGGCCGCGCTCGGGGACGCCGGACTACATGGCCCCAGAGCAGCTGCGGGGACGCTCGGCCGACGCGCGGACCGATCAGTTCGCGTTTGCCGTGACCGCATGGGAGCTGCTGTGCGAGACCCGGCCGTTTGCCGACAACGCCGCGCCGGGGTCTCCTCGCGGGCGGGCCGTTCCTGGGACCCCGCGCGGGATCATTCCGGCGTTGACGCGGGCGCTGTCGGAGGACCCGACCGTTCGCTTCGCGTCGATGCAGGCGCTGCTCGAAGAACTCGATCCCGCACCGCGGGCTGCACGGCGCAACCGCTGGCTGCTCGGTGGAGCGGGGGTCTTGACGGTCGGTGCGGTGGCGTGGGGCAGTTCTGCGGCGGCTCCTTCGACCGCCGCCGTGATGACGCCGTGCACGGGGCTCGAAGCGCAGCTCGACGGGATCTGGGACGCACCCGCTCGGACCGCCTACGCAGACGCGTTCACAACGGCCGACGCAAACGACGGCGCCGCGTCGTGGGCAGCGGCCGAACCCACGCTCGACGCCTACGCGACCGCGTGGGTCGATGCGTCGACCGAAGCATGCTTGGCGACCCGTGTTCGTGGCGAGCAGAGCGATGAGACGTTCACCCTGCGGACGCGGTGCCTGCATCGGCGGCTGCGGGCGTTCACGGCGTTGACGTCTCGATTCGACGAGCTCGATCCGGCCGCCGCGTCCTCGGTGCCGTCGGTCGCGGAGCGGCTGCCGTCGCTGGAGGCCTGTGCGGACCCCGAACGCTTGGCTGCTCTCGTTGCGCCGCCACCCGAGGCGGTTGCGGACACGGTCGAAGCGCTACGGAAGCAGCTCGCGTCCCTGAACGCGTCCGAACAGCTGGGAGAGTACAAGCGTAGCGCCGAGGCCACGCCCGAGGTGGTCCGCGCCGCAATGGACGTCGACTATCGCCCGCTGCACGCGGAAGCCAAGCAGTGGGAAGGGCTCATTCATCGGCGGATGGGCAAGTTCGAAGAGGCTCAGGCGTCGCTCGAGCAGGCCGAGCTGCACGCGATCGCCAGCCGCCATGATCATCTGCTCGCCGAGACGCTCGGCTTGCTGGCGCTGGTGGTGGGCAGCAATCGGTCGCAGCCCGAAGCTGGGCTCGCGATTGCCGACCGAGCCCAGGCTGCGATCGACCGAATCGGGGGCGATGCCGAGATTGCAGCTCGACTCGCTGCGCGGCGAGGCGTACTGCACCGCGATGCGGGGGACTTGCAGCGGGCCAAGGTCGCGTTCGAGGATGCCGTGAAGCAGATCGAGGCGATCAATCCGAAGAGCGTGCAGCTCGGCGATACGCTCAGCAACTTGGCGACCGTCACGCTGCAGCTCGGCGATCTCGAAACCACCGTCGACCTGCAGGAGCGGGCGCTGAAGCTGTTCGAGACCAAGCACGGCGAGAACCACCCCGCCGTGGGGTCCGTCATGGCGAACCGAGCCACCGCGTTGCGCAAGCTCGGTCGGCTCGACGAAGCTTCGGCGAGCTTCGAGCGCGCCGGCAACATTTTCACGGTCGCGCTCGGCGAGACGCATCCGAACGTGGTCGCGCTCAAGCTCAACCGGGCCAATCTCGAGCTCGAACGGGAGAACCATGTGCTGGCCGAGACGCTGCTCGAAGACGTGCCCGAGCAACTTCAAGAGGCCCTCGGGCAAGAGCATCCTTGGGTTGGCTTGAGCTTCTCGTCGAGGGGCCGTGTACGCGCCGAAGCGGGAGACCATGCGCGAGCGCGTGGCGACTACGCGCGCGCGCTCGCCGTGCTCGAGAAGACCGCACCCAAGTCGGTCGACCTGGCCATCGCGTACTGCCAGCAGGCGGCTTCCGAGGCGGCTCTCGGAGAACGCGGGGCCGCGCGCGCTGGATTCGCGAAGTCGTTCGCGATGTTCGAATCGGTGCTCGGGGACGAAGCCGAGGGACACCCCGAGCTGGAAAGCTGCCGAGCGCTGCAAGCCGAGGTAGCATCCGCGAAGTGAGTGCGAACGACGTGGCGCTGATCGATGCGTGGCGCGGCGGTGACGTCCGAGCCGCCGACACGCTGCTGCGGCGCTACTTCGACGAGCTGTGGCGGTTCTTTCGCAACAAGGTCGACGACGCCGCCGAGGAGATGATCCAGCGGACGATGACCGCACTGCTCAAGACGCCCACGCAGTTTCGCGGTGAGTGCTCGTTCCGGACCTACCTTTTTCGCATCGCGAAGTCGGAGCTGTACCGCTACTACCGCGAGCGTCAGCGTTCCAGCGAGCGCGTCGATTTTGGCTCCGTCTCGGTGGCGGACATGGGTGCTTCACCAAGCTCCGTCGTGGCTCGTCGCGAGCACGAGCGGGCCCTTCTCCTCGCCTTGCGACGAATCCCGCTCGAGTCGCAAATCCTCCTCGAGTGGCACTACTGGGAGGACCTCACGATGACTGAGATCGCCGATTCGCTCGAGATCCCCGTCGGCACTGCGAAGAGCCGAATCCGCCGGGCTCGAGAGCGGCTCGAGCAGGCGCTTCGCGATACGATCGATTCGGGCGATCAGCTCTCGTCCACGCTGCAGAACCTCGATGGCTGGGCCAAGCAGCTGCGAGAAGCGGTTGCGGGTCGCTGACGGAACGCCGTCCTGGCGAAGACCCATCGGCCGGCATCCACGCGTCGGTATAACCGACGGGATGACCACGAAAAGGGTCGGACTCGTCGTACTGAGCCTCGTGCTGGTGGGGTGCGGAGCACCCGGAACAGCCGCCGTGGAGACGGACGAGACGTCCCGGGGCGCGAGTTCGACGTCGACGCTCGAAAGCTCCGAAAGCTCCGAAAGTTCCGAAAGTTCCGAGGGCCCGATGGACGGCAGTTCGTCGACCGGGGGCTCCGCTCTACCCGATGCGCCGTACGGAAGCGGAACACGACTGACTGCGCACGTGCTTCAGGCGGCTGGAGGGGCAGAAGTACTGCACTACTTCGTGGACGAGAGCCTGGGGATCGAATGCACCTTCGCGCGCGATCCGGTCGGTGTCGTTCGGTGCTTGCCTCGGGGCTCGTCGACGGCGGCAGAGTCAGACACTGGCTTGATTGGATTCGATGCGGCGTTTCGAGGGGCGCGGCAGACGGACGGATGCGAGAGCGAAGCGGTGGT
This sequence comes from uncultured Nannocystaceae bacterium, assembly GCA_964432695.1. Taxonomy (GTDB): domain Bacteria; phylum Myxococcota_A; class Polyangia; order Nannocystales; family Nannocystaceae; genus CAJXVA01. The sequence goes on from CAYSPB010000059.1 coordinate 19,481, forward strand.
TCGCGATGCCTGCGATGCTCGAGCTGAGGGAGCGTTCACGTATGTGTCGCGGGGAAACTGTGGTCCGGGGCCGTCGGTCCGAGAGCCGTTCGAGATCGGAGAGGAACTCCAGCTTTTGGGCAACCTGCTGAGCGACGGAACCTGTGAATCGCAGCAGATTCTCGAAAGAGACGTCGCGCATGCGCTCGTGGCCGTCGACGCCGGAGGGTTTGTCTCGGCACAGATGGAGGTGGTCGAAGGCGTCCGAATCATCCTGGCGGAGGACGGGGCTTGGCAGAGCCTCGAGCTCGTCGAATCAGCTGGACGCGCATGTGCCGACGAGTTCGACGTTTGCATTCCCAGCCCGGTAGGGTTCGTCTCGAGCGCGACCGAAGACCCAGGCTGCCGGGGCTTGAACGTATTGGGAACGCTGGCAGATGAGTCGTGTGACGACGTGCCCACGCACGCTGTCGATTGGGCGCATGGCTCGGCCCCGCCGGAGACTGCGTACACCGTCGCAGAGCCGCTCGATACGGTGTATCGACCCTTGGCGGAGTGTGAGGAGCAGTCGGGCGCGTTCTGGAGGCGAGGCGATGCGGTGAGCTTTGCCGCGTTTCCGGCGATTCAGCGTCTGCAGATCGGAGAAGGCGGGGTCACGGCTCGGTACCTTTCGTTTGACGGAACGCCTCGTGTTTCGAGGACCCTCGTGGATGCCGGAACCGGGGATGAGTGCGTGGTTTGGGAGGATGGAGAGCGGGCCTGGTGTGTGCCGGAGCGGGTCTGGGTCATCGCCGGGAGTGCCCGCTTCGTTGACGACGAGTGCACAGAGCGCGGGACTCGGTCCAACCAGGAACTCCCGTTTGCTGCCGTTCGTAACCGGGTCGACTGCGTGGATGCGTTGTCCTTCCATGAGGTCGAGTCGCTGGAGGGCGGCACGCTCTATCGCCAAACGTCGGAGGGGACGTGCGTGGAGGACTCGTCGACGAGCGACTTCGTCTATCGACTCGGCGACCCGTATCAGGTGGAGTCGGTGCTCTTCGAGCTGACACCGGCCACGCTGTAGAGTGGAGAGGGGGTCTGTCTAGAACCCGACGCGCAGGCGAGCCATGCCTCGGGTCGATGACGGCAGGGCGCCGAGACCGTGCTCGTCACGGTGGCTGAACTCGACACCGAAGTGCACCTGGTCGGTGGGGTGGGCCTCGAGGTGAATCTGGCCCTTGGGCGTCATGCGTAGCGAGGTCGCTGCGTCGGTGGCGGTGCCTCGTGCATCGATCCGCGCGAGACCTTCGGCCCGCATCCGAATCAGGCCGAGGCGAACTTCGGTGCGAAGCCCGAACTCGGTCTTGAGCGCCGGCGATGGGCCTCGGCCAGGCGTGGTCGAGTTGGCAGGCTGCACGAGGTTTGCCGCCACCCAGACCCACTCCATCAAGGCTGGGGGTGCACAGCTGGTCTCAGCCTCGGGATCGACGAGGCGAAAGCCGGGCGCGTTTCCCTTGGAATCTTCGGCCCAACGGACCCAGGGTCGCAGTGTGAAGGACCCTGGGTCCGATGCGCGGGCCGCGGAGGCGAGGGACAAGCCGCCGTCGGCCCAGGCGTCGGTCGTCGGCGAATCCGGGGAGTCTTCGGCGTTCTTGCACGTTTCCGGCTCGCGGACGGGCGCACTGGCCGAGGGATCGGTACCGTCGGGCTCAGCGAGCGTCATAAGTACGGCGAGCACGTACATGTCGGCTAATATGCGACTACTCTCGAGTCGGTGCCACACCTTTCTGCGCGGATTCGTCGATGAGGCCGCGGGCGTCGTCGGCATCGGGACTGTCGGGGTAGTGTTCCAGGTACGTGCGCGCCCACTGCCCGCAGCCGGGCGCCGTTTCGCTCCGGCACAGTCGAATCAGCTGGGAGAGTGCCCGCTCGTGTTCGACGTCGCCCGGAGGAGTGTTGGACAGGACGCTGCCCAGCCACCGCCGCGCCGTTTTGGTCTCGTCCGCGGCCAAGTAGTGCGTGGCCAAGCGGTAGGCGGCGAGGGTGGCCCGGGGGTCGTCCGGGAACCGCTCGTGGAACGTCTGCAGCCCCAGGACCGTGCGTTCATCGTCCGAGGCGAAGCGAGCCAACCCTGCCAGGTCCCAAACGTCGTCCGCGTTCGAGCTCTTCAGCAATGACGCAAACTCGGGGCGCGTCGCTTCGAATGCTTCGCGTGGCTTGCCCGCTTGGGAAAGATCCTTCCATCCCGCCGGGACAGCTGGCTCGTTTCGTTCGGTCGGTTCCGCCACCGCGGGTTGCGGCTGCGCGGTGGGTTCTTCGTCTCCCCATTGGCCTCGTGCCCACCACCCCACGAACGCAGCGAGCATCGCCACCGCCACGAACGCGCCGATGATCCGGACGCGTTGGTACGGCGATGGAGGAGGCGCTCCGATCAAGTCCGCGCGCAGCCGGGCGCGCTTTCGTGTCGACGCGGCGTACGTGCTTTCAAAATAGGATTCGTAGGCGCTCGACAGGGCGTCGAGTCCTTCGGAGTCGGGCTGGTCGGGATCGTTCACGCGTGCATCGCCGTGGCGGGAGCCCCTCGTCGGCGGCCATCCCCCAATGGGCCCGTCGAGCATGGCACCCGCGGGGACTCAGTGTCGCAAGTCCGTATGCACGGCTCACGTTTTGGCGGTCTCGGCCGAGCGGCATCGCGCTGAGTCAATGGTTTTACGTGCGACTTTTGTTCCGTTTCGCAAAAAGTTGGGTGAAGGCTCCGAAAAAAGTGAGCCGAACGACGGACCTCTCCATACTGAAGCAACGTGGGAACCGCCGCGGAACTGGTACTCGACGGCCGAACAGGCAGCGCATGTGCACCGTCGCGACGCCGTTCCGCACGGAGCGCATCGATGGACGAAGCCGCGTTCTTGGCTGCGCTGAAGCGGCGCGAACCCGGCCCCGTTGCGACCTTCTTCGACGAGCACAACCGGCGGGTTCAGCGAACGGTGAGCGCACTGCTCGGGCCGGACGTCGATGCGACCGACGTCGTGCATGAGGTTTTCGTTCGCGCGCTAGGAAGCGTTCGTCGCTTTCGTGGGACGCGGTCGCAGCTCGGACCCTGGGTCGCGAAGATCGCAGTGTACACGGTTCGCGATCTGATCCGTCGCCGCTCGGCGGAACGTCGGCGCCGCGAAACGGTACGCCCCGAGTTCTTCCCCACGTTGCCGTCCACTGCTGCAAGCGCGGGCGTTCTCGCTGCACTCCGACGTGCGTACATCGTGATGGACAAGCTGCCCGAGACCGAGCGAACGCCCTTCATTCTTCGCCACGTCGAAGGCATGCAGCTCGAAGACGTTGCGCAGTCGTGTGGGGTTTCATTGGCCACCGCAAAGCGTAGACTTCGACGTGCACGTTCACGATTCGAAACGCTTGCTGGAACCGATCCAATCTTGAAAGATTTCGTCTCGCGCGGGCATTGAACAGCGGCGAGATGGCCGAGCGGTTCGAGTACATGAAGTTGGCGAGCGCCGACACGGTTCCGCGTCCCAGACGGCCGCTTGCCGGTCGTAAGGAAGCCGACGAACATGACCCAGGTCATCGCTCCCACACGCTTCCCTTCGACCCGGAGCATCCAGCCTCCGCCGTCGGAATGCGATTGGGTCGCTATCACATCGACGCGTACGTAGGGCGCGGTGCAAGCTCCCTGGTGTTCAAGGCCTTCGACGCTACGCTCGCTCGACCCGTCGCATTGAAGCTGCTGACCGGTTGGATGCGAGGGGGCATGGAGTCGTCCGCCTTGGTCGAGGCGCGCGCGCTCGCCAAGCTCTCTCACCCCAACGTCGTCCAGGTGTATGAGGTTAGCGTCATCGACGGCGTCGAGGCGATCGTGATGGAGTATGTGGAGGGCCACACGCTCCTCTCGTGGCAGCGCGATGTGGAGCGGCCTTGGAAAGCCTGCGTCGACGTCTACATCCAGGTCGGACGTGGTCTCGCCGCGGCGCACGGCTGCAACATCGTGCATCGTGACTTCAAGCCCGGGAATGCCTTGACGTGCGGCGGGGCGGTCAAGGTCGTCGACTTTGGACTGGCGCAGGCCGTGCTCCACAGCGACGCCGTGACGACACCTGGCGATTCGTCCAACGACAGCACGATGAGGACCGAGCCCCGCCGCTTCGTGGAGGGGACGCCTGCCTACATGGCACCCGAACAAGCGCTGGGGGAATCCGTCGGCCCCGCTGCCGATCAGTTCTCCTTTTGCACGGCGCTGTTCGAGGCGATCTACGGCTACCGGCCCTTCCCACTGTATCGCCCTGAAGCCGTGGTCGAAGAGACCCAGCGCGGACCGATCTTTCCATCGTCGCATCGGGAGCGAGTTCCTGCACGCCTGCAGAAGGCGCTCGCACGCGGTCTCGCACGAGATCCCGAGGCGCGCTGGCCGAGTATGGACGCCCTGCTCGACGAACTCGCTGCACTCCAGGGCGGCCGGTACGTGTGGTGGCTGTTCGCGCCGGTCGTCGCGGTCTGTGGCCTTGGTCTTGCGTGGGCGCTGTCGGCTGCGGCGCCAACCGTGGCGTGCAACCGCGGGCCGGACGAGGACTCGGTCCGCGTCGTCGTGGAGGAGCTGGGAGGGCGGTCTCACCCCGATGCTGCCGGGATGGCGAAGCGGGTTGGCGAGGCCTTGGACGCTTGGCAGCAGGCGCAGGTTGGAGTGCGTGCGACCGTATGCGCGGCCAAATCCGCGGACATTCGCGAACGCTCAGCCCGGCTCGCGTGTCTCGATGAGCGTGAGCGCGATTTCAACGCCGCGGCCGACGTGCTGCGACGACTGGGGCGCTCCGAGGTCCCCTTGGCGATGGAGGTTGCGCTGGGCATTCCCTCCCCGCATCGCTGCTTGCTGGACCGGCTACCGGCAGCATCGGGACCGGTCCATCCGATGCCGGAGGACCCTGCCGACCGCGCGCGGGTGCACCGAGCGCAGGCCTTGCTGCCACGCCTCAATGCGCTCATGAGGGCGCAGAAGGCTCTCCTCGTTCGAGACCTCGCCACGGATGAGCTGCTCGTTCTAGGAAACGTGGACTACCCGCCGGTCGTTGCGGCGCTACACGAGCGCCTCGGCACCGCATTGGTCGCGACGAGCGACTTCGAGGGCGCAGAGCGGGAGCTACGGCGCGCCTACGCGATGGCGACCGAACTCGGTGATGCTGAGGTCGCGGCCCAAGCGGCGATTCAGCTTGGATTCACGCTCGGGTCGGGTGCGGGTCAGCATTCCGAAGGCCTCGCGTGGATCGACGCCATTGCGCCCCAGCTGGAGCGCCTCGACGATGCCGAACTTCGCATGAGCGCCGTGCTCGCCCGCGCGCACTTGCGGTTCGACATGCACGACATCAAGGCGGCTGCGGACGAATTCGAAACCCTGATGGAGCTGGCGAAGGGGGACGGGGAGCCGAACCTGTATCGACTGGCCGATGCCCACGCCGGCTTGGGCATCGTCGCGCTCGATGAGCATGACTTCGTCGCGGCGGCCGCCCATCAACGAGAGGCGCTTGCACTGTTCCAGGCGGCCGTGGGCCCAACGCATCCCGAAGTCGCGTACGCCAAGGCGGGCCTCGCAAGCTCTGCACTCGCACTCGGTGAGCTGGCCGAGGCAGAGCGCCTGAACCGCGAAGTCCTCGACACCTGGACGCGGGCTTATGGTCCGAGCAGCCTCTCGGTTGCGGGCGGCCTCATCAACCTCGGCGCCGTGCTCCTCGCGGCACGGCGTCCCCACGAGGCCGAGCGAGCGTACTCGCGTGCATTGAAAATCGCTGAAGATACCGTCGGGCTCGAGAGCGACTATGCGGCGACCATCGTCATGAACCTGGCGATCGTCGATGGTGCAATGTTTCGCTACGAGGAGGCGATCGAGCGCTACGAAGACGTCCGAGAGTTCTTCGCGGCGCAGTACGGACCCAATCACCCGCCCTTGGCGACCGCTTTGGAGTACCAAGCGGCGATGCTGCACGCGCTTCGCCGCGTGGACGAGGCCGAGCCCCTGCTTCGACGTGCCCACGAAATGAACCTCGCGACGCTCGGGCCTGACCACGCGCGGGTCGCCGACACGCTTCACGGACTGGGTGTAGTCCAGCTGGAGCGAGGATTCGTCGATGAAGCCAGCGCGCTCGCTGAGCAGGCGTTCGCCATCAAGCAGGAAACCCTCGGCTCCAGCCACCCGATCACAGCACATACCGTGATGCTGCTTGCCCAAGTTGCAGCCCGCCGGCGCGAAACCGCCAAGGCGTTGCGTCTTGCGAAAGAGGCTTTGAACGCGATGCAGAGCGCCGACGTTCCCCGGCCGGAGCTTGCGGAAGCCAAGTTCACCCTCGCGCAGGCGATCGTGGAAGCGGACGGAGACCGCGAACGGGCCATGGCATTGGCGCGAGAGGCCGCGAATGACGGAGACGGAACCCGATTCGGCGAAGCCGCGGCCATGTGGCTCGCAGGCCTTGGCGCCTGAGTCCGGCCGGACCGTCCCTGCTCCTCCGGGACACCTACTCACCAGGTTCGGGAATCCGGCCCGACGGGATGCGCA
>CAYSPB010000060.1:0-25807 GCA_964432695.1 uncultured Nannocystaceae bacterium
AGCCCGAGGGTGAGCCCCATCGCCTGCATGCTGCTGGCCGTGTTCACGAAGCGCTCGCTGATCTGCACGAAGGTGCCGCCGCCCTCGGACTCAAAGGTGACCACGATGTGGCGTGCGCTCCAGGTTGCCGTGCCGTTCTCCTCGGTGCGCTTGCCTTGCGCCCCGAAGACGGTGTCGAGGCGTGCGAGCAGGCGACCACGAACCGTGGGGTCAGCGACGTCCACGTCGAGCCAGCGCCGCTGCGCGACGCGGGTGGGCAAGCCGTAGGACGTGGCGGGCGCGGTGGCCTCGACCGACTGCTCCCACGCGGCCCGCCGCACGAGCGCCCGGTCGATGCCGACCTCGGCCGCGGCCTCCTCGAGCGCTTCGAGTCGAACTTCGTCGTCGCGCGCCTGCTGCATGGTGGCTGCGCGCGCGAGGATGCGAGCCATGCGGGTGTCGGGGTCGCTCATCGAATGGTCGCGCATTCGTACCTAGCACGGGTTCGGTGCATTCCAGTGGCGTCGCAGCGCTTCCCGGACGGTGTGGTGCCTTGACAGGCTCGCCCAGCGCGGCATTGTCGCAGGGTGAAAGGCTTCTCCCGGGTCAGCGGTGCGGTGGCGCCCTGCGTCGTCGCGGACGCGCAGGCAAATGCCGAAGCCACGGTCGCGCTGCATCAGCGCAGTGACGCGCAGCACGATGCCGTGGTCGTGTTTCCCGAGCTTGGACTCACCGGCTACACCGCGCGTGACCTCTTCGCCGACACGCACATGCTCGACGAAGCCGAAGCCGCCTTGGGCCGGGTGGTACAGGCATCCGCATCGTTGCGCCCGCTCGCGCTCGTCGGCATGCCGCTGCGCCATGGCGTAGGTGTTTACAACGTCGCTGTCGCGGTCCAGGGCGGCGCCATCTTGGGCATCGTTCCGAAGTCGTACCTGCCGACGTACCGCGAGTTCGAAGAGGCACGATGGTTCCGTCCCGGCGTGGAGGTGGCGCCCGGCTCGACCACGCGCGTGTGTGGTCGCGACGTGCCGTTTGGAACCGACCTTCTGTTCCGGGCGGGCGAGCTCGTCGTCGGCGTGGAGATCTGCGAAGACTTGTGGGTTCAGGTTCCGCCGCACACCAAGCTCGTCGGCGCGGGTGCCAACGTCATCTGCAACCTGTCGGCGTCGAACTTCACCGTCGGCAAGGCTCGGCTGCGACGGACGCTGGCAACGTCTGCCAGCGACCGTGGCAAGTGTGCGTATGTCTACGTTGCGGCCGGACCGGGGGAATCGTCCACCGACCTTGCGTTCGATGCGGACGCCTTCATTTGCGAGAACGGGCGGGTCGTTGCCGAGTCCAAGCGCTTCGATCGTGACGCTCAGCTGGTCACGGCCGACCTCGATCTGGAGTTCCTCGCGCACGATCGCTGGGTGACCGGTACGTTTGCCGACTGCGCCGCGCACAACCAGGTCCCGGTGCGGACGGTCCCCTTCGAGGCGCCGCCGTCGGTCGTGCCGCCGCTGCAGCGTGAGGTCGCCCGCCATCCCTTCGTGCCCCGTGACCCGGCGACCCTCGGCGACCGTTGCTGGGAGATCTTCGAGATTCAGACCAACGCGCTCGCGACCCGAATGCAGGCAATCGGTTCGCCCAAGCTCATCTTGGGCCTCTCGGGCGGCCTCGACTCGACCCAAGCAGCGCTCGTCTGCGCGGGGGCGCTGGACCTGCTCGGCCGCCCGCGCACCGATCTTCGCTGCGTGACGATGCCCGGCTTCGGCACCACGGACGGCACGCGTGGCAACGCCGAGTCGCTGGCGGAGGCGCTGGGCGCCCCGCTTCGCACGCTGTCGATCTCGGAGGTCAGCCACGCCGTGCTGCGGCTCGTCGGCCACGCCGCGACCGACGATGCACCCACGCTCGAGGCGATGATGGAACGGTTGCGAACGGACCCTGCGCTGGGCGATGTCTCGCTCGAGAACGTGCAGGCCCGCATGCGTACGCTGCTGCTGATGACCGAAGCCAACCGCGAGGGCGGAATCGTCGTAGGCACGGGCGACCTCTCGGAGAAGGCGCTGGGTTGGTCGACGTATGCCGGTGATCAGATCGCGATGTACGACGTGAACGCCGGGGTGCCGAAGACGCTCATCCAATCGGTGATCCAATGGGTCGCGACGGACAAGGTGGGTACCTGGTCCATGGGCAACCCAGACCAGCTCCGCGCGACGCTGTTCGACATCCTCGACACGCCGATCTCTCCCGAGCTGCTGCCGGCGGACGCGGATGGCCAGATCGCGCAGCTCACCGAGTCAGCGATCGGCCCGTACGAGCTGCACGACTTTTTCTTGTACGCACTGGTGCGACGCGGCGCGCGACCGGCCCGAATCCTCGACCTCGCACAGGTGGCCTTTGGAACCGACTACGATCTCGCCACCCTCAAGAGGTGGCTGAGGCTGTTCCTCACCCGGTTCTTCCGCTTTCAGTTCAAGCGCTCCTGTACCCCAGATGCGCCAAAGGTCGGGCAGGTCGCGCTTTCCCCTCGTGGCGATTGGCGCATGCCCTCGGACGCCCGCGCGTCGACCTGGCTGGCCGAGGTCGACGCCTACGGAGCGCAATGAGGCGGACGCTCGCGTTGCTGGTGGCCCTCGCGGGCTGTCGCCCCGAGCCGGTGCCCATCGAGGCTCCGCCCACGCCGCTGCGACGCGACCTCGAGCTGACGGCCGCGCAAGCGGAGTCGTTGGCTTCGTTGGCCCGCCTCGCCGACGACGACCCTACGGACGCGCGGGCCCTGAAGCGTTCCGGCTTGGCGCACATGCAGTTCACGCTCAGCGGCGTTTTGTCGCTCCGCGACCGGGCCGAGGCCGACCTCGAAGCCGCATTCGCATTGACGCCGAACGACAAGCAGCTGACCCGATCGCTGGGTCGTTTCTACAACCTGCGTGCCGTGGGCGGCGATGACAGCAAGGCCGACATGCAGGTGAAGGTCTACGCGGCCCACCTCGGCGACGTGGCGGTGGACGAGATGAGAACCGACCAGTTCGTCGCGTACAGCTTTGCGCAGCTGGGTGCCATCCTCTCAGCGCGAAACCGAGGGCAGCTGTTGGGTGCGTTGTCCACGATTCGAGACCTCGAGGACACGCTCGCGACGCGGGTGCAGCGTCATCCCAACGATGTCGAACTCGCCGCGCTCGCAGGTAACTTCGCGTTCTTCTTCGCGGGCAACATCCCGTTCGGCAAACGTGACCGGGTCGAGGCCGCGGTGGCCTACTTTGCCCGGGTCCGGACCGAATGGGACGCGATGCGGCGCGGTGCAAAGGACCCCGAGGAGTGCCCCAACACCTATGAGAACTTCATGTTCGAGCTTGCCGAGGGCTACACCGTATTGGAGCAGCTCGATCAGGCCCGCTCGATCTACGAAGAGCTGCAGACGATCCGTCCGCCGCGGACTCGCGCGAAGGAACAGGTGGCCTACGTTGCGGCCGAGCGCCTGCGGAATCTCGAGGACTACGTGGGCCAAATGAAGCTGATGCCCCCATGGCCCAGCGACATCGGAAACTGCGTCGTGTGCCACGCATATACCAGCGACGTCCCGTTGACCTCGCTCTACGCGGTCGAGCCGGTCGTGCTCGACGAGATCCCTCGTGGCGCGCTGATCGACAAGGACGCGCCGTGAGTCACGGACGCTGCAGCCAGTAGCGCACGACTTCGACGTGGGCGCGCGGGTGTGTGAGCCGGCCGGCGTACGTCATTCCGCACTTTTTCATCACCGCAATGCTCGCCGCGTTCTCGGGTAGCGCGCACGCGTCCACGACGGATCGGTCCAAGGTGTCGAAGGCGTACGTGATGAGGGCTCGACTGCCTTCGGTCGCGAGTCCACGGCCCCACGCGGCCTGCCGTAGCCGATAGCCGATTTCCAGAACCGAGGCGTCGGCCACCGACGGCCGGAGATGGAACCACCCGACGAATGCGTCGTTCTCGTAGGCGGCCGCAAACCCATAGGGTTTCTCCTCGAAGGCGGTCATGCGCGGCAGCAGATCGTCGATGTACGTTTGCCGCGGTGTCGGTTCGCCGCCGGTGATGAAACGCATCACCGCCGGATCACTGTCCAGCTCGACGAGCTCGTCGAGGTGTTCAGCTCCCAAGCGCCGCAGATGGAGGCGCTCGGTGCTCAGCTCGAACCGCGCGGTCACGCGCAGCAGCGTAGCCGGACGCGCGGTCGGGTGCGGCGGCAAGTCGTGCACGATCGACGCTGGGCCAACGATCTGTGCCGCATTCGGCCGATCTGTGGCACCCCTTGTCATCGCGCTGGGTGTGTTCCATCGTCGCACACGGGTCCGCCATGACGCAGCAAGACGAGAACTGCCCGACGTGTGGAAGTCGACTCAGCGCGCTCAACCGCGTCGAGTTTCGCCGGTGTAATGCGTGTCGGCGCAACAACCCCGCCGGGTTCTTGTACTGCGGCTACTGTGCGGCGCCGATGGAGCACACCGAGATCCGGGCGCGGGTCGCTGAAGTCGCCGCGCCACCCGGCGGGTGGCCCAACCTGACCGGGGACCTCGCCGAGGTGAAGTTCTTCCTACGGCAGGGTCAGCTCGACGAGGCCTATGACCTGCTTTCGATCCTGCAGCGCCGCTACCCGGGGCACCCCGAGCTTGCCGACTTTGCGCGCTCGGCGGACGCGACCGCCAAGCCTGATGCCGAGGTCGAGGACCTCGTCGACAGCATTCTCGCGGACTCCTCGACGCTCGGCGGCAAGGTTCCCCGGCGGCGTGCCGCGACCTGGGAAGCCCCCGAGTCCGAGCCCGTGGAGCGGCGTGGTCGCAAGCTGACCACCGCCCATGAGGTCGTCCGGGCCGCGCTGATCGAGGACGTCGACGAAGAGGTCACCACGAACCCCCGCGGCAAAGTGATCGTTGCGGAGTACGCGAAGAACCCTCGCCCGCGCCGTAAGTCCGTGCCGAAGGTCGAGCGCACCAACGTGTTCGAAGCCGTGCCGCCGAAGCGGCCGGTGGCACGCATGAAGCTCGAGAAGAAAATGCCGCCGGCGGAGGTGAAGACGCCACCGGTCAGGGTGCGTCCGACGATCACCATCGACGATGAAGACGACGCGCCGACGGTGAGCCACCCGGCGAAGGTCCCCGCGGCTCCCGTCCCACCGAGCCCGGCCGCGTCGGTCAGCATGCCGCCGACCCGGGCGACCCCTGCGCCGCGCAAGAAGCCGGCTGACGCTGCCCAACCCGCTCGGACGATGGCCGTTCAGTCGCTGCAGCCAGCGGCGCCGTATTTGGAAACACAGCAGCACACGATGGCAGTGGACGCGCTGCAGCCCGCCGCGCCGTTCCAGGGAGAGGCGCCCGAGGCATTCGAAGCCCGCAAGGAACAGATCAAACGCGCGACGAGCAAGACCGGTCGACGTCGTCGCGTGAGTGCGGTGAAGGGCAAAGGCAAGCCGTCGGCGAAGAAGAAGCGTCGGCTGCCGCCGCGAGACGGCGAAGCGCCCGACAAGCCCCAGGGCACCGCGTTCGGTGCCGGAGTCCTCGCCCGCTTTGGCCGCTGAGCTCGGGCGTCCGCGTCTCGCCGACCACGTACTTGCCCGCCGCCATGTCATCGCCGGGCGAGAGCGGGTGGTCCTGCACGATGAGGCGCGCGGTGACCACCTCGAGCTTTCGGTGGAAGCGTGGGCCGTACTCGAAGCTGCCGATGGCACGCGAGACGTGCTGGGCATCGTAGCGGCCGCGACGCGTGCAGGTGCGCGCGTAGGCCAAGCGTCGGTGAAAGCGCTGCTGGAGCAGCTGGCGGCTCGCGACGCGCTCGTGGAGGGCCCACCCGAGCATGCGGCCGACGTCGTGACGCCGCGGCCGCGCGACGCGAGCGTGGCAATGATGCCGGTGGAGTCCCTGCCGAGGTATCGCTTCTCGTGCCACGGCGGCGGAGGCTGCTGTCGCGCGTACGGGTCGATTCTCACCACCCCGCACGACCGGTCGCGGGCGCGGGCCGCAATGCCGGAGCAGCCCGTTCGTGGCGTGCCCCCGCAGCGATGGTTCACGCCCTCGAAGGGCAGCGCACCGACGCCGCTGGGCGTCCCGTTTGCGCATGATGGAGGCTGTGGCTTTCTCGGCGACGACGGGCGATGCGAGATCCATCGCAGCGCGGGTGTGGACGCCAAGCCGCGGGCGTGTGCGGCGTTTCCCACGGTTGCGGCCTCCGACGGAATCGCGGTGCGGGTCTCGGTGACGCCCGAATGCGCGTGCGTGTTGGACTCCGCCGGTGGGACGCTGGGCCGTCCGTTGGGCGAGGCGTGGAGCCTGGGGCGTGACCTGTCGGAGACCACGGTGATCGATGTGCTGCCTGAGGCCGTTGGCGTGGCGGCTGGCGTTCACTGGACACCGAGCGAGGTTCGGACGGCCGTCGATGAGGCGCTGGTCCGGCTCGAGCATGAGGACCCTGCCGCGCTCTGCTGGACGTTGGCCGACGCGTGGTCGCAGGGGCAGCCCAGCGAGCCCGAGCTGGGGCCCTTCGTCGCGTCACTGCATGCTCGCGCGTCCAATCTCCTGCGCCGGCACGCGGCGTGGCGCCCGTCCAGAGACTGGGTGCTGGGCTGCTTGCGCTGGCTGGTGGGAACGCTGCATCTGCTCGACGACGAGCTTGCGTCGAGCGTGGTCGCCGAGGCATCCGGAGACGAGGCCGAGCGCCTGTACGTACGCGCGTCGCTGTGGTCGTACCAGGGATTCACGAGCCGCCCCGTGGCCGCGGTGCTGCGGACCCACGCGGTGAAGCTCTGGTTGGCGCGGGTGATGGCGGCCGTACCGCTGGCTCCGGTCGAGGGCGCCGCGCCGCTGGCGGTGCTGAGCATGCTGCTGCGTGGCCACGGCCTGCAGCGGGCTTGGGACGACCTTCGCTAGCCTCGATAGCGAGCGACGTACCGGATGCCGCGGGCGAGTGCCTCCACGCCGATCGTGACCAGGGGCAAGCCGAGCAGCGTCAGCACGGCGGAGGAGATGAGGCCGCCCATCACCGTTTGCGCGAGCGGGAAGTAGAACATGCCGCCCACGGCGGAGCCGCCGACCGCCAGGGGCATGAGCCCAAGCACCGTGGTGGATGCCGTCATCAGAATCGGGCGTAGGCGGTCCCGTCCGGCCTCGACGAACGCTTCGTCGCCCGTGATGCCGGCCTGTCGAAGCTGCCCAACGCGGTCGAGCATCACGACGCCGTTGTTGACCACGACACCCATCAAGATCAGCAGTCCGATCTGCGCCATCAGGTTCAGCGGCGTGTCGGCGATGGCCAGCAGCCACGCGGCGCCGGGCAGGGCGAACACGATGGAGACCAGGATGGCGACCGGCTGCGTCAAGGACTCGAAGAGCGCGGCGAGTACGAGGTACACGAGCGCGAGCGCGAGCATGAAGTTCACGCCCATCTGCGCGTCTTGGTCGTCTTGCTCGAGGATTCGGTTGTCCCACGACCACGCGTAGCCCAGCGGCATCTCCAGCGCGTTCATCTTCTTTTCGATGCGCTGGCGGGTTTCGTCCCAAGCCTCGCCCTCATACGTGGCGCCGACCCGAGCGTTGCCTTCGCGGTTGCGCCGGACGATGGTTTGCGGGGTCGGAACGGACTCGAAGCTGGCGATGTCGCCGAGGCGGACGGGGTCCTCGCCAGGCACGGGGAAGGCGATCGCCCGCAGGTCGTCGAGGCCGGCACGGTCTTCGATCCGAAGGGCGAGCAGGGTGTCTACCTCGCGGTCACCGTCGCGGTACCGCGGCAGCATCATGCCACCGAGCGTGAACCCGAACGCCTCGGCGGCGTCTTCGGGCGTGATGCCGCGTCGCTGCGCGCGCTCGCGGTCGATGCGAACCTGGATCTCGTTGCGCGTTCGCTCCAGCGACCCACCGATGTCGACGACGTCGCCCTCCTCGCGCAGCATCGTCTCGACCTGCGCGGAGAGTTCACGCAGGACCGTGCCATCGCGGCCGTACAGCTGTAGCGAAAAGCGGGTGGTATCGCTGCCCTGGTCATCGCCCCAAAAGCCCAGGCGCACGCCGGGCACGTCAGGGAGCTCTGCGCGGATCTCGGCGCGAAGAGCCTTGATCGCATCGTCATCGAGGTCGGCGCGGGCAAGCGTGATCGTCGTGGCGGCGTCGTTCTCGGAGAAGTAGCTGTACACCTCCTCGATCTCGAATCGATCTTGGTGGGCGTACAGCGCCTCTTCGACCTGGTCGACGACGCGTTCGGCCTGCGACTTGTAGTGGAAATCCTCGAACTGGTAGCGCACGACGATACGCTCGTTGACCACGCCCGAGAACTGCTCGGTTGCCACCATGCCGGTTGCCGTGGGAATGGAGCCGATGCCGAGGGCGGCGAGGAGGAGCACAGTGGCCCACCTCTTGTGTCGCAACGACCAGCGCAGCACCCCCACGTAGGCGCGCTCGAGCCACGAGGGCGTGGCGGGCCGGACGGCGCTCGTCGTTGGCGTTCGCCGCAGCAAGCGCGACGCGACCAGCGGGATGAGGGTCAGTGAGGAGACGAGCGAGCAGACCAGCGCCAAGGAGATCGTGACGCCGACCTCGCTCAGCCACGTGGTCAGCTCGCTCTTCGAGCCCAGCACCAGCGGCAGGAATACGATGAGCGACGTGGCGGTGGCTGCGATGACCGCGACCGTGACCGAGCCGGCACCCTGCAGCGTGGCCGTTCGTGCATCTGCCTCGTCTTGCTGCCGTCGGTCGATTGCCTCGAGCACCACGATGGCGTTGTCGACGAGCATACCGACGCCGAGCATCAAGCCCATCATCGACAGCAGATTCAACGTCTTGCCCATGAAGTAGAGCACTCCGCAGGTGGCGAGCACCGAGAAGGGGATGCACATCGCGACGATGAGGGTGGACTTGAACCGTCGCAGGAAGGCGTACAGAGACAACACCGCCATTGCGGCGCCCATCAGCCCGGCACGCTGGAGCCCGTCGACACCGGCTCGAATCTCGTCGGCCTGGTTCTCCCACACGAAGAGCTCGACGCCGTCGAGGGTTGGGTCGGCCGCGATGTCCTCTTCGATCGTCTTCATCACCGCATCGACGACCTCGACCGTGTTGGCGGTGGATTCCTTGAAGACCGACAACCCGATGGCCTGCTCGCGGCCCAGATGGCGCCCGTAGCCGATGGGCGGCTCCTCGTAGCTGAGCTCGGCGATGTCGCGCAGGCGAAGGTTGCCCACGCCGAGGGACACGGCGCCCAGGGCGTCGAGCGAGTCGAAGGAACCGAGTCCCCGGACCGCGTAACGCGTGTGTCCTTGCTGAACTTGACCCAGTACCATCTCGACCGACGCGCTCTGCAGCCGCGCGACGAGGTCGCTGACTTCGATGCCGTGCTCGGTGATACGGTCGTGCACGAGGTCGACGTAAACCTGACGCGGCGCGACGCCATCGAGGTCCACGCGCGCAACACCGGGGATTCGGCGGAGCGGGTCGAGGATGCGCGCCTCGAGCATCGGGTAGCTCTCCGAGAGATCCTCGCTCTGGGCCGAAAGGCGTGCCTGCACGACCGGAATGTCGGCGGTGTTGAAGGAGGAGATCGTGACGCGCTGGGCGTCCTCGGGCAGGGTCGGTCGCACGCGCTCGAGGGTCTCGCTGACCTGCATGCGGACGATGTCGAGTTCCTGACCCCAGTCGAACTGCAAGAAGAAGACGGCCGAGTCCGCGGTGGACTCCGAGCTCAAGGTATCGATGCCCGAGAGCGTTGCGAGGGCTTCCTCGACGGGCTCGGTGACCTCCTCTTGAATCTGCAGTGGACTCGAGTTGGGCCGCGGGATCGAAACGACGATGAACGGGACGTCGACCTTGGGCAGGTACGCAAGGGGTAGCCGGACGAGGCCCATGATGCCCACCGCCAGGATGCTGATGAGCAGCATCAGCGTGGTGACCGGACGATCGAGCGCGAGGCGAACGAGATTCATGCCGGGGGCTCCGCGTAGGTCTTGCGATCGACGAGGCGGTAAACGGCCGGGATCACGACCAATGTGAGCGCCGTGGCGACGACGAGGCCGCCGATCACCGCGATGGCGAGAGCGCGGCGAAGCTCGGCGCCGGGGCCCTGAGCGAGCGCGAGGGGCAGCAGGCCCAAGATTGTGGTGGCCGACGTCATCAGAATCGGTCGGAGGCGGTCTTGGCCGGCGGCGACGATCGCGGCGGCCTTGGGCATGCCGTCCGCGCGGCGCTGGTTGATCGCGTCGACCAGCACGATGGCGTTGTTGACCACGATGCCCGCGAGCATGACCACTCCGACCATCGAA
Organism: uncultured Nannocystaceae bacterium; assembly: GCA_964432695.1. GTDB lineage: Bacteria > Myxococcota_A > Polyangia > Nannocystales > Nannocystaceae > CAJXVA01. The sequence continues at coordinate 10,238 of CAYSPB010000060.1, forward strand.
ATGACGCTCATCGAGCTTCCGGTGAGCAACAGCGAGCCGACCACGCCGATCGCACCCAACGGCAGGGTGAAGATGACGATGAACGGGTGCAGCAGGGACTCGAACTGCGACGCCATCACCGCGTAGACCAAGAAGCCCGCAAGAGCGGTCGCGAGCAGCAAGGAGCGCAGCGACTGGAACATCTCCTGCTCTTGGCCGGCCAGTTCGATGCGGACGCCCGAGGCGCGCGCGGCATCGGCTGCGGCGGTGACGTCGGCCGCGACGGCACCCATGTCTCGGCCCGCCACGTCTGCGGAGACGACGGCGGCCCGGGACTGGTCGAGGCGGCGGATCTCGCTGGGGCCGGTCCCGAGTTCGACGTCGGCGACGGCGTCGAGCAAGATGGGCGCACCGTCGCGGTTGGCGACGATCAAGCGGCGCAGGTCGGCCGGGGTGGCCTGCTGGCGGGGCAGCGCGCGCACGCGAATGTCGACGTCTCGGTGACCCTGTCGAAAGCGCGTGGTGACGTCACCTTGTAGCTGGGCCCGGACCGAAGCGGCGACGTCCGCGACGCGGAGGTCGAGTTGCGCGATTGCCTCGTGGTCGAAGCGGACCTGCACCTCGGGGTTGCCGAAGTCTGCCGACGAGTGGGCCTCGACGACGCCGTCGATGGTGGCCACGTCGGCCCGCAGGGCGTCGGCCTGGTCGCGTAGAGCGGCGAGGTCTTCGGAGAAGACGTGAAGCTCGACGGGCCGACGCAGGCTGAAGACGGCCGGACGTGTGAGTCGGGCTCGCCGGACGCCCGCATCGTTCAAGGCTCCTCGCAAGACCTCGATGACGGCGGCTTCATCGCTTGCGCTCGTGTCTTCGGCCATGCGGACCGACAGCGCGGCGGTGTGTTCGCCTCCGGTTGTGCCCGCCGAACCGCTCACCGCGGATGCGCCGGCGACCGAAGAGATTCGGTCGACGCGAGGATCATCGACGAGCGCCTGTTGGGCATCGCGAACGACCGCGTCGGTGCGCGCGAGCGGTGTGCCCGCCGGCAGTTCGAGCGCGAAGCCAAACTCCCCCTGTGAGAGGCTCGGGATGAGGTCCAGGCCCAGGCGCGGGACCGAGGCGACCGTGGCCGCGAACGCGAGGACGGCGATGCCGATGACCGTGCCGGGGCGACGCACGCTGGCGCGACACACCGACGGATAGGCCGCGGCGAGGCGGCCGAACGCGGCGTTGAAGACGGCCGCAAAGGGGCGAAGCAGCCACCCGCAGCCGGCGACGATGGTGGCCACGCCGAGTCGGAACGACGCGATCGGAGCAAGCAGGACGCGGGCGACGCGGCCGGGTGGGCGGGCATCGGGCTTGTCCTCGGACCCACCCAACGCGGAGATCATGGGAATGAGAGTGAGCGAGACGGCCAGGGAAACGAGCAGCGAGAAGCACACCGTCACCGCCATGTCGCGGAAGAGCTGCGCGGCCATGCCCTCGAGGAACACGACGGGCAGAAACACGGCGACCGTGGTGAGTGTGGAGGCGACGACGGCACGCCCGACTTCGCTGGCACCCGCCCGTGCGGATTCGACGGCGTCCGCGCCCTGCTCCCGTCGCCGGTGAATGGCCTCGAGCACGACGATTGCGCTGTCGACGAGCATGCCGACGCCGAGCGCCAGGCCACCCAGCGACATCACGTTGAGCGTGGTGCCGGTCTGGTACATCAAGAAGAAGGTCGAGACGACCGAGACCGGAATGCTGACCGCGATGATGGCGGTGCTTCGCGAGTCGCGGAGGAACAACAGCAGAACGACGACCGCGAAGACCCCGCCGAGCACCGCTCCTTGGAGGACTTCGTCGACCGATGCCTCGATAAACGTGGATTGATCGGCAGCGACGATGAGCGCCACGCCATCGGGTAACCGTTCGCGCACGAGTTCCAGCCGCGCGTGAACCGAGCGCGCGACGGCGGTCGTGTTGGCGTCGCCCTCTTGGAAGAGGGCGAGTTCCACGGCTTCGAGGCCGCCCAGGCGGGTCACGCTTTCGCGCTGTCGGTGGGTTCGGCGAACCGTCGCGACGTCGCCCACGGTCACGCGACGACCGTCTTCATCGAACAGGACCGTTGCTTCGATGTCGGCGATTGAGCCGAAGCGGTTGCGGGAACGAACGAGATAGCGGGCCTCGCGTTCGTACAGGCTGCCGCCGGCCTGGTCGATGTTGGCCTTACGCAGCGCCTCGGTGACGCCAGCGAGCGTCTGGCCGGTGAGCGAGAGCCGACCTGGATCGAGCTCGATCTCGATCTCGGGCTCGAGACCGCCGCGCACGTCGATCGCGGCGACACCCTCCGTGCTCTCGAGGTCCTTCTCGACCCGCTCCTCCGCAATCTGCCGCAGCGTGAGGAGGTCGAGGTCTGCGGCGCCGTCGGTCGTGAGGTACAGACGAAGGATTGGGTCCGCGGAGGGATCGTAGCGGCGCAGGATCGGTGGCTCGCTGCCGTCGGGCAGACGGAGGACGTCGAGCTTTTCGCGAACGTCGATGGCGGCGAAGTCCATCGAGCGACCCCAGCCAAACTCGACCGTCACCTGGGACAGGCCGGGCGTGGAAAGCGAAGTGATCCGCTCGACGCCCGACACTACGCCCACGCGTTCCTCGATGGGGCGGCTGAGGAGCTGCTCGACCTCGGCCGGTGCGGCGCCGGGCATTGAGGTCTCGATGGTGAGGCTCGGGTACGAGAGGTCGGGCAGCAGGCTGATCTTCAGCCGCGAGAACGCAACGAGCCCGAAGAGGACCATCGCCACGGCGCACATCGCCACCGTGACGCGGCGGCGCAGCGAAAAGTCGACGAGCTGCATCAGCCCGCCTCGCTCGAGGCGACCTCGACCTCGGCGCCGTCTTGCAGCGCGCCGTGCCCAGCGACCACGATGGACTCGCCAGACTCGAGGCCCTCGACGATCTGGGATCGGCCGGCCTCCGTGGCACCCACGGCGACCGTACGGCGTCGTGCGACGTCGCCTTCGATCACGTAGACATGCTCACCCTGGTGGTCGACCAGAACCGCCTCGCGCGGGATGAGGACGGCGTCGTCGTGTTGTTCACGGAGCAGCCGGATACTGACAAAGCTGCCCGAGCGGACCTCGTCGGGTGCGTCGCGAACCTCGATCGTCACTTCGACGGTGCCGCTCTTGACGTCGACGACCGACGCGATGCGTTGGATTCGACCCGCGAACGTCACGTCGGTCTTGGCTTGCAGCACCACATCGGCGTCTCGGCCGACCTCGAGCTGCATTGCGTCGCGTTCGGGAATGTGGATGCGGGCGACGAGCGTGCTGAAGTCGGTGACGTCGTACAAGGGATCGCCCACGTTGACGTACTGCCCGCGTTCGACGGTGCGCTTGGTGATGCGGCCGGCAAACGGCGTCCGGATGCGGGCGCGGCGAAGCGTGGCCTCGGCATCCGAGAGTTCCTGCTTGGCGAGGTCGCGGTCGGTGATCGCGGTGTCGAGTTCCTCCGCGGCGACCAGGCGCTGGTCGGCCAACGCTTTGGTGCGGGTTCGTGCCGCTTCGGAGGCGTGCAGCTTGATCTGCGCCGTTTTCTTCGTGCGTGCGGCGTCGGTGGCGTCGAGAGCTACGAGAAGCGCGCCTGCGGATACTTCGTCGCCCTCTTCGGCGCCGAGCTTGGTCACGCGACCGGGTGCTTCGGCGACGACCGAAACCGAGCGCTGGGCCACCAAGTTGGCCGTGGCTTCGATGTGCGAAGCGATCGTGCCGCGTTCCGCGGCTTCGGTTTCGACCCGGTGCGCCTGTTCAGGCTCGCCGGCCGATGCCTGCGCCTCGCCAACCTCCCCATCGGATCCGGGTCCGACCACGCCGCCGAACCAGGCGGCAGCCCCGACGGCGGCAACCACGATCGCAACACCCACACTCCGCTGAACCGCTCGCGTCATCGTGTCCCCTCCTCGACGCAAGACGACGCCGTGGTGTTTCGTCGGGGCGCGAGTTCGTGAAAAAGAAGCGTGCGTCTGATCATCGGCGGCGGCCTGCAGCGGGGGTCTATCCGCAGGGGTCGTCGATGGGTTGGTCTTTCTGTTCCGGTCGAGCAGCCGTTTCGGTTGTGGCAGACCTGCGATTCAGCGGGGGTTCACCGGATCCTCGGGAAACTCGACGTCCGGGAAGTGCCATCGGTACCGCGAAAGATCGACGGTGCCGTTGGCTTTGAACTCGACCCCCTCGTCCTCGAGCAAGGTGCGTTGGTCGAGGCCCAGGCCGATGTCGCCGCGGGTGGAGATGCCGCCCTTGGCGTTGATGATGCGGTGCCACGGGACCGGGTTCGTCGCCTCCGCTCTCCACGCGCCAGCGAGGGCGAACCCGACCTGCCGGGCCACGCGGGGGGAGCCGAGCAGCGTCGCGATTTGGCCGTAGGTCGCCACGTGTCCTGGCGGGACGCGGCGCACCATCGCGTATACCTTGGCGTGAAAACCGGGGCCCACGACCCGAGGTTCCTCGGCGGTCATGGGCCCACGGTAGCGGATCGAGCGCTAGAACGTGTACTCGATCGATCCGTCGTAGCCTTTGAGCGTCACGATGATGCTGTTCGCGGAGTCTCCAACCGACTCGCGAATGGTCGACAGGTCGATGACGACTTCGTCTGAGATCTCGGCCTCGCACTTGTCGCCCATGTTGTCGTGGGCGATGATGATTTCCGTCTGTAGCGGGTCCATCTCGAGGAAGCTCGGGTCATTCCAGCACCCGCCGAGCCGGTGCTCGGCACATCCGCCGCTGTACGACACGCCGACCGTCAGCAGGTCGCCCTCAAGTACGACCGACTCTACGAAGAGTGCATCGGTCGGCCCGCCGCAGAACGCGAGCGTGTTGTCGTCGAAGGGGTTGTGCGCCGGGTCGCAGTCGATCTCAGTGCAGGCGAGCGAGCCGTCGTCGAGGCATTCGCAGGTGTTGCAGCCGTCGGGTGCGTCGACCGTGGTGCCTGGCTCGCAGTCGCTGGGGCCGCAGTCGATCGTGGTGCAGATCCAGTCGCCACCGTCGCAGCTGCAGGTATTGCAGCCGTCGCCCGCCGGCATCTCGTCGCCGTCTTCGCACGAGCCAGGGTCGCAGCCGATCTCCGTGCACGACAGGGAGCCGTCTTCGTTGCACAGGCAGGTGTTGCAGCCATCGCCCGCAGGGACCGTGCTGCCCGGCTCGCAGTCGGGTTCGCAGGCGATCTCGGTGCAGGCGAGCGTTCCGTCGTCGTCACAGCTGCAGGTGTTGCAGCCGTCGGCGGCCGGGACCGTTTCTCCCGGTTCGCACGCGTCGCCCGGCGCGCCGCTGTCGCCAGCCGCAGTTTCGCTCTCGTCGCCAATGTCTTTGTCAGGCAGGTCACAGGCGCTGGCGCCGAACAGAGCGAAGGCAACAAACAAGAAGCTTTTCTTCATCATCATGAGGTTCCAGGTCAGGAGTAGAGGTCAGCGTCGCTGACACATGGTGATGGTCCGCTCGACGGGGCCGTCGTGTTCGTTTTCGAAAATTAATCCGCCGCGCGGCATGCATTCGCGACGCGCTTGGCGTGGGCGGACCTTGGGTACGCGAGCGTGAACGCGGTGGCCGCAGCTCGACTCTCTTTGGCTCGACCCGCGTCACACAGGGCGAGCACCCGAAGGGCACTGCGCTCTTCCACCAGGAGGCCCCGCGGGAAGTCGCGCGCCGCACGATCCAGCTTTGCAAGGGCGTCCTGGGGACGGCCGTCTTGCAGGGACACCCGGGCTTGCCGCAGCGCGCGCGTTTCCTCGGCCAGGGAGGAGGCCGCATTGGGTTCGGACCCTGGGTCCGCCGTGGTCTCGGACGGCGTTCGTCGCATGGCCCCAGGATCCTTCGCCGGCGAACCGGGGATGCGGGGTGTCCGGATCGGGCCTCCAGCGGCGGTGCGTGGTGCGACGTCGATGCCCCTGGGCGGTGTCGCGGACCCAGGCTCCGGTACGACCGCTTGCGGCGTTGGAGACGAGGGGGCTACCGATGGGGTCCCGGTCCTCCGCGCAGAGGCGACCGAGCGGGCGGACTCGACCTGGTCGGCGGATTCGACCTGGTCGGCGGCTTGTTCGACCCTGGGTCCATCGGCAACGCGGGCTGCGTCGTCGCGAAGAGAAACGGCGAGGACCACCGCGGCCGCCGCCGCGAGGACGCCTGCGATGACCCACGGTCCGCGGACGACCGGGGCGACCTCGGGCGCGGGGGGGGTCGCCGTGTCGAGCACGCGAGCGCGGATGCGGGCTGCGGTGGGCTGCGGCAGATCTTCCTCGGCCATGAACGCCGCGAGCAGGTCCCGATCCGCCGGCGCGAGGTCGTCGTTCCGTGGGTTGCTCATGCCCGCTCGCGCCTCGGTGCGTCACCGCGAAAGACAGCGGCCGCCTCTGCGAAGGCCCGACGCGCGGCGCGGAGCCGGGCGTGGGCCGTGTTCACGTTGATGCGCATCATCGCGGCAACGTCCTTGACCGCGTAGCCTTCGAGTTCGACGAGAGAGAATACCTCTCGCTTGCCGGGGTCGAGCGACCGGAGAAACGAGCGGACGAACGCCGCGGCTTCGGTCCGCTGGGTCCGGTCGTCCGTCGGCGGCAGCGTGGCCGGTTTGGGCTGTGCGCGCTCGATCCGCCGGTGTTCTCGGACGCGACCCCTGCGAGCGTTACTCGCAACGCCTCGCGTGATCCCGTAGAGCCAAGTGGTGAGGGCCGCACGGCCGTCGTAGTCCCCGAGTCTTCGGTGCACGATGACGAAGACGTCATGCACCACGTCCTCGAGCGCTGCCTCCGGAACGCCCAGCCGTCGCGCAGCTCGCCACACGAACGCCGCGTGGCGGTCGTAGACCTGGCCGAGATCGAGCGTCGCGGTGTCATCATCCCCCGTGAGACCGGTCGAGGCGCGTGGCGCACGGGCCTTCACGCCGGGTTCTTGTCCGTCGCGGCCCACGGTCGTGATCGGAGCGTACCGCTTCGGACCCTGGGTCGGCACAAAGGTATGAAGTCGTTGGTATTTTCTGCCTAGAAACTTTCAACCGGGTCGGTGCGATACCCAAGGGCATGGAGGACGCGAGCACCTGGATCACTCCGCTGGCCCTGCTGCCCGGCGTCGCGCTGCTGGTCATGTCGACCGCGATGCGGTTCGGCCAGCTTCACGAGGAGCTGCACCGCCGGGAGGGCGACACCATGCACGTGCACGGGGACTCCGAGCATCTTTTCAGGCGAGCCCGGATGCTCCGAAACGCCCTCGTCGCGCTGTATGCATCGTCGGCCTTCCTCGCGGTTTCGGGCCTGCTCGGTGGCATGGCGACGTTGACCCACGCTGCTGCGATGGCCCCCGTCCTCGGGCTGTCCGCGCTCGCGGTGGGGTGCCTGGCTTTTGCGGCGGTGACCCTGATCCGAGAGTCGCTCCTGCTGATGAACGTCATCGAGGAACATCGCCACGCGCTGTCGCAGGCGGCGCATGCGGATGAGTGAGCCGATTCAGCGAGGGCGGACGGCGTAGCCGATGAGCGCGGTGAACTGACCCCCGACGGCCCCGCCCTCGAGGATGGTGCTGCCTTGTGCAGTGCTGAACCCGGGTCGGGTGAGCGACACGGAGGCTTCGGCTCTCGCGCCGAGGAGCAACCTCGCGTTGGCGAAGGCAGGGCGCCACAGCACGGTGGGCGCGACGGAGAGCGCGATCCACGGCGAGGCGGCGCGGTCGGTCGTTTCGAGCGCACCCGTGCCCTCGGCGTGCAACAGGCCCGCGCGAACGCCCCCACACAGAGGAACGGATATGGCGGACCGTCCCAGGGTCCCGCAGCCTCGCGCTTCGACCGACCACAGCTGGGCGCGGGCGCCGAGCTCGGGCCGCGTTGGCGCGCTGCTGCTGGTCGGCGTTTCGTAGGTGCCCCCGAGCTCGATGCGCCATCGGGCACCAAGCAGGGCAGCCTGTACGCCCACGGTGCCCGTGACGGTGGGGAGGATGCCAAATCCGACGCCGCCTGCGGCGAGCAGGTCGACGCCGGGCTTGGGACGGCTCGGACGGTTGCGGGCCGGCGGAGGGTCGGTCTCTGGGTTCGCAGGGGGCACGCGCGCAGGTTCGTCCGTTCGTTTGGGCGGCGGGGGGCCGGACCCTGGGTCCGTTTCGTCGGGCGGGGCGGGAGCGGGGACGGCGGATGGGCCCGGCTTGGGCGAGGTGGGTTCCGAAGCCGCGGGCTCGAGCGGCGTTGGGTCCAATGGTGGCGTCGGAACGGACCCAGGGTCCGACGACGACGGCTGGGGCAGGGCAGCGGCGGCCTCCGGATCGATCGCGATGACCAAGATGAGGACCGCGGCGTCGCTCACTTCAGCGCAGGTGGCCCCAGAGAGGGTTCGGCGCGCCGGCGGTGCGTCGTCCTGGGAGAGCGTCAGCTCCACGGTGAACGAACCCTGGGTCGGCGCGGTGATGCGCGCGGCGGCACGTAGCGGCGGACCCTGGGTCTCACCCACCGCATCGCGGACGCGGGCTTCGATCGCGGTGGCCGTCGGGCAGGTGTCCGGTGCAGCCCACTCGAGCTCGAGCGGGGTGCCGAACAGACCCAGGGTCACGGCGAGGACGATGCTCACGCGTCGTCATCCTCGAAAGGCGCGGCGAGCCGCTTGCCGAGCAGCACGAGCACGCCCACTGCGACGCCCCACTGCACGAGGCAGGTCATCACCGAGAATGGCTCGGTCGGATCCCACCACGAGTCGGGGGCGTAGGCGGTGGCGGACAGGTACAGCCACCAGCTGAGCAAGACGACCGCGAGCGTCGGGACGACAGCGCGCAGGGCGAACGCCCAGGCGGACCCAGGGTCCCATTCTCCGTCCTGGGCCGCGAAGCGCTCGCGGAAGGCCGCGAGGCCGGCGTCTTTGGCGAGCAGGGCGACGAAGAGGCCGCACAGCATCAGCGCGACGCCCCACACGAAGTCCTGATTGCTGAGGATGTCGAGGTTGATCGCCGAGGGGATCCCGAGCGCGAAGCCGACGAAGCCGACGAGCAGCACGGCCTTGGGCCGCTCGACGCCGTGGTCGACCAGCGTCCGCGCGGCGAGCTCGACCATCGACAGCAAAGACGACAGCGCGGCGAACGAGAGCCCCAAGAAGAAGAGAATCGCGAGCGGCTTGCCCAGCGGCATCACGGCGAACAGCTGTGGCATCCAGATGAAGGTGAGGCCGGTGGAGGCCGGTCCGCTGTCCTTCATCACGGCCAAGATCTCCGGCTGCGCCATACGCGTGCCGAGCACGGCAAACACGGTGCCGAAGATCGTGATGGCCGCGAGCAAAGAGACGACGTTGTTGGTGATGCCGGTGATGAGCGCGCTCTTCACCACACTGTGTCGGGCACTCATGTAGGCCGCGTAGGTGAGGATCAGTCCCCAGCCGGCGCCGGTGTCCCAGGCGTTCTGCGTCAGGGCTTCGAGCCACACATTGGCGTTGCCCAGCTGTGACCACTGCGGCGTGAACAGGTAGGCGATGCCGTCGCTGGAGCCCGGTAGGGAGATCGCGCGAACCATACACAGCAGCACGATCACGAGAAGGGTCGGGACCAGCACGCGATTGATCCGTTCGATGGAGCCGATTCCCCGTCGGACCACAACGACGCTCACCAGCATGGCGATGCCGTGAAACACGACCGGCAACCCGCTGCTCTGAAACCCCTCCCAGATCGCGGTCGAGTCTTCGGTACTGGTCGGAAGCGGCTGCACGATCGCGGCGCCGAGGTAGTGGATGCACCAGCCGGCGACGACCGAGTAGTAGAACATGATCGCCGTCGCGGTGAGGGCGACGAAGGCTCCCATCCAAGCGCGCCGTCGACCGCCGTGATGCACGAAGCTGCCGACGACGCCGTTGCGAGCCGAACGCCCCAGTGCGTACTCGGCGATGATCAGTGGCACGCTCCACACGAAGAGGAAGACGAGCCAGGCGACCAAGAAGGCTCCGGCACCCTCGGCACCACCGTTTTGGGCCGCGATGCGAGGGAATCTCCAGATGTTGCCGGTGCCGACGGCGATCCCTAGAACGCTGAGGATCATGCCCCATCGGGATGAAAATCGAGGTTCCGTCAAAGCCGCCGGAGTATAGGCGCGGCAGCAGGTCGAAAGAAATCGATCGCCGCGGAACCTTCGGGGATGGGTGCTGTCAGTGCATTTGTAACCGCATGCGTTCCGCCTGCTCGCGCAGGACACTCCTCGTGCCCCAGTTGTTTCGCTGGCCGTCCGTGAGGAGGTCCGGCCCGAGGGGTCCAGGGACGGTGCGCCCGGAGACTCTCATGCCCCGACCGATCCAACTCGAGGTGTGGCGCGGCGATGCGCTCGTCGAAGCCACGACACTGTCCCAAGACGTCATCAAGATCGGACGACTTTCGTCGTCGCACATCCGACTCGAAGACGACACCGTCGCCCGCATGCACGCGGTCATCGAGGTCGGTGACCGCGGCTTGCGAGTCGTCGACCTCGGAAGCACCGCAGGCACGCAGCTCAACGGTACGCTCGTGGAAAAATCCGCCGCGATGCACGAGGGCGACGCGCTCTCCTGCGGTCCATACCAGGTGCGTGTGCGGGCGGCAGCACCCGCCGTTGCGCGAGTCCCCAGCCCCGCGCGAGCGCAGCGTCCCGCCGCCGTCGTGGGCATCGGTGACGTCGAGCAGGCCGACGCTCCCGAGGTTGCCGAAGTCATGGCGCTGTACGGCAACACGGTGCTCGACGTGCAGCACGTGGGCCGCCGTGGACGTCGCCGAAGGGCCGTGCCTTGGCTGGCGCTGAGCGGTGCAATGCTGCTGGGAGGTGGGGGATTCTTTGCGTCGCAGACCGTGATGCAAGGCGATGCTTGGGCGGCGTACGAGACCGCCAAGGCAGATGCGGCCACTGCAGGTCGTCCCACGCCCGCCGCACCTGGCTCGTCATGGTCGGGCTTGGGCATTGCGCTCGCGTTCTTGGGCTTGGTGCCGCTAGGCATCGGCATGACGCGGTTGCGAGATCAGGACAGCAGCCGATACACGATCGGCGAGGGCGAGGACACGTCGTTCGCGACGCCCGCCAATGCGCTTCCCAGCCCGGCCGCGTTCCCGCTGGTCTCCCAGAGTCCTACCGGCGACACCTGCGTTCAGTTTGCGCCGGGCATGGATGGACACGTCACGGTCGGCGACCAGATGTACAGTCTCACCGAACTCGTCAGTTCGGGCCAAGCGTCGGCCAACGGTTCGGCGTTTGCCTTCTCGCTGCCTTCCGGTGCCCGCTGCCGAATCCGGCACGATGACGTCACGTTCCACGTCAACTCGGTGGCACCCGGCAAGGTCGTGGCCGGCCGCGCCGACTCGGACAAGTCTTTTTGGCTCTACAACGCAGCATCGCTGGCCGCCATTGGCACGCTCCTGGGCCTCGCGCAGCTTGCGATGCCCGAGCAGGGGGACCTCGCCCTCGACGACGCGCAGTCGTTCAACCGCTTCGTCGGCTACATCCAGCAGCCCAACGAGGAGAAGGATGAGGACATCGTTCCCGACGATGCGGCCAACGTCGACGACAAGGCGCTGTCGGAACCCGGTGATCCCGGTCATCGTGCCCGCGGGGCCGAAGGCAAGATGGGCAAGCCCGACTCGAAGGTGGCTGAACGGCATCGCTTCGCGATGAAGGGCCCCAAGGACGCCGCGGTCCAGCTCTTGAGGAACTTCTCGCCCGACATCGAGGCTCGGCAAGCCGGTATTCTCGGCATGATCCAGCAGGATAGTGGTCACTTCTTGGCGTCTCCGGACGGCGGTGCCTTTGCCATGGGGACCGACGACATGGACGCCTGGGGCAACATGACCGGCACCGACGTTGGAGAGGCGCACGGCTACGGCGGTCTCGGACTCGTCGGAACGGGCCGGGGCGGAGGTGGCGATGGCAAGGGGGTTCTCGGGTTGGGCAAGGTCGGCCTCATCGGCTCCGTGGGCAGCGGCGGTGACGACGTGGGCTACAGCCGAGGGCGCGGCTCGGGCTTTCAGCAGCGCAAGCGACGCAAGCCCGTCGTGCGCGCGACGAAGTCTGTCGTTCGCGGGGCCCTGGACAAGGACATCGTTCGCCGGGTCGTGCAGAACCACATCAACCAGGTGCGGCACTGCTACAACGAAGGCCTGGTTCGCGACCCCACGCTGCGCGGCCGCGTGAAGGTGCAGTTCAGCATCGGTGCGACGGGCAAGGTGCCGATGGCGGTGGTGGCGGAGACGTCGCTCAAGGACAAGAACGTCGGCAACTGCGTCGCAAAGGCGGTCAAGCGCTGGCGCTTCCCCAAGCCCGACGGTGGCGGCACGGTGATGGTCACGTATCCCTTCGTGCTCAACCCCGGCTGAGTCGGTCGGTCGCCGAAGTGCGCGCCCACGTCCGTCGCTCGGACGTGGGCGCTTTGCGTGGAGCATCGACGATGAACGAACAGGAAGGCGTGACGTCGCTACGGCCCGCACGCCGAGGCGAACAACCGGTTGGTGGCGCTGGCCTCCGGGGATCCCCGCGGCACGGATCGAGTACAGCCACGGGGCAAGCCAGGCCGGCAGGATCCGTGTTCGGAGGCTCGCGGACGATTTCGAGGTGCGAACAGACGAATCGTTCGGATGGCGGTGCTACGGTGCGCCGTGCCTACGCCTTTGGACCACGCCGCGGCCTACCTCGCCCGCGACGAGCTTGCCCAGTCTCTGGGCATCGAGCTGCTCGAAGTCGACGAAGGAACCGCGCGCGGTCGGCTGCCCGCGGAGTCCCAGCAGCGCAACGGGGTGGGCTCGACGCACGGCGCTCTCATTTTCGCGCTCGCAGACATCGTGCTCGCCGCCGCCTGCAACGCCTACGAAGACCCGTCGATCGGCATGCAGGTCAACATCGCGTACATCGAGCGACCCGCCGAGGGAGACCTGTTCGCGCAGGTCGAAGAGGTCTCTCGAGGCGGACGCATCGCGCACTACACGATCGCGGTGACCGATGCGCGTGGGGTCGAGGTGTCCCGCGCAACCGCGATCACCTACATCAAGCGCGCTCGAGGCTGACGGCTGCTTCGAGCGTGAGCCGGGCGGCGGCGAGCAGCAGGAGCACGAAGAGCGACGGGACACGCGCCGGTCGGCGGTGAAGGCGGGTCAAGAGCGTCATGAACTCACCGTACAGCCGCGCACGTAGGCTGGCTCGCGCCGTCGACGTCGATGGACTGCCCCGAAGGGTCAGCGGTCGAGACGGTCGACTCGATGGTCGGACGGAACGAGACCTTTTCGAGAGGATTCCGTGTCAGGCTTGTGGGCCCCGCTGGATGCGGTCCTACCGGCCCACCGCGTCCCTGGGCATCTCGCACCCATGCTTCACGCTGCGTCTGTTCTCACCGCTTTGTTTCTCTCGGCCTCGGTCGGCGTATGTCCATCGGACCCGTCTCACGTCATCGGTGGTGACGTCTCGCCCACGTGCGCCTGGCCGACGACGGTGTCCATGGGGGGCTGCACCGGGACCCTGATTCACCCCGAGGTGGTCGTCTACGCAGCGCACTGTGGTGACAACGTCCCGTCGGTTTGGTTCGGCGAGCAGGTGTTTGCGGGGGAGGGACGCGCGGTGCCCACCGCGGAGTGCTTCACGAATCCGGCGTGGGAGCTCGACGGCTTTCAGCGCCACGACGACTGAGCGTTTTGCCGCCTCGCCGAGCCGGTGACCGACGTACCCATCGTGCCGCCGCTGATGGGTTGTGAGACCACGCTGCTCACGCCGGGGCGAGAGGTCACCATCGTCGGGTTCGGCCTCGACGAAAACGACAACAGCGGGATCAAGCGGGAGGGGCAGACGACGCTGCAGTTCATCGACGAAGAGGGGGCCGTGGTCGCTGGGGATGGCGATGTCGGCTCGTGCTTCGGGGACTCGGGCGGCCCGATCTACATCTAGCTGCCCGACGGGAGCTGGCGGGTGTTCGGCATCGTGTCGGGCGGGGTCGAGTGCGGGTACCCGGCTTGGTACGCGACGATTCACACCGCAATCCCCGAGATGGAGGCGCGCTTCGGAATCGACGCGACGCCCTGCCACTACGTCGGTGGCGACTGGAACCCGTCGCCCGCTTGCCGAGATGCACCGACCGAGCCGTGGAACGGTACCGGCAAGTCCTGGGCAGACGGATGCGGCGGCGGCCCGGTCATCGAGTTCCCGACCAGCTGCGGCGATTCGCCCCAAGGCGCATCCGACGACGTCGGCCCGATCGTTGCCGTCACCGAACCGACCTATGGAGCCGAGTTCAGCTCGGAGGACGGGACCGCGGCGGTCGACATCGTGGCCGACGCATCGGACCTTCCCGCGGGGGTGGTCTCGGTTGCGCTCGCGGTCAATGGCGTGGTGCCCGAGGGCGCGCTCGACCTCGACCCGCCGTGGCGCTGGAATGCGGTGACGTTTCCGCCAGGCATCTGGGAGCTGAGCGCGGTCGCGACCGATTGGGCGGGCAATGAGACCACCTCGTCCATCGTGGTCATCGGTGTCGACGAGACGCCGCCGCCGGCACCCGAGCCCGAAGGATCGACCGGCGACCTCAAGCCGACGACCGGAGACGGGCAAGGTGAATCCTCCACCGGTCCGTCGCCGACGGGCACCACGGCGTCCGATGAGAGCAGCACTGGTCGCGTCAGCGCTGGCGATACGGAGGCCCTGCCGCCTACCGGCGGGGAGCAGGTTGCGATCGACGACGATGGTGGTTGCTCGTGCACCACCTCCGAGGGGGGATCATCGGGGGGCTTGCTGTGGCTGCTCGTTGGGCTGGCCACGCTTCGCCGTCGACGCAGCGCTGCCGCGCTCGGCCTCATCTTGGGCCTGGCAGGGTGCGGCGACGATGGGGCTCCCGCGCTTGCGGACCCCTCGGACGAGTTCGGCCCGACGACGAGCGGCGGGACGACGACAGCTGACCCGGACGAGTCCTCGTCCTCCAGTTCCGTCGAGTCCAGCAGTGGTACGACTGCTTCGCCCACGTCGGCGTCGACCGGGACCGACCCCATGCAGACGAGCACCGGCGTCGAGGCGTGCGAACTGGGGACCGAGGGCTGCGGCTGCGACGAGGACCTCTCGTGCGGCGCGGACCTGCGCTGCGAACTCGATACCTGCATCCCGTGCCCCGCAGGTACCGCAGCCTGTCATTGCGTTCCATCCGCGGACGACGAAGAGGAGGGCACGTGCGACGGCGAGCTCTTCTGCGTGAACACGCTGTGCGTTCCGCCTCCGCCGTGTCCGTTCACCGAGGATGGTACGTGCGACGAGCCCAACATCGGCACGGGCGCCTGCTTCGAGAACTCGGACTTCTTCGACTGCTGCGCGGTCGAGGCTGGCGTGTGCGAAGAAGCGTCGGCCGGAGGTGCGTGTCCCGACGGCAGCGACGCCTTCGACTGTTGTCCCACGCCGATGGACGGCGTTTGCGAAGAGGAGGCGGCTGGGGGGGCGTGCCTGGACGGCAGCGACGCCTTCGACTGCTGCGCAACGCCGATGAACGGAGTCTGCGAAGAAGAAGCCGCCGGGGGCGAGTGCCCCGACGGCTCCGACGCGTTCGACTGTTGCGCGACGCCGATGAATGACGTCTGTGAAGAGGTCTCGGCGGGCGGCGTGTGTCCGGACGGTAGTGACACCGCGGACTGC
>CAYSPB010000061.1:0-25661 GCA_964432695.1 uncultured Nannocystaceae bacterium
CGGAGCGTTCGTCGGTGCTGAAATAGCCTTCAGCACCGGAGTCGCTACTTTCCGCACTTTCGTCAGATTCTGCATTGCTGTCATTCGCCCCACCTTCGGTTCCGTTCTGTTCGATAGTGCCCGTGTCCCCTCCACAAGCGGGAGACGGCAAGATAAAGCCTATCGATAGCAGTGCTCGGAACAGGTGCGACGACGCATGTGCGTCGCTTCGTCGCCCTTCCACCCCGCTCTCCCTAGCATGCAACTACGCATATGCCCCTTGCAAAAGGTTGTATGAGAACATTATTTTTCGCCTGCGAGAAGACGCACTTTCGACTTTTGCGAGAGCGCGCGCATGATCGCGCGGTCTCGGACTCGAGACACCCTTGCTCGAAGGCCCAGATTGGGCCCCACCCCCGATCTGGCCACCAGACGAGTGATTTTCCAGCCACGGTGCTCGGCTGCGCGCTTCGGTCTTGAAGGCCCTCTCGGCGGTGGGGGGATGCCGTAGGGGGTGGACGCACGCGCAGCGGAGAACCGAATCCGCGCACTGTCTCGGACTCGTAGACACTTTGCGCCCTCTCGCTGGAACCTCTCACCCAACCCGACTCGGGATTCACGGTCACGATCACATTTTGGGAATATGCCAGTGTTGTTTGCTTGCCCACTTGTCTATCCGGCATTGGTGGTGTCTCATTCTCGTGGGAGTGTCGGGGTGCAGGTTGTGACAATGCCGTGGGTGCTGTGCTTCCTTCGTCTCACTGTTGATATCCGGAATGCTGGCAGTTCTAGTTGCCGCACGGTGATTCTGATACCTCACGTAAGAGGCCTGGGGCCGCTGGAGCAAGCCGAGGGCTGGGGTGCTAGGTTGTCGAAATGCAGATCGCTTCTTTGCGCGGGGGATGTCCCGTGCTTCTGATCTCAGTCGCCTCTCTTCTCATGGGCTGCCCCAGCGACTCCGGTTCGGAGGGGGAGGAGAGCGGAACCACGGGCTCTGATGAGACCGACGCGAGCACCGCGAGCTCGAGCGCGTCGATGACCTCCGCAGGCGCCACAACCGAGGACGATTCAACGACGGGTACGGGTCCCGTACCCGGAACGTCGACGGGAGAGCCGTCGACCGGCGACCAGGACACGGGAGCCGACAGTAGTACGTCCTCCAGCACTGGAGTGGATGAGGGGGCGTGCGGCCGTGGCGGCCTTGCGTTCCCGGACGAAGATGAAGGCCTGTTTCCCGAAGGCGTTGCGATCGCACCTGATGGCGACATCTATGGCACGACGCTGTCATTGGCCCTCGACCGAGGGCAAGTCTTCCGATTCCCAGCGGGCGAGGAACCCGGGGAAGAACTCGTCGTCGATTTTGGTGAGTTCCCTGCGTTGGCTCTGTTTACCGGGGGCGTCGTGTCCGAACTCGATGGAAGTGAAGTCCTCTGGGTGTGCAACTCTTCCCTTTTTGCGCCGGGCGAAGACGCCCAGATCGTGGCAATCGATACCGACACCGGAGAGGTCCGCGCAGCTCACGGAATGTCGGGAGCCCCAGGGCCAATGGGCGTAGAGTTTTGCAACGACCTCATTGTCGACGCCGCTGGGAACATCTACGCGACAGACAGCGGGGCGCCGCGGGTCTTGCGTCTGGACGCGAGCCTGGTTGGCGAACTCGACGGCGATGCGCCGTTCGAGATGGAAGTTGTGCTCGACGGAGCGAGTGTCGAGGGCGTCGACGGTGCGCTAGACGGCTTTGGCTCCCTCAACGGGATCGCGTACGACGAGTCAACGGATAGTGTCTACGTCTTGGGCGTTGATGGGAGCGACCCGGCGACGATGCCGGTCAACAATGGCCGCATCGTGGGGTTCTCGTCGTCCGCCGCAGACGATGGAGCCGAACTTCCCTCGGAAGCGCTGACCGTCATCGACGGTGAGTTCGACGCGGGAGATGGCCTCGAGCTGATCGATTCTTCGACGTTCGTCGTTGCGCAGAACGACGGGTTTCCCGAGATTGAAGCTGGGGGGACCTTGGTGATCGTGAGTGCCGATGGAACTACGACCCCGCTCGACCCGCCCATGGATCCTCTCGATGGCGCTGCGACGTTCATTCTCGACGGACGCCGCGCGCTTGTGGTGGAGAGTCAGGCTTTCTCGGTGGGCAACCCCGACCGACCGGTGGTGACGCCGTTCTGCCTGCGAGACTACGAACTCGGACGATGAAGCGGCCGTAGTGGGCTCCGTTCGTCGTTCGCCGCGCCCCGCGGTCATCAGTCGGTCCAGCTCGAACGACGAACGGACCACCGCGCCGTGAGGAGGGCGCGTGCTTCAGCGTGGCCTGCGGCGGCGGCGGAAGAGCAGCAGCCCACCGAGCATGAAGCCGAGCCCTCGAGCGTTTGTATCGTGCACACAGCCACATCCATCGCCGTCTACACCGGATGCGCCGTACGATACGGCGCCGGTGGGGTCCTCGGTCTCCCCCGCGGTGACGTCGGAGCTGTCCGCGTCTCCGTCGGGCGCTGGACCGTCAGGAGCCCCGCTCGTGCTCTCGGCATCCGACTCTCCGGCTTCACCCGTACTCTGTGAACCTTCCTCACCGCCGGTTGTTTCGCAGCCTCCGACGCCGCAGCCGGACGAAGCCGGCAGGACGAAGACGAACTCGGACATGAATGCCGTCGTCCGTCGCCCCTGTGGGTCTTCGACCTCGATCTGGACGCGCGCTGCCTGACCGATCATCTCGGGAGGGAAGCTCACATCGTAGGAGAACGCGTCGCCGGTGACCGGGACGTCCGAGGCTGCGGACGTCCAGGCATCCGTCCCGACCTTGGCCCACCGTAGGTCGAGCACCGAGCCTGGCATCGCACTGACGCATCCCTCAATCGAAACGGTGTCGTCCACTTCGACCAGCTCTTCACCCGTGATGACCGCCGCCGCGGGCCCGCTGGCCTCGATGGCGGAATCATCGACCACTTTGACTACGCCTGGCCGAGGTGACCAGAGGCTGAGCGCGGGGTCATAGGTGAAGCCTTCGAGGGCCCATGCCCCCCCGTCTACGCCGCTCGTATCCCATTGTACGCCCTCATCCGCGGCAGCAAAGGTAATCCGTCTTCGCTCGCCATCGGGGTTGATTCGAACCGCGCAGTCCTGCCATTGAGCAGAACGATCCAAGATCGATGAGTCGGGCACCCGACCAGTATCGATGAGACTCAAGGCCTCGGCGGCCGCGACATCCGCGGTCGAGATCCACCCCGGCAAGACGTCCGTTGGGTCGTGGTCTCTGCAGAAGGCGAAGAACTGATGCCGTCGCCCATCGGGAACCTCGTCCGGGGTGAGGTCGACATCCTCGACGAGAACGGAGTAGGGCAGGTGAAGGATGGGATCGACCGAGCGATCCACGATCGTCATGCAGGGCACATCCTCCCATGTGACTGGCGTGCGCACCCGGAGGCCATCGCCGGCGGTTGCCTCGGAGGAGACACTCAGCGTGCCCAAGACGATGAACGGAATCCAGGTCTTCACCGTGTCTCCTGCGGCTGGTGGCGGAGCAAGAACAAGCCGCCTTCACCCGAGGAATCGAACCGAAATTCGCTGACCGCGAGCAGGTTGTCCGGAAGCCAGGGGTAGACGGAGAATGCGCCTCCCTGGTCGAATCCTGCCGCTTCTCCGGCAGGGTACGTGTCGAACCAGGCCACCTCCGAGACGTCTCCCGTTGCGATCTGGGAGATATCGAGCAGGCGTACGCCGGCTTCATAGTTGGCGAGGTAGGCGTGGTTTCCTTCGATGTAGAGGTTGTGGTCGGTCGCGGGCGATTCGTGCTCGAACGTTCCGATGAGCTGCGGTGCGTCGAGGTCGGTCATGTCCCACAGGAACGTGCGCGTATTGGTCCCGCTACTCACCTCGTCGAGCTCGTCATTGACCATCAGGTATCCGTGGTCGTCCGTGAGCCAGGCCTGGTGCGTGTAGAACGCGTCGGGATACGGCGTCTCGGAGAGGGTTTGGATCGACGTTTTGTCGGTCACGTCGATCACCGAGATCGAACCAGACCACCCGTTGGCGTTGACGCAGATCTCCTGACCTTGGTGCTCCTGATCTGGGCCCTCATAGACGACGCACATGGCATCGTGGATTGCGTCTCCTGGCGGCGGGTAGCAGGTCACGGCGGCCGGAGCCGCTGGGTTCGAGATGTCCATGATGTACAGACCTCGACAGGCGCTCGTGTCCACGCCGAACGCAAAGCCCGAGTCGGTATCGATGGCGATGTTGTGGGAACGGCCAAAACCGGTGTGGCGCGCGTCGGCGTCGAAGGTGACCGGACCGTTCTTCACGTCGAGCAGCCGCCGAAGGTCGAAGACTTGCATGCCGTGGTCCGTGGTCTCCGCCACGATGAACGCGTGATCGTCGTACACCTTGATGTCACGGACGAGCGACGGGCCACCGGCCGAACCCAAGAACCCGACGACCGAGGGACAGTACGGATGGGTCGCCTCGATGAACGCGACGCCGATGTCGCCGCCGAGGAGCACGAAGACGCGGCCAGATGCTTCGTCGGTCCAAGCCCACAGGTCGTTGGCCTGGTTCAATCCCATCTCGCTCACGGGGAGAAACGAGACGAGGTCGATGTTCTCGCAGGCGTAGCCGTCGGCAGTGCCGTCCACGCATGGTTGGGGCACGGCCCCGCATGCGCACGCGTCGCCCACCTCATCGGCGTCGTCGTCCGTTTGGTCAGGGTTGGGGATGGCTCCGCAGTTGTCGCAAGCATCGCCAACGCCGTCGCGATCTACGTCCTCTTGGCCGGGGTCGCCAACCGAAGGGCAAACGTCGCACGCGTCTCCAACGCCATCGCCATCACCGTCGGCTTGGTCGGGGTCGCCAATGTTGCGACACACGTCACACCCGTCACCGATGCCATCGCCATCTCCGTCGGATTGATCGGGATCACCGTCTGCCGGACACGCATCACACGCGTCGCCGACACCGTCGTCATCGGCGTCCGCTTGGTCGGGGTTGCCGTCTTCGACACAGTTGTCGACGCAGTCGAGCACCCCATCTCCATCGAGGTCTGAAGGGTTGCCGTCGCACTCCGACTCGCCAGCGCTCGGGTCATCAGCATCCGTCTCGCCTGCTGAGTCCGCGTCGGTGTCGGGCTCCGAAGCATCGTCCGACGTCGAGGGCGGATCGCCAGGAGAAGACCCGTCTGTGTCCAAGGACGGCGTCGCACCGTCCACGCACGCCAGTGGCGTCAGTGCGAGGAGCACCGCGAGCAGGCTCGTTCGGGGCTCGGTTCGTGCAAGCCCGAGTCGTCTCGTGAAGGCGAAGTCGCGCTGGCAAGCCAACCCCCCAAAGAGGCGGCCGGAGGGCACCGTTCGAGTCTCCACGGTCGAGTGCTGGGCTTCCTCGATGAGCGACATGTCTACTGCTAATGGCCGCTCCTGAGGTGGTCCTTCAGGCGCCCCGTGGGCCTGTGACCAATTTCGTAGAATCTGTCATGCGAAGCGGGGGCGACCTTCGCGTTCGGGTCGTACGAGCGACGCTCGCTGTGACGGCGCCCGAGGTGCACGACGTCGGACCGTGCGTACAGTTTGTACGTGCGTCGTTTCCTCCAACCCGTCCCGGCCGTTCGCCGCCAGCTGTCCCGGGGTCAAACTCCATGGCACTTTCGGGTGTGACCTTCGAGCCGCGGACGTCGACGGACATGAGACGATACCGAGGTGGAGCGAAGCGACGGCGAACTGCTGGAGGCGTGGGGGGAGGGCGACCGCGGCGCGGGGGCTGCGTTGTTCGACCGTCACTTCGGTGCGCTGTCTCGCTTCTTTCGCAACAAGGGCGGGGACGCGGCCGACGATCTGATCCAGCAAACGTTGCTCGGCTGCGTCGAGGCTCGAGCACGGTTTGCACACGCCTCGTCGTTCCGGACGTTTCTGTTCGGCATCGCCAGGAACGTTCTGTTCAACCACTACCGCGCCAAGCGAACCTCGGGACAGGCGCCGGACTTCGGGGTGAGCGCCATCGCCGAGCTTGCGCCGTCAGCCACGAGCGTGCTGGCGGCGGTCGGTCGTCAGCGTTCGCTGCTCGAAGCCCTCCGCAGTATTCCGCTGCAGTTCCAGGTTGTGCTGGAACTTTCCTTCTGGGAACGGCTCACCGCCAAGGAGATCGGTGAGGTCGTCGATGCGCCCGAGGGCACGGTTCGGACTCGCTTGCGCCGCGCGAAGGAGCTACTCGCGAAGGAGCTACGCAGGATCGAGAACCTGTCGATCCCGCTCGAGACGACAATCCACCACCTCGACGATTGGGCCGCCGAGGTTCGGGCGAAGTGCTTGTAGCGCTCACTCGCAGACGGCTTTGCAGTCGTCGACGGCGCTATTGGCGCAGATGAAGTCCCACTCGGTATCGCAGCAGAAGGGGTCGAGACCGCAGACGCAGGTCTGAACCTCTTCGACCCCACAGCCAGGCGAGCCGTTTGGCGCACAGCAGCTGTCGCCTTCGCATGCGCTGCAGGAGTTGGTGGCCAGCGCCACGCATTCCTCGGTCCACTCCGCATTGCAGCAGGCGTCATCGAGCGCGCAAACGCAGTCTTGTGTCGCGCCGTGCAGACATCCTGGGGTGTCGCCGGCGAAGCAGCACCCGTTTTGTCCCGCGCCGGTGCTGCTGCCGAAGAAGCCTCCACTCGATGTGCCACCTCGTGTCGTGACTTGGCCACCGCTGGTGTCGTCGCCGGTGGTGGTGGTGTCGTCGATGGGATCGGGCTCACACGTTGCATCGCAGCGTCCCGTGGCGATCTCGACGCAGCTGTCGGTCCAGTCAAACGCGCAGCAGGTGTTGTCGACATCGCAGACGCAGGTTTGAACGGCTGCCTCGTCGCAACCGGGGCCCGCATGGGCTTCGCAGCACCCCGAGCCGTCGGGAAGCGAGGTGCCGGTGGTACGGGAGTCGCCCGTCGTTCGCTCGGTGGTGCTCGGATCGGCGGTTGTGCCGGGGTCGCTCGTGGGCGAGCCTGCCGTCGGCGACGGGCCCGTCGTCGTGTCGGGCGACGTCGTGGAGCTCGACCCGCCCGACGAATCACCAGCGCCGGGGTTGTCGGATGCAGGGCATCCGGAGCCGAACAGAAGCACCAAAGCAGCAACAGTCCATCGAGCGTTCATGTTCATCCGCGAAGGGTGTATGGACGTCGAGCTCGAACTCCTTCAGCGAAAAACCAGACGGTTGGTTTGATAGGAATTCAGTCGAGGCGGAATCGAACGACCTTGGGCTGTCCGCTACGCTCGATCTTGACCTCGAATGCCTCGACGGTCTGCTTGCCTTCGCGCATGTCGGTGAGGATTGGGAGCATGTCCTCGGGTGCCGCGGTGATGTCGATGTCGTTGACGTGAGTGACGACGTCACCGATCTGGAAGCCGAGTATGTGAGCGGCGCTACCGGGTCGGACGCCGAAGATTTTGAAGCCACCGGTGTCCACGGGGACGACGCGGAGCTGAGACTCGACGATCGAGCGTTCGTCACCGCGCTTGAGGAAGAGGCTACGCGATACGGTGCAGTCGTCTCGCTTGCAGTCCACCATCCGTGGATCCCAGCCCAGTGGGACGCAGGCGCCGTTGCGCGGTTCGGTGCCCAGTCCGCAGCGCAGGGCCAGGACCGCGCCGTGTGTCGGCGCAGCGACGTTGGCGTCGGAGCTGGTGGAGCGGACTTGGCGGACGACCGCGACTCCGGTGAAAATGCCTGCGATGAGGCAGGCGTAGAACAACGCCCGACGTCGTAGGGGCGGGGTCTTTGGAGCGGCCTGCGCTGGGAGGGACCGAAGGCGGTCGACCAACGTCCGCATTGAATCGAACCGGTCCGAGGGGTTGGTTCGGAGTCCGCGCTCGATCACCGAACGCGCGGCCTCGACCTCATGCTCCGCGAGCTCTGGCCGGGGCTTTCCGGGGAACAGCGTGGCACCGCCGGAGGTGACTGCGTGCGCCAGCGTGCCGATCGTGTCGCCGGCGAATGGACGGACACCCCAAATCGCCTCGTGCAGCGCGATGCAGAACGCGAACTGATCCGCTTTGTCGTCCACGCGGGCGCCCTCGAACTGCTCGGGTGCCATGTAACTGGGCGTGCCCGCGAGGATCCCCGTGCGGGTGATCGCGGGTTCCCGCGCCTCGAGCTGGCTTGGTGCGCCTTCGACCTCGTCGGTGAGCGGTGCGCCGGGGCTGCGCGCCATGCCGAAGTCCAGCACGCGCACGCGCCCGTCGTCGCCAATGATGACGTTCTCCGGCTTGAAGTCGCGGTGCACGATGCCGGCATCGTGGGCAGCCTGCAGACCATGGGCAGCCTGGACGAAGATGTCGAAGATACCGAGTTCGGTCGGGGCGTCGAGCCAAGCGTGCAGCGTCTTGCCCCGGACGAGTTCCATGGCAACGAACAGCTGGCCGTCGTCGGTGCCGACCTCATGCACGGTCACCACGTTGGGATGCGATAGCTTCGCGAGGGCCTTGGCTTCGATCGTCATCCGCGCGCGGTACATCTCGTCGCTGCGATGAAGCACCTTGATGGCGACCGCCCGATCGAGAGTCGTATCTTCGGCGCGGTAAACGGTGCCCATCGCACCCGCACCGATCCGGCCTTGGATTGCGTAGCGTCCGATCGTGACGGCCTCGCCGGCATCGCCGAACATCTGCGCGCGAAGCTGCGCCCGTCGGAATCGCTCGCTCAGCGGGGTCTTGCCGCCGTAGTGCGTCGCCAGCAGGCCGATGCTCGGCTCGTCCTGCGGCGTCTCGCCATCGAGGGTGGGCATGTCCGCGTTCATCATCGTCCGCGGTCGTAGCGGGCGGCCAGCAATCAATTGGAAAAAGTTCGAAGAAATCGCGGATGGTTCATCCGTCACCGAATTCGGCGCCGTAGAGGACGTAGCCGTCTCCTCGCTCCAGCAGCCGAACGTGCGCCTCTCCTTTGCCCACGTGGCAGCGGACTCTGCACCAACCGCTTGCTCACCGTGTACCAGTCGGTGCTGAACTGCTCGCTGCTGAAGCCGCGGGCATTGGCGACGGCGAGCGAAATGCGTTGTCGTGGACCTGGGGTAGCCACGTCGAGGGGAGCGGCGGTTCGACGAAGGAGCGCGCCAATGGGATCCGGCACGTCCGAGGTGGGCCGTGCCACGTCGGCGACTTCGATCGCGAGCCGGATCAGCGACGCCTTCGCATGGATCTCCGCGTATGCGTCGACGCCCTTCCGCAGGCTGTTCAGCCACGCCTCGAGTCGTCCCCCACGTCCCGACAGGATCGCCAAAAACGCGGAACGGTCACAAGTGTCGTGCGCTGTCCGGAGATGTTGGCTCCGTCACCCTACGTCTTGAGTGCGGCGGGACGCCGCGGGAGGCTGCGCGCATGATGGTGAAGGGGATGGGTTCGTGGGTCGTGCTGTTGGGTGCAGCGACGGCTTGTTCGGCGACGTCTGCGGAGCATGCCGACACGGCGGGTTCGGGCGGGGCGCAGACCTCGAGCGGAGGCGATGCAACGAGCGGTCCCGCGGACAGTAGCGGCGCGAGCGGAGCTGAGGGCGGCGACGGCGGCAGTGATGAAACGGGCCCGGACAACGGCAGCCTCGATGAGCCGGGCGCGCTCGACCGCGACGAAGACCCCGTGGTGGTTCTCGGTGCTCAGCTCGATGCGCTGCACGACGTCGCAGCGGCGGATGCGGTCGCTTTCGCCCGGGCTGAGGGCACCTGGAAGCAGATTCCGATGCATGTCGACGAGCGCGCCGTGAAGGACTTCTGCGAGGTCTACGGCCTGAACTCAGGCTTGTGGGACCCGGCCGAGCCGCCGCCGTGCGGGACGGATGCTGCGCTCACGTTGCTGGTCTACGCGGATTCCGCGACGTTCACCGGAGACGATCCCGTGACTACGCTTGATGGCGACGACGAAGTCGTCTTCATGGCTCGTGACGCCGGCGACCGCATCGGTACGTGGACGGCGCCCGACGGCGTTTTGGCGGGCTCGGGGGTCGAGCTCGAGCTCATGGACGGAAACGACCGGGCGTATGTCTACCTGTTCGAGCGCGGGGGTGATGCGCTCGAACCTGGAGCTGGGCAGCGTTACGTCGAATATACGTTTGGCCTCGATGAGGGGATCGACTATGCCAGCAACTATGATCTCTATGGGTTCAACTGTGGTGGCGATGCACCGACGTGCAATCCCTCGATGACGGAAGACTCCACGGTCCAGACTTCGAGCTACACCAGCCACTTTGCGGCGCGCTGGGTTGCCGACGAGCTGTCGATCACTACCGAGGGGGCCACGGGTGTCGACATCCTCGACATTCGGCAAGGCCGATTTGGCCCCGATACCTGTGCGCGCCACGTGCTGACCTACTCGACCAGTCGCGGGGCGTACATCGCGAACAAGAACTGGCCCGTCCGCGCCATCCGATCGGTCATTGGTGCAAACAGCGGTCCGCTCACGCAGCGAACGCATCTCTTCTACGAACAGCGCGAGGACGTGGTCACGAACCTCCGGGTTCACGCGCTCGGCGTTGGGATCATGGCCGTCTTCGACTACAGCCCCGAGGCGATCGGCATGACCTACATCAACGACCTCAACCCCGATGGGTTGACCATCGACGGCGTGCCGGACGACGCGAACGAGCAGGGCGTGCCGCAGTGGGAGATGGTGACCGGTGACCAGGGGACGCTCGTGATGGCAGGATCGGTCGACACGTCGGTCGATACCGAAACGGCCCGGTTCTACTGGGCCGATGACGTCGAGCCGGACTTTCTCCAGTGCGACACAAGCCAGACGCTCGAAGCTCCGGATGCGTCGGCGTACGGGACCAGCGGGATCTGGTTCGAGGGCGCCTTGCCGAGTACTGACCCGCGCAGCACGATGGACCACCTCATGTTCTCGAAGGTCGTCTACGTCGAGGCGCCCAACCTGCCCATCGAGGACGCCATGCGCCTCGTCGAGCACGCGCGGGACCCCATCACCGTGGCCGCGCGTTCCATCAGTGAAGCCGGGCGCGGGGAGGGCTGCGGCGATGGTATGTGCGGCGACGCGGAAGCCTGCACCTTCGACTGCGTCCCGGTCGACGGCGCGTGCGGGGACACCATCTGCGAGGCGCCCGAAACGTCGACCACGTGCCCTGAGGATTGCCCCGGTGCCGGGAAGAGCCGGGCCGACTGTGGGGACGGCGCGTGCGACCCTACCCTCGAGAATGAACTGTCGTGCACGTCGGACTGCTGGCCTGCTGCAACCGGTCCGCTGACCTGCCTCGAGAACGGATGCGAGAGTCTCCATCAGACGTGCGCGGATGAGGACGACTGTGTCTCGCTGGTGGTGTGCGTTGCCCCCTGTTTGCTCGGAGGTGGTGGCGCGGAGGTCTGCCTTGCCGACTGCAACGCGACCCTCATGGCCTCCGAGGTCAATGTGGAGGTGGCGGGCGGACTGTTGCAATGCGGCGGTGAAGCCGACTGCTTCTGAGCGAAGCGTGCCTCTGCGGATCGAACCACTCCTCGAAGGGGAACGAACCCTTCGGGGGGTGGCGAGCAAGTCGATGAAATTACGCGGGCGAGAAACGGCGCGGTCGATGCTTTACGGGCACCAATGCTCTCGTTTCGTCGTTCGATGTCTTTGTGTGCTCTCGCTTTGCTCGTACCCGTAGGGTGTGACTCCGAAGAGCCCGAGGGCGGAAACGGCTTCGTTACGGCGAGTTCCGTAGGCGGAAGTACAGGCGCAGACACCAGCGTCGACAGCTCGGCCACGACCGGCGTATCGGCGACGGCGACGCCAACGACGGATACGCCGCCCGACGATGGCTCCACCTCAGGCACGCCGACGACGAGCCCCCCGCCGACGACGAGCCCCCCGCCCACGACCGATTCGCCGACCACCGACCCCAATCCCACGGCGAGCGGGGGCGACCCGACGTCGAATCCACCCCCACAGCTATGCGAAGGCGCGGCTCCCGTTGGGGGGGAAGAACCCCTCATCGATGACTTGGAGCCGCTCGCAGGCGACAAGACCTCCGACGAGGCGATCCTCGAGGTCGACGGTCGGTACGGATTCTGGTTCAGCTACAACGACGAGACCGCCGGTGGTACGCAGAATCCCGATCCATTTGCACCAGTCGAGGGCGGTGCCAACGACTCGGGGTGGTCGGCTCAGACCGCCGGTGAGGGCTTCACCGACTGGGGGGCGGGCATCGGGCTCAACTTCAACGACGATGCTGGAGCGTCCTGTCCGTACAACGCGAGTGCGTTCACCGGTGCGACCTTCTGGGCACGCGGCGCAGGCACGGTCCGCTTCCACATCGCGACCGACGGCACGCTGCCAACGGTTGAAGGAGGGTCCTGCGCGGCCGAGTGCTACGACAACCACGGCGTCGCGGTGGAACTCACCGACACGTGGACGCAGTACACGTTCCTGTGGGACGAGTTCACCCAAGAAGGATGGGGCACCGAGGTCGGCTTCGACCCTGGTGCGATCGCCCAGTTCCACTGGCGCGCGCCCGGAGACGGCGAGCCGTTCGACATTCAGCTCGACGACGTCGCGTTCGTGGTCGCGCAGTAGCTACCCACACGCGGCGCAGTCGAACTCGGCGATGTCGGCACAGATGTAGTCGTACTCCGTGTCGCAGCAGTACGGGTCGATGTCGCAGACGCACTGCTGGGTTTGGGCGTCACTGCAGCCGGGGTCGTTCTGCGGCGTGCAGCAGTCGTCACTGGTGCATGCGTTGCAGTCGTTCGTGGCCAGCTCCACGCAGGCCGGCGTCCACGCGTCATCGCAGCAGCTGCCGTCGAGGCTGCAGACGCACGTCTCGGTTTGCGGATGCAGACAGCCGGGCCCGCCGTCGTAGCAGCACAGGCTTGCCTCGTCGGCGAGGCCGGTGCTCCCGCCGGTGTCGAAGCCGGTCGTCGCGCCGCGTGACGTGAATCCCGTCGAGCCGCCTCGGGTCCCCGTGTTGGTGTCGGGACTGGTCGTCTCGCCGGCGGACGCGGTCGGTATGGTGTCGCTTTCCACGTCGGGCTCGCAGGTCGCTTCGAAGCGACTTTGTGCGATCTCGACCGGCGCGGGATCGAGTGCAGATTCTGCTCGCGGACGAGACCGACCTCTCGCACTTTGTGATGCGATGTAGGTCAAGTGAGACGCTCGACTCGATGAACTCACTCGCACACGTCGTTCTTGCACATCGGCCCTTCGCCGCCGCCGCTGGGGCGCATTCCGAGTCCGTGTGCCATCACGCCCATGCCGAGCACGACGTCGAGCATGAGTGGGCGGAGCTTGCCGAGTCTACGCAGCACGTCGAACGCGGCGCGGAACTCCGCTGCTAGCGCGACGCAGAAATTTACCCTTGTCGATGTGGCTGGCGGGGTCGTCCGGGGGGCGGCCCCGCCCTTTTTCTTTCGTGCTAAAGGCCCGCGGTGGTCGTTCGCGTCGAACCGGTCGAGCAGCTTCCTACGGTCAAGCTCACCTTGCTCGCGGGCTTCCTCGGTGCGGGCAAAACGACGCTGCTCAACAAGCTCGTGCTCGCCGAGCACGGCGTGCGCGTGGGGGTGATCGTCAACGACTTCGGCGAGATCAATATCGACGCCGAGCTCGTGGCCAGCACCGACGGCGATACCGTGACGCTCGCCAACGGGTGCATCTGCTGCACGATTCGCGACGACCTCCTGCTCACGCTGTTCCGACTGCTGCATCGCGACGATGCGCCCGAGCACGTCATCATCGAGTGCAGCGGTGTCTCCGATCCGGCGGCTGTGCTGCGAGGCTTCGAAGAGGCTCGGCTCTACGACATCGTAGACATCGACGCCTGCGTGGTCGTCGTGGATGCCGAGCAGATGATGACGCTCGAGTTCCGCGACCAGCCGCTCGCGCTGCATCAGCTCGCCGTCGCCGACCTGGTCGTGCTCAACAAGACCGATCTGGTCGACGACGTGCAGCGGGACGCGGTCGAAGCCAAGGTGCGTGAGACTGTCCCCGGCGTTCGCGTGCTGCATTCCGTGCGCGGCGACGTTCCCTTCGATCTACTGCTCGGAGTGGGTGCGTTCGATCCAAACAAGGTGCTCCCTGATGCGGCGGACGTGCACGTTGCCGATGCGGACGCCGACGTTCGCGATCGTCGGCTCGACCACGACCTCGTGTTTTCACGGTGGAGCTTCACGAGCGAGCGGCCACTGCAGCCCGACCGCGTGCGCGCCGCCCTCGATGCGCTGCCCGTCGGAATCTATCGGGCCAAGGGTCTGCTCGACGTCCAGGGGGAGCCGACGCGGCGGGTCGTCGTACAGGTCGTCGGGCGCCGCGTCGATGTGGAGTTGGGCAACGCGTGGGACGATGTCCCGCGTCGGTCACAGCTGGTGGCCATCGGTCTCGAGGGCTCGTTCGATCCGGATGCGCTCGAGGCGTCGTTTCGCGCGTGCGAAGTGCAGGAGCGACCCGGACCCTCGAGATTGCTGATGCGCTGGGTCCGCAGCGTCTGGCCGAAAAAAAGTCAGAAAAAAACCTGATCAGTTGGTCGGATTGACCCACTACCACTTCGAAGGCGGGAGCGAGGCTCTGTCAGAGTGCTCGCCTTCGGTTCGAGCGACGCCAACAGGATGTGGCTTCGCGGGCCTAGTCCACCACGAGAGGAGGCTCCTCGTGCTGGGCCGCCCGGTCGCTCGAATCCCCGTAAGGGCTAGGTGGGCCTGTCGGGAAAACGAAGTCTCGTTCGGGAGAAGTCGTAAAGCACCCCACGGCGCGTCAGGCCGACGCGCTGCGGGTTGCGCCTGTGCCGTGGGCACGGGGACTCAGCTCGACGGATCGGGCGCTGTGTCCTCAGGTGCGTCCGGAGCTGGCGCATCTTCGCCTGGGCGGACCTCACGGTGGGACACGATGAAGGCTCGTAGTGCGGGGACGGTGAATTCGTCGGTGGCCACGGCCTCCAGCGCAGTCTCGGCGCGGCTGCGGGCGGCTTCGGTCGTGTATTGCGGAAGGTCGGGGTCCGCGTGCGAGATCAGCAGCTCGACGAGGTAGTAGATCGCCTTCGAGGCGTCCACGATCTCGGGGTCCGCGTGATACTGGGTCACGAACCTTGCTGCACCATCCACGGTGCTCTCCGCGTCCAGGTCGCGCAGGGCCCGTGCAACGTGGTCGAGTTCGGTGGCGGAGAGTTCGGGGTCGTCGATCAGCGAGACGAGCACGGGGAGGACCGAAGGTCCGCCTGCATCCACCGCTTCGCGAACGGCATCACGCAGTGCGTCTCCGCGGGTCTTGGGGGACTCCAGCCGCGCGGTGAGAGCCTTCGCTTCGGCTTCGTCGGCGCGGCCCCACGGTCCCTGCATCAAGGTCGTGGCGCGGTCGATCAGGGCACGCGTGGCAGTGCCGTCGTCGGGGCGTGCAACGCCGACGGCCACGTCTTCGACGAGCCGGCGGGTCTGCGGCTGGGCGCTTCGCCACAGCAGCTTCAAGGCGAGCTTTTGCGCGGCAAGCAGGCGCTCGTCGGGGTCCTCGACGAGGCCCATCAGAAGCGCGTTCACGGTTTGTGCGTCGACGGACTCCGATACGTCGTCGGCCGGGGTCGCGTCGCCGACGAAGGCAGCACCTTGAGGCGCGATCACCCCGGGGACTTCGCGCTGCACTCGCCCCGTCGCGCGGTCGAGCCGAACGAGGGCCCCGTCGTCTCGCACGAGCACGACGGCGTCGGCGGTGGCGTGCACGTCGATGTAGTCGTGTTGATCCTGTCGCACGTGAACCCATCGCGCGCGGGCGGCTCGGCCACGCTCGTCCAGCCGCACGAAGATGAGGGCCCGCTGCCCGAGGAACAAGCCGTTGCGAGGCGCCCCCGCGCCCTTGGGAGGAAGCAGGCGGAACTGCGTACCGGCGTGGTGACCCAGACCGGGTTCGATGCCGTCCACGCGGGCAAAGAGCTGACCGTCGTCCTGCTCGTAGTCGTAGCGCGTGCCGATCGCGAGGTCGACGAGGGCCTCTCCATCCGATGCGAGCAAGGTGTTGCCGTGCCGCTCCACGCGGTCGAGCATGCGCGAAGGGCGGGAGGTCCCGAGCGTGCGCCCGGTTCGAAGGCTGACGGCGAGAACCCTGTCCCCCGAAGGCACGAACCCTGCCCGGCCCGCCGCGGCTGGAACACCGAGCAAGGCATCGGAGGGGCGGGTCCAGCGAATCCGGCCGTCGTTCATGCTCATCGCGCCCACGACCGACCGTGGTGAGGCCTTGGGCCGCTTCTTCGGCTTGGGGTCGGGCTGCAGCGCCGTTACGATGACGCCGCGATCGGTGGCGGCAAGTCCCGTGAGCACCTGGCCGGGCAGCGCGTGTTCCCACCTCGTTACGCCCGTGCGAGCATCGAGCGCGACCGCGCGATGGCCGTAGACAGGGACGACGACGGTGTCACCGACGACCGCGGGCGGGCCGAAGGCTCGAATTGGCCGGCGCCACAGCTCAGCACCGGTCTCTGCGTCGACGCCGACGGCGTGAGCATCGGAGAACAGCACGATGCCCAAGGGGCCGCGCTCGTTCGAGGTCTGCACGCCTTCACGAACGGCCCGCTCGAACGAAGCCGGTTTGTCCCGATCGATGCGAAGCGGCGCGCGGACGCACGCCGACATCGCCACGAGCCCGGCGCAGAAGAGGCTGCTAGTGACGGCCTTGCCGAACGGCCTTGGCAATGGATTCGTCTCGCGCGAGGAGGCGCATCAGCGCCTCCTCGACGTTGGGGGCGGTGAACGTGTGGGCCAGATCGACCCCGAGCAGGCGAATGTCGTGCGACGAGTCGTCCATGGCCAGCAGCGCGGCCTCGGCCCCGTGCGCGCGGTCGATCGCGGCGAGGGCTACGATGGCGCGGGCGCGGATCGTCGTCTTGCGGTAGCGAGCGTAGCGGCGCAGCGCGGGGGCGTACTCGTCGCGGGGATACTTGCGGGCGTTGTCGACGAAGGCCTCGAGAGATCGCGGAGGCAGACCGCCGGCGACGCGGGAAAGGACCACGTCGAGCGCCACCGGGTCGGCACGCTTCATCATGCTGTCGAACAGCCGGGCTTGGCGAACATCGGGATCGAAGCGCCGGGCGGCTGGGCGCAGGGCATTCGCGTCGGCGGCGTCGTCGGTTGCGCCGCACAGCAGCGCCAGGACCAAAACCCACATAGCTTGCTCGGGGGGTAGCACGAGCCCCCACAGCGAGAAAGAAACGCATGAAAACCGAGCAGCGCAGGTGTGTCGGAACGAACAGCGCCGTATCTTCTTCGTTCGCGCAGATTGCGCTGGGCCCGATGTACGCGGAGCCAATCGAGCGCAAACCCCGACTTTGATGGGCTCATTGATGCTCGACCCAGGCCGCGGAACCGCGTGCTAACAGACCATTCCATGTCCAAGGATGGACTCCCGACCTATCGCTCGGCCTCCGCCCGCGCGCGCACGCTTCGGATGTGGCTTGCCGTTGCCGCGGTGACGAACGGCTTCGTAACGATGCTGCTCGTGGTCCAGTGGTTCGGAGTCTGGGGCAACGAGATGAACTGGGACTTGCTCGGCCCGCTCGGCCGACTGCGGCAGTGGGTCGAACCCGTGAATAGCCTGGTGTTCTTCGTGACGGCGTACATGTTCAGCCGATGGCTTCGAGCCGCATACGAGAACTTGCCGGCGCTGAGTCCCGTTCCCGACTTCGAGAAGCCTTCGCTTTCGCCGCGACAGGTTCAGTGGGGCTTCTTCATCCCGTTCATCAACATCCTCCGCCCCTTTCGCGCGGCTCGCGAGACCTGGCAGCACAGTGCGCCGAATGGTCAACTCGAGCTCAACAGCACGCTCCTGCAGGTTTGGTGGGTCGTCTGGAGTTCGAACTACCTGTTCTTGTTTGCGAGTTCGCGTGCCCGCGTCGGTGCGTGGGGGTTTGGATGGGCCAACGACCTTCAGTGGATCACCGCGCTCGACGCTGCCGGTCTGTTGTCGCTGACGGTCTCAGCGGTACTCTCCATCCTCGTCGTGCGGGAGATCGACGCCCGCCAGACGGCGCGTGCGAACTGGCTGGCGGCAATGCTGCCCGGCCGTGTGCGCCCGCAGGAAGACTGACTCCGCATGACCCGGCCGTGCCTCGAAGAGAACGAGTTCGTCGATCTCGTCACTGGCAACCTCGATCCCGAGGCGGCCGCCGAGGCTGAGGCACACATCGATTCGTGCAACCGCTGCCGGCTGGTGTTGATCGAACTGGCTCGCGTGTTCGAGCTGCGCGCCAGTTCGCTGCCAGCGGCACCGCACGAGACGACGGAGCGTTCCGAAGACGAGGCGATGCTGCCGCTCGTCTTGCAGCCGCGTGCGCTCGTGCGCGGCAGCCAAATCGGGCGCTACGTCGTGCTCGAAGTCCTCGGGACCGGGGCCATGGGCATCGTGTACGCGGCCTACGACCCCGAACTCGACCGCAAGGTCGCACTCAAGCTGCTGCGGGACCGCAAGGTCGATGAGGGGCACCGCGAACGTCTGCTTCGCGAGGCTCGAGCCACGGCCAAGCTGGCGCACCCCAACGTGGTCGTCGTGCACGACGTGGGCACGCATGACGGCGCGCTGTTCATGGCGATGGAGTTCGTCGAGGGCGGCACGCTTGCGGATTGGCAAGCCGAAGACCGCGACCACGACGCCGTCCTGCGAGCCTACGGTGAGGCGGCGCGCGGACTTGCGGCCGCCCACGAAGCAGGCCTGGTACACCGCGACTTCAAACCCGCCAATGTCCTGGTCGGCCTCGACGGTCGCGTACGGGTGACGGACTTTGGCCTGGCGCGCCTCGGAGAGCTGACTACGTCGGTCGATGAGCAGGCCTACCGCACGCTCGACGCATCCCCCTCCGACGTTTCGCTCACGAAGACCGGCGCCATCATCGGGACGCCGGCATACATGTCGCCCGAGCAGTTCCGCGGCGAGCCGGCCGACGCGCGGTCGGACCAGTTCTCGTTTTGCGTCGCGCTCTACGAAGCTCTGTGCGGAGAGCGACCGTTCCCTGGCAAGAGCTTTGCCGAGCTGTCGGCTCATGTCTCCTCTGGTCAGGTGACGCAAGGCGACGCCTTCGCTGAGCTGCCGCGTCCCGTGCGGACAGCGCTGCTTCAGGGAATGCGCGTGGATCCGGCGGAGCGATTCGCAAACATGGGCGCACTGCTGGAGGCGCTCCAGCCCGACGATGGAGCGTCGCGGCTCGGCCCGGCGCTGGTGGGCGGAAGCGTGGCTGCGGTCGTAGGCGCGTTCGGCATTGCGATGCTTCCCACCGACCCGCCGCCCGATCCATGTGCCGACGAACAGGCGGCCTTCGACGAGGTTTGGTCCGAAGACCGCAAGGCCAGCCTGGGCGCGCAGCTTCGAGGATCGGGGCATGTCTATGCCGAGGACGTCGCCGGACGGGTCGTCTCCCTGCTCGACACGTACGCGCAGGAATGGACCGAGGCCTATGCACCGGCCTGTGCGGTGTCGATGTCGTCGGCGGAAGTCGTCTGTCTGCAAGACCGCCGCCGTGACCTGGAACAGCTGCTCGCGGCGCTCCAGCAAGGCGGAGGCGGGGTCGCCGAGTTCGCCGTGCAAGCCGTCGAGCGACTCGAGTCCTCCGCATCGTGTGTCGGTGGAGATGGCGTCTTGCTGCCGACTCCATCGCCCCCGGCTTCCGTCTCCGATGCGGTCGCAACGCTGCGGGAGCGGCTCGCGCTCTCCGAAGCGCTGCACGACACCCGGCAATACGAAGAAGCGCTGGAGGTGGCCTCCGCGGTTGGGTTCGAGGCGCAAGGGCTGGCCTTCGCCCCCGTGCAGGCCGAGGCCGCCCTCGCGCGCGGTCGTGCGCTCGGTTCGAATCGCAAAATCGAGGAGGCCGAGAAGGCCTTCTCCCGTGCTGTACGCGTGGCGTGGGCTTCGGGGCACGAACGTGCCGCGCTCGAAGCCGCAATCGAGCTCGTCTTCGTGTCGGGGGTCGAGCTCGATTCGCCCGACGTGGGTCGCGTGTGGGCGGACTATGGAGAAGCAGCGCTGCAGCGACTCGGTGGGTCGGCGCGCGTCGAAGGACTCGTCGCCGAAGCCCTCGGCGCGCTGGCGCAACACCAGCGAGACTTCCCGGCAGCCAAGGCTCAGTTCGAGCGCTCGCTGAAGGTCCGGGAGACGTTCCTGCAGGAGAGCAGCACCGTCCTTGGCGTAACGCTCAGCCGCCTTGCCGGCGCAGAGATCTCGATGGGGGAGCACGTGCAGGGTCTCGAGCACGCGACGCGAGGGCTCGAGATCTACAAGGCCGCGGTCGGGGACCAGCACCCTGCGGTGATGCGTGCGTACTCGCTGCAGGGAACGGCGCTGCTGCAGCTTGGGCGACTCGAGGAGGCCGAGGTCGCCCTCCGTGAGGCGCTGGCGATCGGCGAGGCGACGCTCGGAACCGACGACCCCGCGCTGGCCGACATTCACGGCAACTTCGCGTCCCTTGCGTCTCGACAAGGCCGGCATGCCGAAGCCGAAGCGGCGTACCTCAAGGTTCTCGATGCTCAGATGGCAAACGGTGGCCTGAAGAATCCGGTGGTCGGCATCATCCTGCACAACCTGGGCAACGTGGCGTTCCGGGACCGCGCCTTCGAGCGTGCCACCGACTATCTCGAGCGCGCGATCGAAGCGCGAACGGCAGCGCTCGGCCCCGCGCACCCTCGTATCGCCTCCTCGCTCGCTTCACTGACGTCGGTCGCGGTCGGATCGGGCAACTGCGATGAGGGGGTTCGCCATGCCGAACGCGCGCTCACGCTGCTCGAAGGCGCTGAGGTCAGCATGTCGCAGCGCGTACACGTGCAGGGCAACTACGCCGACGCCTTGCGGTGCTCCGGTGCCACGGCACAGGCGGTGAAGGTGGCCCGTGACGCCGTCGAGGCGGTCGCGTCCGACCCCAACCTCGCCCGCATGCGCTACGACCTCGAAGAGATTCTCGCTGATGCGGAGTTCGACGCGGGCAACGTGACGGCCTCCGAAGCCGCAGCGTTGGCTGCACTGGAGGCGGCCCAGGCACCCGGAGAAAAGGCCGGTGCCTCCTTCCGGGTCGCGCGCGCCACCGTGAAGCGCGACCGTGCCAAGGCCATCGCCATGGCCCGGACAGCTCTCGCGGACGCTCGCACCGGGGACAAGGCCGAAATCGAGGCGTTCCTCGACGCGCACGACTCGTGATGTTCTGGCGGCGAAAGACCAACCCCGACGACCGCAAGCAGTGGCTATACGACGCGGTCGGCGCGGTTTGTGAGCCTCACGGCTTCGTACGGATTCCGGCTCTGAACCAGTTTCGACGGGAGACGGCCGCGGGCTTCGAGACGGTCATCGTCTCGTTGGGGGTAGAACCGGCGTCCACTTTGTTCGAGCTGCACGTCGGGGTGCGCAACGAGTCGGTCGAGGAACTCGCGTTCGGCTATACCAACGGGTCGCCGATGTTTCGGCGCGACAGCATGACGCTGGTCGCCAGCGCGGCCAAGCTTCAGGGGTTGTCGTACCAGCGCTTCGAGATCGCGGATCTGTCCGATGTGGACGCCGCCATGGCCACGATGCAGCCGTTTCTGCACGACGTGGGGTTTCCCTGGTTGCAAGCGCACGGCGCCGTCGAGGCGATCGACGAGGCGCTCAATGAGCGCCCGCTTTCAAAGACGCGGCTCATGCCCAACCAGGTCCATCGCTGCTTTCGTGGGCTGGCCGCGGCACGGGTCATGGAGCGCGCGGACTACGACGAACTCGAGCGTGCCTACGACGCGTTTGTCCGGTCGCTACATGCGCCCGAACACCAACTCGCGCTGTTCGACGGGCTCAAGCAGCACCTGCGGACGTTCGCCTGGAACTGAGTTCGGACCCGGTCACAAGCCGGAGCGCCGCTCTCAGACGGAGCCGCGTGGAAGAACGGTGTGTACTCCTGGACGCGACGCCGTCTTCGTCTAAACCGCCCGCATGCCCCCGGGAGCCCGTTGCGCGATGAGCGTGCCCGTTACTCACCCGTATCCGGCGACGTTCCGCTGAGGTCCGTATGCGCGTTGTCTACACCGTCATCGGCCTGCTCGTGCTCCTCGGAGGGCTCGGGGCCGTCAAGGCCGACCAGATCGGCTCGCTGATCGCGTTCGGCGAGACCGCAAAGAAGAACGGCCCACCGCCCGAGACGATTGCGGCGCGTGAGGTGGCCACGCAACCGATCCAGCGGACCTACGACGCCGTCGGCTCCGTTCGGTCGGGGCAGGGGATCACCGTCACGACCGAGGTCGCGGGCACGGTGAGCCGACTCTCGTTCGACTCCGGGGATACCGTCGAGGCCGGGGACGTGCTGCTGCGGCTGGATACGCGGGTGGAGCGGGCCCAGCTCGCTCAAGCCCAAGCGCGCTTGTCGCTCGCAGAGGCTTCGCTCGCCCGGACCCGGGCCTTGGTGCCGCAGGGCGTGGAGTCCGAGTCCGTGCTCGATGCGGACGCGTCTACGCTTGCCGCCGCGAAGGCGGAGGTCGCTGCCCTACGAGCTCAGCTCGCCAAGAAAACGATCCGGGCACCCTTCGACGGAACGCTCGGAATTCGCCTCGTCGAGAAGGGGCAGTACATCACGCCCGGTACACCCCTGACGATGCTCGAGGGTGCGGCATCGACGTATGTCGACTTCACGCTGCCCCAGGAGCGGCTTTCGGACCTGAGCCTGGGCATGGAGATTCGCGTCGAGGTTGATGCTGGCGTGCGAACCGACGTGCTCGAAGGGACCTTGTCTGCCATCGAGCCGTCGCTTCAGCAGGCCACCCGCAGCATCCAGCTGCGCGCGTCGGTGCCCGAGGACAAACGGTTGGCGCCAGGCATGTTCGTCAACGTCTCCGTCGTGGTCGGCGAGCCTCGGCCACGCGTGATGGTCCCACAGACCGCCGTCGTTCGGGCTTCGTATGGGGCTTCCGTCTTCATCGTCGAACCCAAGCCCGAGGACGAACCCGGTCTTCGCGAGACGTCCGATGGATACACCGTGGAGCGTGCCCGCCAGCAGTTCGTATCGCTCGGCGAGACTCGCGGTGACTTCGTCGCAGTGCTCGACGGTCTCGACGAAGGAGCGCGGGTGGTCACCGCTGGTGCGTTCAAGCTTCGCAACGGGGCGCCCATCGTCGTCAACAACGACGGCGCACCCGAGCCAAAAGCCGAACCCGAAGTCGAGAACCGGTAGTCGTGCGGCGCTTCACGGACATCTTCGTTCGCCGCCCCGTCCTCGCGATCGTCGTCAACCTCGTCCTCGTCATCGCGGGGCTGCAGGCGGTCTTTGGGCTCAACGTTCGGCAGTATCCCAAGCTCGAACAGGCGACGGTCACGGTCAAGACGCCCTACGTTGGGGCGAACGCCGACCTCGTCCGTGGGTTCATCACTACGCCGATCGAGCGTTCGATCGCTGCGGCGGACGGCATCGACTACATCGAGTCGACCAGCGTTCAGGGGTTGTCCACCATTCAAGTCCGGCTCGGCCTGAACGTCTCGGCGTCTGCGGCCTTGGCGGACATCAATGCGCGCGTCAACCAGGTGCGAGCCGACCTTCCGCCTGAAGCCGAAGTTCCATCCATCAACATCGAGGC
Organism: uncultured Nannocystaceae bacterium; assembly: GCA_964432695.1. Taxonomy (GTDB): domain Bacteria; phylum Myxococcota_A; class Polyangia; order Nannocystales; family Nannocystaceae; genus CAJXVA01. The sequence goes on from CAYSPB010000061.1 coordinate 23,459, forward strand.
GTCGGACGCCCAAATCGCCGCGATGTACATGAGCTTTCGCTCCGACATCCTGGCCGACAACCAGGTGACCGACTACCTCGAGCGCGTCGTTCAGCCCCGTCTGACCGCGATTCCAGGGGTGCAAAAGGCGGAGATCCTCGGCGCCCGCAAGTACGCGATGCGAGCGTGGCTGCAGCCCGACCGGATGGCGTCTCTGGGCGTATCGCCCTCGATGGTGCGAGGCGCACTCGCCACCAACAACTATCTTTCCGCGGTGGGGCAGACCAAGGGCGCCCTCGTGACGGTGCCGCTCACGGCCACCACCGACGCGCGAGACCTCGAGCAGTTTCGGCGGCTCGTGGTCAAGCGGGACGGCGATGCTCTCGTCAGGCTCGAGGACGTTGCAGACGTCATCTTGGGCGCGGACGACTACGAGACCGACGTGAAGTTCTCGGGGCAGGCCGCCACGTTCATGGGGGTCTGGGTGCTGCCCAACGCGAACACCCTCGACGTGATCGCGTCCGTTCGCGACGAGGTCGCACAGCTGAAGAGCGAGCTACCCCGCGGGATGGTGGCGAACATCGCCTACGACTCCACGCGCTTCATCGAAGACTCCATCGACGAGGTCGGAACCACGCTCGTCGAGACCATCATCATCGTGGTCATCGTCATCTTCGTGTTTCTCGGCTCGCTGCGGAGCGTGCTCGTGCCGCTCGTTGCCATTCCGCTGTCGCTCATCGGCGCGGTGTTCTTGATGCAGGTCTTCGGCTTCACGCTGAACCTGCTCACGCTGCTCGCGATCGTGCTCGCCGTCGGCTTGGTCGTCGATGACGCGATCGTGGTGATCGAGAACTGTGAGCGCCATCTTGCGGAGGGGAAGACTCGCGTGCAGGCTTCGCTGCTCGGTGCGCGTGAGCTCGTCGGACCCGTCATTGCGATGACGATCACGCTGGCGGCCGTCTACGCGCCGATCGGGTTCCAGGGGGGGCTGACCGGCGCGCTGTTCCGCGAGTTCGCGTTCACGCTCGCCGGTGCGGTGTTCGTCTCGGGGATCGTCGCGCTCACGCTGTCGCCGATGATGGCGTCTCGTCTCTTGGCCGAGGGAAACCGCCGTGGCTGGCTCGGTCGAAGGGTCGACGACGTCTTCGGATGGGTTCAGCGTCGCTACCTCAGCGTGCTCGACGGGGCGCTGAAACGCCGCGCGCCCGTGGTTCTCACCTGGCTCGTGCTCTCGCTCGCCGTCGTGCCGATGTACCTGCTCTCCCCGAGCGAGCTCGCGCCGCCCGAGGACCAAGGCGTGGTCTTTGGCGCCGTTCAAGGGCCACCGAACGCGAGCCTGGAGCAGATGACGGCGTACACCGCCGAGCAGTTCGAACAGTTCGAGTCGATCCCCGAGTTCGACCTCAGCTTCCAGATCACGAACCCGAACGGTGGCTTCGGGGGCATGCGGGTGAAACCGTGGAGCGAGCGGGAGAGAGACATCTTCCAGATCAAGGCCGAGCTCGATCCGAAGGTTCGGCGGATGAACGGTATTCGCGCGCCGCTGTTCCTGCGGCCTCCACTGCCTTCCCCGGGCCGCTTCCCAGTGGAAGTGCTGATCGCCAGCACGGTCGACCACGCGAAGCTGCTCGACTACGCCAAGGAAATCCAACAGGCGGCCACGCAGAGCGGAATGTTCGCGTTTCCGCCGCTGATCGACACCAAGATCGACCAATACCAGGTCGAGATTCGCCTGGACCGGGACAAGATCGCGGCGCTCGGTCTGACGATGCAGGACGTCGGAGCCGACCTCGCGGCGATGCTCGGCGGCAACTACGTCAACCGCTTCAGCATCGACGGTCGAAGCTACAAGGTCATCACGCAGGTCGAGCGGGCGCAGCGCCTCAACCCCGAGCAGCTAGAGGTCATCCACATCAGTGGACCCGGTGACGAGCTCATTCCGCTGAGTTCAGTCGCGTCGCTGCAGCCGACCGTACAGCCGCGTTCGCTCAACCGGTTCGCGCAGCTCAATGCGGTGAAGATCTCCGGCGTGAATACGCAGTCGCTCGAGGACGCGATCGCGGTCATCGAACGAAAGGCGAACGAGCTTCTTCCCGCGGGCTCACGGGTCGACTACACCGGTGAAACGCGGCAGCTCCGGGAGGAAGCCGGCAAGTTCCTCCCCGCGATTGGCCTCGCGCTCGTGCTGATCTTCCTGGTCCTGGCGGCACAGTTCAACTCGTTC
>CAYSPB010000062.1:0-25624 GCA_964432695.1 uncultured Nannocystaceae bacterium
ATGCAACTTCGAGCTCCGTCGCCTGCGGAGACACCGGCTGCTGGAGCGGCGGAGCTACGAGGCCCGCGACGAGCAGGAACAGACGCATGGGTTCGCGTCACCATGCTCGACGCCGGTGGCCGATTCAAATCGGGTTGGTCACGACCGCGTGAGGGTTGCAATCCGCATGGTGGTCGGGGCTACCAACGGCTGCGGCACGTCGCACGCTCTTGTTCCAGTGGTTCGAGCTGCAACTGCCTCCGTCCGTGCCGAGTGGTTCGATGCTTCGACGTCCGAGCGCGTACTCGGGGTGAACCACGAATGCTGGCTCGCTCGTCGGTCGCTCAGGGAGCTTGCTCGCTGCACGCGGAGCATTGCCTCGGGGCACTCGCGAGCGTCAAGGACCGTGGTGCCTGGGTTTCCTTCTCTCTCGTTATTGCTGCGTGTGTCTGCGGAAACGTCAACTGGGGGTAGTCTTCGACTTCGGTCAGTCGCAGTTGCAGCTTGACCGACCTTTGTGCTTCCAACTCTCCGTTGGATTCACTGTTTCACGCCTGCGCAGAACCGCTCAGGAGCTCGCTGCAATATGGTAGTCGACCGTGCGATGCGGCCATACAGATGCGAGGGCTGTGCTTCTCGTTCGAGCGTCCGCGGACTGTGAATCGAGTGCAGAATGTCTCGGTTGGGCTGAACGACTCCCGAGGCGCGGATCTCCGCTTTGATTCGTTGGTGACTCCTCGGGGGATCGACGTGCACACGCACGAATGCTGAAATGCATGCTTTCGCAAGCGCTCTCGCTCGCATTGCATGGCTCCAATCCGGCATCGGATGATGCCTTGTCTGTGACCGGTCGTGCTTCACGGCCGAGAAAGAACCATACGTCCAATGAAAGAACGACGAAAATACCTGGATGCGTTGCGAACCGTTGCAGTGGGTGGGGGGAGCGCCCTTTCGCGGCCGTTGATCACCTCCGCGCTCGCCATCGCGGTCGTGATGTCTGGCTGTGATGACGACGCTCAGGCGAGTTTGGAACCCGATCATGGACCTGCATCGGGGAAAGCGGACCACGATAGTGCAGATCTCGGGTCAGATTGGTCACCCGTGGTCGAGGTCCATGACGGATACGACCATGGCCTCGTGGTCCCAATTGCAGACGACGACAAGCCTTTTGCAGTGCGGTTCAAGCGTGACAAGCCTAACGAAGGTTCGGCAGGCTACGGGCGGTCTGGGGTCCCGTATTGCGTAGAGCTGACGAGTGGCGCGACGCTCAAAGATCTCTATTCCGACGACATCTTCGCCTTCGACGACGGCGGTGGCGTGGTCGCGAAAATCTGGTGGCTTCCGGGCGCTGAGGACCGCGACGCGGAGAATGCGTGGAATCCTCCGGTTTGGGATGAGCAGTGCGAGGAGGCAAAAGCGGCGGGGGGTCCGAACTACACCAAGGTGCTGGACTCGACATTCGAATACGGCTTCGGTGTGCTGATCAAAGCCTATGGCGTGGAGCTGTGGATCTCTGATCGGAAGCTAAGCGAAGAAAGTTGGCATGATATTGACCTCGAGGAGATTGATTTCGAGCGGTTGAAAATCAAACCTGAAGAGCAGCGTCGTTTCACCTTCGAGTTCAATGGAGTCTATAGAACCGAAGAGGAGATCTGCATCCGCTTGTGTGGCGAGGTTTCTGAACCCGACGATGTGACCAACTGCTACGCTGAGTGGTGCGGCGTCTAGGTCGCCCTTCGCGGCGGGGTCACCGACCCCGCCGAACCTCGCTCGGACTACGTCCGATCGACCAGCACTGCCACGAACAGTGCCGGTTCGTCGCCTTCGACGGCCCACGCGTGATTGGTCGCTCGCTGGATGACGACATCACCGGGCCCGATCACGACGTCCTCCTGGTCGAGGATGAGCCGGACGCGACCTTTGACCAAGACGATCGTGTCGAGCGTATGCGTGAGGTGCATGGCCGGGTGCTTCGACGTATCCGGCTGATGTTCACCGGCACCGATGTCGACGAATGCCTTTCGCGTGAGCTCGGCGATCTTCTCGGGTGGAGCACCCTTGGGCGTGGGGCCGGTGGTAAACCATCGAATCTTCACCTTGCCGCGGCCGGGGGAGAGGAGCGGTATGTCCTCTCCTTTGTCCTCGCACGTCCCTCCATCGAGAGGCCCGCTGGTTTCGTCGTGCCAGATCTCTTGCAAACTTCCGAGGTCGCCGGTTCGAAAGGCTCCGGCAGGGCCGTCATCCAGCATCACGTACGATTTCCCATCGGCGTCGTTCGCCGTCACCACCCGGCGTAGCCCCTTCAGCAACTCATCCATCTTGCTCATGCTGCACTCTCGACGTTCCGTCGGGTGCGAGTGAACCACATCGCTCGGGAGCCTGCGACTGTGATGCGGTGGAGTCGAACTTAATCGGCTGGTCTGACGTCGACCTCGGATCGATCGCAGCGAAGTGGCTGGCTCTCGGTCAGGGAGCAGGTCTCGTCGGGGACGCCCGCGACCAGTCTCGTCGCTCGCACGTGTCCAAAGGCGGCACACCGAGCCGGTGTGCTAGGGTCGCTTCATGCCCAGAGCGCAACGCGAGGTTCGGGTGTTCGCAGGCCTCGCGGAGCGACCTTTGGCGTATGCGAGTTTCGCCGTCGCCGTGACCACCGTGCTGTGGAAGACGATCGGTCTCGGGTTCGTACCGGGATGGGACGAGATGTTTGGAGTCGTCGGTGCCCAGTATCCCCGCCGGGTTGCGCCGATGGCATCGTCGTGGGCGGTGGCCTACCTCGTGGTCTACGGCGTTTTGGGGACCGCCGCCACGGGGGCGGGCGTGCTGGTGAGCCTGCGTCGTGGGGCGTTGGGGTCTCCCGCGGGTTCGAACGTCGCCCGGTTTGCGCGAGTACACGGCCTGTTTCACACCGTGATCGGGGTCCATCACACCCTCTGGGCGATCACGGGAGGCGCATGGGGGCACCTGACGCTCGAGCAATTCGAGGTTCCGGGTCTCTACGTGCTCGGCGGGCTGGGTGGATTCGCCGCGGGCCTCCACGGACTTCGGCTGCTGCGGAGCACCGCCACGACCCCGACCCACGAGATCGTCCGTTCGAAGATCGCGGTCGACGGGGTGTCTCTGCTGACCTTTACGTCGGTCTTCGTGTGCTTTCCGATGAACGCGCTCGGGCTGCCACGGAGCTTCGCGATCGAACGCGCCAGCTGGGTGGCTGTGTTTGCGTTGCCCGCGGTATGGCTTGCGCTCGATCTCGCGTATGCGTGGCGGCAGGGGCGGGCGGAAAAGGGCTACAGCTCGGCTTCGAACGCCTCGAACTGAACCTCGAGCGTGCGCTGGAGCCGGGCGCGGTCGTTCGCCGCGAGGAAGTCCGCGCACGTCTCGGAGGGAGACTGCGTGACCGGTGTGTTGCCGTCGTCGGGCGAGCAGGCATCGACGGGCTGCAGCGCTGCGGCATCGGCCCAAAAGCTCTCGCCGGGCAGGAAGCTGTATTCGATGCTGGCGCGGACCATTCGCTTGAGCTCGTCGTAGGCCAAGCCTTGGTCACGAACGCCACGGAAGAACTCCGCACCGAGGCTGCTGCGAGCCACGCCTTGGTCGTCGGTTGCGATCGACACCGGAACGCCGCGCTCGAGGTAGTCATGCACGGGATGCTCGGGGCCTTGGACCTCGAGGATGATGTCGTTGCTGGCGAAGCAGATCTCGACCAGGATGTCGCGGCCGATCAGCAGGTCGAACAGGCCGTCGGGATCGCTCTCGAAGTTGACGTCGATTCCGTGCCCGACGCGCCGCGTGCCCGCGATTTCGACCGCCTTGCGGATGTGGTCCTCTTCGTCGAGCGCATAGCCGTTGGGGATGGAGGCCGCGGTGATCTCACCGGCGTGTAGGGAAAGACGCAGCGGACTGGAGTCCGCGTAGTACTCGCCGAGGTACTGCAGCATCGACATCTGGTCGTCGTAGTTGGCCATCGCGGTGGAGCCGTCTTCGGGGCCCACGAGGTTGAGCCCGACGAGCTTGGGTTCGACGATGGCCGCTTCGTACGCCGCGACCATCTGCGCGAAGACGCCCGAGTCGGAGCCGCTGCGGGAGATGTAGGCCTGGTAGCGTGTGGTGACGGCACAGCCTGGAGACGCGCCGGCGCTGCCGCAGTTTTGCTCGGCATTCGCGATCGCTTCGCTATTTTCGACGTCGTCGGTCAAGCGTGCCCGAGCGCCCCCAAAGCCTCCATCGTCGAGCAGTGCTTGGTGGAACGCGGCGTAGTCTGATGGCTGTAGTGAACCGCCGCCGAGCCCCGACCACACTGCCTCGCCGAGGCTGCGCGCCGTGGAGTTCGAGGTGAGCATCGGCTCGATGTACAGGACGTTCTCGGCAGCGGCGCGGCGGCGAACGTCGGCCAGCATGAGTCCGTGGCGGGAGCCCGAGATGGCGCCGAACTTGGAGAACGTCGCAAAGAAGTGGTCGGCCCCGGACTCGCTCGGCGAAGGGACGAAGTCCAGCATCGACCACGCGCGAACCACATCCAAAAAGAAGTCGCGCCGTCCGGTGGGGATTGGCACGTCGTTGCCGTCGCCGCAGGAGAGTGACAGCGCGAGGCTGCTCTCGGTGATGCAGTAGTCGCCGTCGGCTTCGGCCCAGGCGAGGTACGTCTCTGCGTAGACGGAGCCGGAGAGATGGTGATGGAGGTCGCCGCCCAGCGGCATGGCGGTGAGGAAGTCTCGCAGTGCGCCGTCGTCATCGCGGATCTCCTCGAGTCGATTGGCGGCGCGGTCTTCAGCCTCGGCGGCGCATTCCAAGGGCGTTGCGCACGAGGGGCCGCCCGAACTGCTCGCGTCCGTGCCGGTTTCGTCGGCGTTGGCCTCGGTCGTCGAGCTCTCGCCCATCGTGATCGTGTCACCCGTCGACGATTGGCTCGTGACGGCCGGTCCGCCGGTTGTGGCTTCGCCGGTGGAGCCGTTCTCCGCGTCCGGGGCTGGCTCGGCAGCATCGGAACCGCAGCCGAGCAGGAGCGAAGCGGCGAGAAGCGTGCAGGCGCGCATGCGCGGACCGAATCAATCGCGTGCGGCGGCGTCGTCACAGAGTGCCGACGCAAAACGCGCGGTTCGAAAGGGTGAAAGAAGTAGGCGGACACGCGACATCGCTTCCGTGCACGCCCTTCCTCGCAAACCCGGGTCAACCGTGTCGGCACGGAGAAGGAACCGACTCATGAACACCCCCTCTGTCGACTTCTCGTTTTCGTTGCTGCGCTTGTCCTCACCGCGTGTGACGGCGAGCGGGCGAATCAGTTCGGCGTGATGCGGCGGTAGATCGACACGTTTGCCGGGCTCTCTCCGTTGGGAAGACGGACGAGCTGGGTGATGCGCATCGCGGCCCCCGTCGCGTCGAGCTGCCGCTGCGCGACCATCAACTCTTGCCCGGCTCGATAGGCATAGGAGTTGAGCTCGCGATCGGAGACGGCTGCGATCGCGAGCGCATCCGCGAGGTCGCCCCCGTCGAACGGCATTTGGCGGCCGTCGGCGGGACCTTCGAACGTGACGGACTGGTCGTTGCCGTCGCCATCGATCCACATCGCGGTGAAGCGTAGGTGTCCCGGCTGCGGCTCGTCGATGCGGTACGTGCCCGAGCGCGGGGCGTCCCCCTGCTGGTAGCGACAGCTCTCGGGAATGAGTTGCCACAAGCCCAAGAAGGCCTCGTACGGCGCAACCATGGCCGGAGGCTACCGTCGTACGGCCGTGGGCGCACGAACGGACGGCTCCAAACTCCTCCTCTCCCTGGTGCTCGGCGCTACGGCGGCCTGTAGCGACGATGTCGGAACCAGCGACGGGGGTGGCAACACGGAGGGCTTTGCGACGACCGGCGGCGTAGCGGCAGAGACCGGCATGGCCGAGTCCGCGGCCGACCCGACGCCGCAGACCAGCATGCCTCCGGGAACCGAGCCCGCCACCAGCGGTCCCGACGATGACGACGCGAGCGATGACGCCGGGGCGACGACGACCGAACCCGACACGACCGGCTCGCCCACGACCGGTCCCAGCGATGGGGAGGGCAGCAGCGGCGGCGGTGACGTGCAGGACGGTGGCGAGATCGACGTCACCCTCACCGGGTGTTCTGTCGACTTCGCCGGCAGCGTCGTCGTCACCTACAACGGTTCCCTTGGCGTCGCCTCGGTGTACGACAGCGGCGCGACCCTGACTGGCAGCTTCCAGTTCGATCTGGACGGGGCCGGCACGCTGCAGCTGTCGAGCCAGCACCGCGTCGACACGGGCACCGTCATCAACATGGTCGACATCGCCCAGGGCACGTGGACCAACCTGGACTCGGACGCGCTCGTGCCCGGGGGGGTCGACACCATCGGTGGCACGCTCGTCGTGGAGTCGTGGAATCCGTCCGAAGGCGAGGCCGTGATCGGCTTTCAAGGTGTGTCGCTGCGCAACGTCGTCGACGGCGGTGTGTGCACGATTGACGGAACCGTCACCGCGGAGACGTTGTATCCCTGACGGAGCGTCTCAACGGGACGCCCCACCACGAGACACGAGCGGCCGGCCGGTGAGAAAGACACCGAGATCATTGCAGCGGGTTCGCTGGCCTATCGGCTGCAGAAATGGCTCTCATGCTCTCTCCCGACGACAGCAAGTGGCTCCGCCTTCCTCGTCTCAAGGTCGTCATGCGCCGGGTTGGTGACACGCGAGCGGTTCCGGTGACCGCGGTCGCCATGGCCAAGCGTGCGGCTCCGCCGCGGGCTGAGGCCGCTCCGATCACGCAGTGAGGACGCGCAATTTTGGACGGAAGCCGTGCGGCTGGACGTCTTGCGCCTTCTGGGCCGGTTGCGTTCCCGCGCGCTCCTCGACAGGCTGCCGATCGTGGCGATGCGATACGACCCGAGCGCGCTCGGCGGTCTGGCCCAAACCCTCGATCGGGGGTCCGTCGCGATGACGATTGCCCTGGGTTTGGGCGGTGGCGTGGTCGGCTTCGGCAGCGGCTCGGTTCATAGCCCCGCGGCGGCGGTGACCTTGTTCGTTCTCGGCGCTCTCGCCGGGGCGCTCGTCGGCATGAGTGTCACGATCAAGTTCAAGCTGGATGCTCAGCGAGCGCTGTGCGTTCTGCATGCCGAACAGCGCTTGGCGAAGATGGTGACGCTTCTCGGGCAGCAGCAGCCTTCCGCAGCGCTTGGGCACGGGTGGGCGGCTTCAGCGCCCGCGGCGGCGGCGCCCAGGCCGGACGCACAGGCTCAAGCACGGGCGCACGTCCAGATGCACGCCGAAGCCCGCGCGCTCTCGCAGCCCCACGCGGTACCGCAGGCTCGGCCTGCCGCGCCCTCTCAGTCTCACGCGGTTCCGCAGGTTCAACCCTCCGCGCCTTCGCAGCCTCACGCGGTCCCGCAGGCTAGGCCCGCCGTGCCGTCTCAGCCGAACGCCACGGCACGACCACCCGCGCAGCCTCAGCCGGGCGCACAGGACCTGGGCATGCATACCCGCGTCCTGCCGAACATGCAGCCCGACCCCGGGGCGCAGCCCGAACCCTGGATGCCGACCCAGATCTTTCCCGACCCGCAGGCACCGCCACCGAAGCAGTAGCGGCGCGTTCAGAAGTTGAACGAGAGCGAGGCCATGCCGCCTTGGGGGGTGACCGCGGCGGAGGCCGAGACGAATCGACGTCGTCGTACGCCCCCGACCGCGAGCATCGTGACGCCTGCAACCGTGAGGGCCGTGGCGGCGACGGCTGACGTCAGGAACCCGACGTTGGCCCGAGATCCGTCTCGGTTGGCTTGGTCAATCCCGGCGGTGTCCTCGTTGGCGGCGGCCTCCTCAAACTGGCGCTCGGCGACGTTCCCGATGTGGAAGAAAGCCGACGCGGCAACCATGGACGCGATGCCCCCGCCAAGAGACAGACCACCCGCGACGAGGAGTCCGGTGCCGTTGCGCTGAGGATTCGGGGGCGAAGGCGCGACCGCGGGCTGTGGTGCTGGTGCTGGTGCTTCGACGCGAGGCAGGGGTGGCACTGCGTCAGGTCTCGTTTCGTCGTCGATCTGCTCGAGCAGCTCGACGGCGCGCTGCCGATCTTCTCGCTCCGCGTCGTTCATCGTGTGCTCCGGGCGATCGACCCAGGCCACGTACGATTCGAGCAAGGGGCGGGCCGCGTCGAGTCGCTTGGGATCACGGTCGGTCCCGTACGCGCGCATGTGGGCCTGTGCCAGATCGAATCCCAGCACCCGGCGACCCTCGAGGAGCGTGGGATCGTTGCTCATCAGGTCGTAGGCCTCGGTCCAGTGCCGTGTCGCGGCTTCGTAGTTGCCGGCTCCGTACGCGTCGAGGCCCTGTTCGAAAAGCGCTCGAGACTTGGTGGTCGAGGCGCTGGGGGCGGTTGCGGCGGCGTCGGACGGTTGCGCGGTGACGGGAAGGGCCGTCAGCACGATGGCGGCGGCGGCCACGTAGGCCGCCATCGGGGAGAAACGTCGTCGCGCGAGCAAGTTCGAGGTGTCCATGGGGTCTCCTGAAGTGGTGGTAAGGCCCGAGCCCGAGTCGATTGCGACTTTCTCAGTCTCGTTCGATCGGCTCGTCCCGGAGGCCTTTTGCCCAGGCATCGAGCTGGTCGGACGTTGGAAGCGCCACTCCCGCGCTCTTCTGCAGCACCTGGACCTCCTCGGCGAGCAGCTGCTTCGCGCGTCGGAGACGGCTACGCACGGTGCCTTCGGGGATCTCGAGAATCGTCGCCAGCTCGGTCCCGCTTTGCTGCTCCCAGTAGAAGAGCTCGAGCAGGATTTGGTGGTCGACCGGGATGCGTCGTAGCGCGTTCATGACCAACGCGTGCTCGTGCCGCCGGCGCACCACCGAGCTCGGGGAGGGCGCGGAGTCTGCGACGCTGTCCTGTGCGGGCTCGATGCGCTGGACGCCACGAACGCGCGCCAGGTGTCCGAGCAGCTGGTTGCGGGCGATCGCAAACAAGAAGGTGCGAAACGAGCACTCGCCGCGAAAGCGGTCGAATCCTTCGTACGCCCCGAGCAGCGTCCGTTGCACCAAGTCATCGGCCGCCGAGTCGGCTTTGTTGCGGAAGAAGCGGTACAGCGGATCGAAGTGGCGCTCGAACAGCGCCTCGGCCGCCTGGGCATCGCCGTCTCGCCAGCGTGCGAGCAACTCGTCGTCGGTCACGTCGGCTGCAGGCTAGCAGCCTGCTATCGTCAGCGCGTGCCGGCGGAGGAGCGTGACGACACGAGCCCGGTCGACTTGGGTGCGCCTCCGCGGACCTCCCCCCCGCCCAGCGTGCGGGCTGCGATCTTGGCGCGCGTCGTTGCGCAGACCGTGGGCCGCAGCGAAGCTCCGCTGCTCGACGGCCGCTATCGGCTTCTCGAAGAAATCGGGCGCGGAGGGGCGGGAACCGTGTGGAAGGCCGAGCTACGGCCGTTGGGTCGCCTGGTCGCGGTGAAGCTGCTTCGTGCCGGCGCCGGTGCGAACCCCAAGGCCGTGCCACGCCTCGTCCGCGAGGCGATGACCGTCTCCAAGCTCGGCCACGAGCACATCGTGCGCGTGAACGACGTGGGCATGGACGAGCACGGTTCTCCATACGTCGCGATGGAGCTGTTGGAGGGGGAGCCGCTCTCCAAGCGGATCTTGCGAGGCGAGCGGATGACGTGGCCCGAGGTCGTCGACATCGCCCTTCAGCTCTGCGACGCCCTCACGGCCGCGCACGCCGTGGGCGTGGTGCACCGCGACATCAAGCCCGCCAACATCTTTGCGTCCAGGGGTAGCGATGGACGATGGCGATGCAAGCTGCTCGACTTCGGCTTGTGCACCGGGGGCAGCGGCACGCCGATCGATCTCACGAAGGCGGGCGAGCTCTTGGGCACGCCGGGGTACGCGGCACCCGAGCAGATTCGCGGCGATGTCGTCGACGGACGCGCTGACCTCTATGGACTCGCGTGCGTGATGGTCGAACTTCTCACCGGTCGCGCCGCGTTCGCGGGCACGAGTCGACAAGAGCGTGTACGCAACCAGATCGCCGGAAGACGACGCGCCGACCTGGAGCAGGTCGGCCTTCCGCCCGCGGTCGTGTCGCTGCTCGACGACACGCTCGACGTGGACCCCGAACGCCGTCCCGATACGCCACAGGTATTCGTGCGTGCCCTCGTTGAGGCTTCGAGGGCTCCGAGCCCGGCACCGAGGCAGGGCAGCGCGCTGCGTACCGGCGGATGGGTGGCGTCGTTCATTGCCTTGGCAAGTGCGAGTGCCTACGTGGTCGTCACGCTGTCCAGACCCTCGCCGGAGGCTCGGGCTCTTCGTCCGCTTCTGGCGTCCGTCGCCGTCCCCACCCCCACGCCGGATCCTCCCGAAGTCGCCCGCGCCGAGCCTCGGGTCGACGCGCCGACTCCCGTGCCCGAAGCCACCACCACCGTCGAGCCACCCGTAGTTCGCCCGAAGCGTCGTCGTCGGCCCACGCGGACGCGACCGGCCGAGCCTGTGCCGCCGGCAGATGCCACCGCCACGCCTGCGCCGGCGCGAACCTATCCCGAAGGCATTCGTGATCCGTTCGCGCTGTAGCGTCGCTGTGGCGGTTTGCGCTGCGCCCGTCGCTGCGTGACGATGCCGGGCGATGAGCCCCGATGAGATGGACGAGTTGCTTCGCTCGATGCTCGACGACCACCGCCTGTCGCGGGCCGAGCGTCGAGCACTTCGCGACTTGGTCGACGAACGTGGGCTCGACGACCAGCGTCTCGGGGTGTTTCGAAGCCGTGCCTTCGATCTGGCCCGCGAGCAGCTCGGTCCCGATCAGCACATCGTCGTGGACTGGCTCGAGAACGCGATCAAGGCCCTGCTGCCGCGAGCCCAGGCCGAGCCGGAGCCTCGGTTCGAGGCGCGGTTCTCACCGGGACCGCAGTGTCTGCGGGCGATCATTGGCGAGTTCCAGCGTGCGCGCACCACGGTAGATGTCTGCGTCTTCACGATCACCGACGACCGGATCGTCGACGCCATGTTCAAGGCCCACGAGCGGGGCATCGCGGTCCGGGTGATCACCGACGACGACAAGGCTCGGGATCTTGGGTCCGACGTCGACCGCATGATCCGAGCAGGGCTGGATGTGCGAATGGACGATACGCCGAACCACATGCATCACAAGTTCGCGGTCTTCGACAACAAGCGTCTCATGACGGGCAGCTACAACTGGACGCGGAGCGCCGCGGAGCACAACCACGAGAACCTCGTGCTCAGCGACGATGAAGAACTCGTGCTCGCGTTCGGCAAGACCTTCGAGCGGCTCTGGTCTCAGTTCGCCTGAACAGGTCCTGTTCAGAGTTTGGTCCGTGCGTCTCGTCTCACCGTCTCGGGTCGAGACGGAGGTCTTGGCGCCGCTGAGAAACTTCGCGAGATCCGTTGTAGCCGCGCCGCGGTTCGAGCCATGCACTGCCCTCGTGCATGCACAAGCTTTGCCCAGGTTTGGTGGCGCTCGGCGTGCTGCTCTGCGGTTGCGTACCTGCGAGTGACCTGCCTCCGATGATGCCGGCGCAGCCGGACACCGGGTGGGCCGGCGACGGCTCGACCACGGGCGAGCGCGGCAGCACTGGGCGCGAGGGGCCCGTGGACGACGCGACCCTCGAATCCACGGGCGCGGTCGAGTCCGACGCGCCTGAAAGCTCGGGGGACGTGGCGAGCACGGGTACGTCGGGGGAGGACGAACGCGGCGTGGGCTCGTCCTGTGGTGGCCATGATGGTCGTCCGGCCGCGCTCGAACCGATCATCCCCATACCCACCGGCGGCTGTCCAACCCTGCAGGGGGGCATGCCTGAACTCGTCACCTTCGAAGCCGACGGCGTCGTTCGAGACGCGTACATCTATTCGGACCCTGCGGCGGGCGGCGGGGGTCCGCTGGTCTTCTTCTTTCACGGCTCAGGCGGCAACCCGCAGCAGGCAGTCGCGACGCTGGGTGCCCAGAGCGTCGATGAGATCCTCGCAATGGGTGGTGTCATCGTCGCGCCCGCGCCTTCGGGGCAAGCCGAGATCGAGTGGTTTCTGACCACGGGGCTCGGCGACCAGGACCTCCGCCTCATGGACGAGGTCGTCGGTTGCCTGCACCACGATGGACCGGGGATCGATCCGTGGCAGGTCCATCTCGTGGGGTTCAGCGCGGGTGCCCTACATTCTTCGCAGGCGAGCTTTCGCCGCAACGCCTACGTCGCCTCGATCGTAGGGTATTCGGGCGGGCTTGCGTTTCCCGGTGTTCCGCAGGTCGAGGCATGGGTGCCGCCTGCCATGCTCTTCCACGGCGGCGAAGACGACGTCGTTCTGGGGTTTTCGTTCGAGTATTCAACCGACGCGCACGCGATCGCCGTGGGCGAAGCGGGTGGGTTCTGCATGAGTTGTGACCACCAGACCGGCCACGACTATCCACCGAACGAAGTCGGGGTGTGGCGCCGGGCAGACGCGATCAACTTTCTGCTCGACCACCGATACGGGACCGAAGTCTCGCCCTATGCGGTCTACGGCGCGCCGTCGTGGGTGCCGCCCTACTGTGAAACGAGCTGAGGCAGGTGGCCCGTGCGTGCGAGCAGGTCTTCGTGCAGCCCAGGCTCTCGGGCGACGTCGACAAACCACCCGTTGCGCCACGGCCACTCCTTCACGGCGCCGCGGTAGGTGGGAATCGACGACGAGTAGGCACAGAGTCGCTCCAGCATCGCTGCGCGGGCATCCGCGTCGAGCTGGAGATCGAACGCCGGCATGCCGACGTGCAGCAGTTCTTCGACGAGCTGCCTCAATAGGCTGCGATCCTCTTCGACGATCGCTCCGACCGACTTCTGCGTGTGTTCGCACAGCAGACCAAAGCAGCAGTTCCACAGGAGCTTCTCCAGTTCGGTCACCGCGAAGCTCGGGGCTTCGACCGTTGCCGCCGGGACGTCGATGCTCGACAGCCACGTTCGGACCGCGTTCGCCATCGGCCCAACGAACGGGCTGTCTCCGCCGGGTTCGAGCGGCGCGCCGCGGCTGGGTACCGCAAAGAACAGGAGCCCCCGCGTACATGCGGTCAGCGACTGCGCAGACAGCCAACGGCGCAGCATGCCGTTTTGGGTGAAGACGAGCCGCGCATGATGCTTGGGGTCGATGCGATCGACGATGCCCTGCAGGTCGTCGTTGCGAACGGCCACAAAGATGGGAGCATCGCTCTGCTCGATGGCATCCCAGCCGTCGGTTCGCGTGACCAAAGAGCATTCCACCTCGCGGTCGGCGGCACGCTCCGCGAGCGCTCCGCCGACCCGTCCTGCGCCGATGACGATCATGGGCGCAGTCGTACCACCCTTACTCCTAGCAGCCTGTGGTGAAACCCAACACGACGTCTCACTCGTCCTTTTCGCGCCTGGCGGCGTCGCCAAAACGTGCGGTACGCCCGGTCCGCGCTTTGGCTCCTACCCAGGAGCGAAAAATCCACCGCGATCCGCCGTTGTGACCCACGCGGTCTAGCGGTTCGCCTCTCTAGTAGCGGTGTTCGACGCGGCGAACTTCGTCGCACGGGCGACACAACGCGCTGGCGAGCCCAGTGTTGCGGCGGGTCCGACCGGCGACCGCCTTGAAGACGGGGCCGCTGAGGTCTTCATCGCACTGCAGGCACTCGTTGAGGCTGCCGTCGGGCAGGTGGTACGGCGAGTTCAGCTGGGCGAGGCAAGGGTCGAGGCAGACCTCGCGGGTGTGCGCCGTGTTGTAGAGCCAGATCTGCGCGCAGGGTTCGGTGAAGCCCAGGTCCAGCAGGCAGCTCAGGTTGGCTTCGTCGCCTTGGCTCAGGCCGAGCACGCCGCAGTCGCGGACCGGTTCGGTGAGGTCGCCGTTGCCCATGTAGACCGCGAGGTCTTGCAGCGTGGAGCATCGGCCGCACGCGCCGTCGTGAGTGACCTTGGCGCCCACGACCTGTGCCGAAGCATCGTCCGCGTAGGTCTGCACGGTGTAGTCGTTGCCGTCGACGAGCACGCCGCACACGGACGTGTCGTCGAGCGGGAAGGCGTCGGGGGTCTCGTACGGGTTTGCGTCCAATGCGGGAAACGGCTCGGTGAGCACGAAGGCCTGCAGCGCGGCCACGTCATCGTCGGTGTAGTCGGGTGCGACCCAGCCATCGAGGCACGGACACGCCGGCCCGCATTGCTCGGCCGTGAGCCCGGTCGAGGGGCTTGGACGGCCGTACAGCGCCGTACACTGCTGCGCTGGCCCGGTTTCGTCCGCCGCCGTCTCATCGGCGGTGGTTCCGGTCGTCGACGACGTTGCCGTGGTCGAACCCCCGCTGCTGCCCCCCTCGTCGGCCACCGGTGCCGGGTCTGCGCAGCCCAGCGACACCATTGCGATCAGCACCACCCGCCTCATGGCCGGCGAGCATGGCACGAGCGTCACTCGAGGAGCCAGTCGCGGGCTTCGTCTTCGTCGGTGAAGGCGCGGAGGTTGATTCCGAGGGCACGGGCGAAGCGCCCGGCCTGAAGTACGCCGACGCCGGTGGAGACGAGCCAACCCACCTTGCCGAAGGTGTCGGCGAGGAACTTGTTGAGCTCGCCGGCAAGAGCTTCGAACTCGGGTTCGTGGCGGCCCGTACCTTCACGGACGTCGACGAGCACGCCCGTGGCTCGCTGGGCATTCTTGGCGGCGGCATCCATCACGCCCCGCACCATCCGCGGAAAGTCGATCTCGAGATCGTATCGTCCTGGCAGTCGGCGGAAGATGACGATGCCGTCGGGCTCGAGGGTCACGCGGACGACCACGTCGGCGAAGATCTCTTCGCCGGTGGAGCCGGGGTCCCGCGAGCTCATCGCGAGAGTCTACGAGGTTGGCGTTGAAAACGCATCGCCTGGCCCCGGAGCTCCGAATCGGGCGCGGGCGTCCTGAAGCGCGGCGGGGTCGAGGCTGGTGGCGATGGTCGTGGGCGCATCGTTGGCCTCGGCGAGGACCCGACCCCAGGGATCCACGATGAGGCTGTGCCCCCAGCTGCTTCGGCCGTTGCCGTGGTCTCCGCACTGCGCGGGGGCGACGACGAAGCACTGCGTTTCGATCGCGCGGGCGCGGAGTAGGACGGACCAGTGTGCGGCTCCGGTGGGCCGGGTGAACGCACTCGGGACGAGGAGCACATCCGCACCAGCGGCTCGAAGCCCGGCGTAGTGGGCTGGGAAGCGCAGGTCGAAACAGATCGACAGCCCGAACCGAGCGCCGCCAAGCTCGACGACGACGTCCTGTCCCCGCGCGCCTGCGGCTGTCTGTCGGCTCTCTCGAAGGGCGGTGCCGTCCGGCAAGTCGGCATCGAAGAGCCGTTCCTTGCGGTAGGTCGCGAGCACGCGTCCGCGTTGAACGACGACGGCAGTGTTGTAGGTCCGGCCGTCGTCGGCATTTTCTGGGGTGCCGCCCAACACGAACGCGGCGTCGGTCGAGCGGCTCAGCGCGACGAAGGGCGCTACGGTTGGGCCCTCAGCCGGGGCTTCTGCCGAGAATGCCCAGGGACGTCGCGCTTCGAGTCCACCGAACCCCGCGTAGCTCTCGGGCAGGCAGACCACCGCTGCACGCTGGGCTGCGTTGGCCGCACGCTCGAGCGCGTCCCCGAGGGACGCGGGGCCATAGGACCCGGCGCAGAGCTGCACCGCTGCAACGTGGACGGCCTCCATCGACGACCTTCAGCGATCAGGGGTCGGTCGCACAGACACCGAGGTTCTCGAAGCCCGGTGGGGGGTCTTCCTCGAAGAACGCCTGACAGCTCTGCCCAAGCTCGGGGCAAACACCCGGGGCGTCGAGATCACACCACGGCGAACAGCAACCCCCGAAGCCTGCGCATGATGGACCGTAGGCGTCCGGGGCCAGACACGTGAGCCCGGCATCACACGCATTGAGAAACTCGCATGGATCGCCCGCGTTGCCCAGGTCTTCACCGCTAGCGTCCGGAGCACAGACCGAGACATCGTCGACCACGTAGCAGGCTTCACCGTCGTCCGGGCAGTCCTGGAGCAGCGGGTCGCAGTTTGGAAGGCAGAGGTTGAGAACGTCTTCGTTGGTGATCACGCACGACGTCGCGGTGTCCGTGCACGTCGGCATGTCCGGCGAGCCTTCGCACATCGCGATGCATGTACCGATGTCGGTGTCTTCGTCGATGTCCCAGCACATCGATCCGAGCACGCAGCTGTCGATGCCCGACGTGCCGCCGCCTTCTGCCGTACACGGGTCCCCGACTGCATCCGGTGCCGGGTCGATGGGGAAGCAGCCCAAGGCGTTCCAACCACTGCCGCCGTCGTTCGCCCACGGGTTGCACTTCTCGCCGTCGGGACAGTCCTGAAGGTATGGATCGCACTCGATTGCTGGGCCAACCCCCGTGGGGTCGATGAATCCAATGCTCGTGAAGCCAGTGCTGCCGGTGCTGCCGGTTTCGAATCCACCGGTGCTACCCGAGGACGAGCCCGTTTCGAAATCGCCGGTAGACCCGGTCGAACTCGTCGTTTCCGGAGCTCCCGTGCTGCTCGTGTCCTCGCGGTCCGTCGTGCCGCTGGAGCTGGACGAAGTCGAACCGTTCGACGTCGTGGTGGAGTCGTCCGACGACGACGACGACGACGATGACGACGACGACGTGCCCGACGTCGAACTCGCTACGGTCGTCCCGCTCTGCGTCGTCGAGGGCGGTGCGCTCGTCGAGCTCGTCGTGGTCGTACCGTCCGTGCCGGTTCCAGCGTCGCTGGTCGCGGTGACGGGGGAATCGCATCCGCCCACGCTGAGGGCGCTCAAGAAAATCCAACGCAGCTTCACCTCTCGAGCCTCTCAACTCCCCCTCGGTTTGTCACTTGGAGAACCCCGAGCCGGTCCGCGTATCCAGCCATGATGGCCCGCATTCGCCATGCCGTTCGTGTTGGGGTCACGTGTTCGTCTTGCAATGCAAGACGGTGCGCCGGCTTGTGGGTCGACCCGCAAGCCGTCGTCCGCTGAGCCGGCGGTTCGCGGTCGCGGTCGCGGTCGAACCGCGAATGTACGTATCCGTCTCGACGGGCTCGGGCCGTTTTGCCGCCCCCATCGATCACGACGAAGTGACATTGCCTGGGCCCTCCAGGCGCTCCTCTTCCGCTACGGCCGGACGGTTGTTGGGCGCCTTTGGCGTTCGTATCCCACGGCACAGAACCTTCCACGTGTTTGATTTCGATTCACAATCAAACCGGGATGAAGCATATCGCCCGGCATTCATCATGAATGGCCTGAGGACGTTTTTCTTGGTCGGGAGCACCTTGCTCGCGGTTGCCTGCGACTCTAGCGAAGAGGAAGTGTCCACCGGCGGAATGTCGACATCGACGACGTCCGGCGGCGTGTCGGGGACATCCTCCGATGGCATGACCGATTCGGGCGACGTGCCCGGCGGCGAGTCTTCGTCATCGACGGGAAGCGTCGATGCGACTTCGAGTGGGCCGGATACGCCCTCGGGTGGATCTTCGTCGACGGGCGATGCGGGAACGACGACCACCGCCGACGGCGGCCAAGAAGGCGACGTGTTGATCGAGGTCACCTATGAAGGCGCGCTCGAGGGGTCGCTCACGGTGGCGGTCTTTGCTGCGTGTCCTCCCGCCGGGCCTCCGGGGGCGTTTGCGCAGGAGCCAGAGCCCGAGTTCCCGCAAACGGTTGAAATTGCGAGCACTTCATTCGTCGCAGGGGACATGCCCTGCGTCATCGCGTACCTGGATACGGGCGCGCCCTCTCCCACTTCACCGGGCGAAGAGGATCCCAGTGGTGAGGTGACGTTCGAGGTCGCTGCGGGCGAAGCGACCGTCGTCGAGCTCGTGCTCGAGGAGCCTGCGTAACGTGACGAACCCACGGCTGAGCCCGCTCGGGCTGCTGCTCGTCCTCTCCTGCGGAACCCCCGCGTCGGACGAACCGGAGCTGGACGGGAACTCGACCGGCCCAAGCTCCGGCGCCGTGACGGAGGGCTCGGCGTCGCCGACCGAGACCCTCGAGTCTGACGGCGCGGGCGAGGCCGACGGAGACTCTGGGGCCAGCACCGGATCGGCTGTTCCCGACATTGAACCGGGCGTCCGGGTCGGGCCAGTCGCGCTCGACGCCCGCTGGGAGTCGCTGGAAGCCGAACTGGGAGAGCCGGATCAGTCTCTACGGTTCGGAAACCTGGCTTTCGTGACCTTCAATGGTCCAGGGCTCGAGGTGTTGTTCGCATCTCCAGCTGGCCCGTCGTTGGCTCCTTCCTCTCGCGTCCTCTCGGTCGGGGCTCTTTTCTCGTCCGCGTATCGAGGCATGGCCTCTCCGGGCGACCCACGTGAGGCGGTGGAACAGGCGCTCGGAGTTCCCGATGAGGTGATCGGTGACGTTGCGTATTACGTCTCGGGTATTTCGGTCCGCTACGAAGAGGACGTCGCAGACATCGTCGCTGTTTTCAGTCCCTACACGATTCGAACCTCTCCTCCCGAGATGGCGCATTACGAACCATGAAGACGACTCTCCCCCTGATTTGCCTCGCAGTGCTGGGGCTGTCGAGCTCACGGGCCAGCGCATCGGTCGAGGTCGACGGTCAATCGCTCGAAGTGATTGACATGCACCTTCACCCAGGGACGTTCGGAACGCTCAATCCCACGGGCAAGGCCTTCGTTCTCTCCAACGTCCCTCCCTTCCTCGCTCATCATGCACCGGCTTTGCTCGGTGCGGGGATCGACCCGTACACCGAGTTCGTCGGGATCGTAGACGAAACGCGGAGTGCAGGGGTCGACCACGGGGTTCTCTACGCCGTGTACACCCACCACACGACCGGTCACTACACCAACACCGAGTTGGCCGGCGCGTTGCTCGATCCGGGAAATGATGGCTGGGGTTGGGGATTCGTCAGCATCAATCTCGACGACGTCGAGGGAGACCCAGAGCTTCTCGATGCACGTCTTGCTGCGATGTCGTCTTATGTCACGGCTCGGCCGGACTTGTTCATCGGCATCAAGCTCGCGCATGCGCATCAGGGGGTTCGGCTCGATAGCGAGTCCTCGTTTCGCGTGTATGAGGCTGCCGGAGAACTTGGAGTGCCCGTGCTGCTGCACACCGGGTTCTCCCCGTTCCCGAACACGCAAGACTCCGAGGAGTTCTACGACCCGGCGTTTTTGATGGATCTCGTCAGCATGTTCGACGGGATCGCCGGCCCGCGCGTCGACTTCGTGCTCTCCCACGTGGGCCAAGGAGACGCTCGTTCGGTCGAGTCGTCTCTTACCCTCGCGACGATGGACAACGTCTGGATCGAACTGAGCGCACTCGCTCGTCCGCTGCAGATCGATGAGAACGGCGATCCCATCGAGGAGGGAGAGGTGCAGCTCGATGGTGTCGTGCAGGCAGTGCTCGAGCGGGGGCTCACCCACAAGGCGCTCTTCGCCAGCGACGGCCCGCAGCTGTCGAGCTTCGTCGAGGGCTACCTGACTCGTGTCCTCAACGCGATGCTCGATGCCGGCTACTCGACAGAGCAGATTGCTGCCGTTCTTGCCGGAAACTTCCGAACGCTCTATCTCGACGCTTGATCAGGGCAGTGTGTGTCGGGAGCCCGGTGGTCGCCCCCGAGACAGGTCCTCGATGCGGAGCGTTAGTCGTCCTCTGGGACCGTGACCCTGCGTTCGCGGAGCACCTTCTTCACGAGGGCCCACACCGCTCCGGCGTCGCTGCCAACGTCGTCCCAGCGGCCCGAGAAGCGGCCGCAGAAGCTGCTCTTGAGCACGTCGGGAAGACTGCCGACGTCGCCCGAGAAGAGCGGGTGCTTGAGGTAGATGCACGCCTCTTCGGTGGCCCGCACAGACAGGCTTGCAGGAACGTCGGGGTTGTTGCGGACGGCGTCGGCAATCGCGACGCAGTGCTCGATGAGGTTGACCGAAAGGTCCTCATGCCGTCCCTGGAGCAGCTTCACCTCTTCGGTGGGCGGGAGGTAGGTCATCTGCAGCGGTGCAAAGCGGTCGAGCTGCGCGGCGTCGATGCCGAAGGTCGCTGAGAACTGGCTGCCGCGGTTGACGGCAGCGACGAACTGCACGTTTGCAGGGATCTCGATGAATCGGTTCTCGATCGGGTGGAAGACTTTCCGCGTGCTGTCGAGCGCGGGCATCAGGGCGTTGCGTGCAGTCTCCTGGCAGCGGTTGAGTTCGTCGAGGAAGACGAGGTAGCGCTTCTCGGGGTGCTCGTGCGCGTCTTCGAGGGCGAGCAGCACGTCGGTCTTCACGAAATCGGTCACGGGCGAGCCGCTCTGCGAGGCGCGCACCTGAATCGTGGCGAAGAAGTCCGTCGCCTCGACCACGGCGCCGCAGTTGAAGAAGACGAACTCCATGCCGAGCGTGGTCGCAATGGCTCGGGCGAGCACGGTCTTGCCGCAGCCTTGCGGGCCGTCGAGCAGAATGTTGAGCCCGCTCTCGAGCAGGACCTGCAGCTTCTTGCTGATGATCGGGTCGAGGTAGACGCCCTCGATGCGGAACGGGGCGGGGCCCACGTACTCGACCTCGATCGAGCCTCGATCCTCCCGCTCTGGCTTGTTGATTTTGGCGATCTTCACCATGCAGGGCGCGCCGGCTACAATGCGTACATCCGTACTGAGCACGACCTTGGGTGCACGGCGGCCGTCGAGGTGCGTCGCTCGCAGCTTGTGCGGTGAGTCCTCCTGCGGATTGGGCCAAAATACGGCTTCGAGCGTCTTGCCGGCGCTCAACTCTTCGATCTTCCACTTCTGTCCAGCCATGGTGAATCTCCGGTGGCGTTCAGCGCCCGAGGGCGCGGCGGGCAAGGCCCGAGATGATCTCTCCAAAGCGCCGAACGGCGCGGTCGAGCTCTTCGTCGAGCAGCTCGATGTAGTGTGGGAAGCAAACTTCGGTCAGTGGACGCACGGCGACCTGCGCACACAGGATGCCCTTGCGCCGCGTTAGCTGAGTGACGAGGTTGCGCAGGGCGTCGACCGAGCACTCGGTGGGTAGACCGTCGGAGATCATGACCACGAGCCTGGCCTTGCGACGCGAGGCCGTGGCCACGCTGGCGGCGTAGTGCAGGCCGGCCGCGTCGTTGTTGCCGCCGGTGGGCTGAAGGCGAGTGACGCCACAGTTCCTCTCGTCGCCCGCGTCGAAGATGACCCGATCGGTGAAGCCGAAGAAGCGCGCGTCGACGCCGGGTAGGCCCCGAGCGGCCTCGGCCAGAAGCACCCCAAAACGGTGCGCCTTCTCCATGCTGCGCCCGGCTGCCATCGAGCCCGAGCAGTCGATGACGACGCCGATGAACAGGTCGGTGTGAATCTCGAGCTCACGCGCTACCAGCATGCGAGGGTCGCGACGGGTGACCACGGCGCGCACGCGCGTGCGATCGAACGCGCGGCCGCGCAAGCGAGCGCGACGTGGTACGAGCGAGAGCCCGATCTCCTCGAAGTAGGTGCGCAGCCGGAAGGCGTGGCGTCGTACTTCGCTGGCGAGCTGACGATATTGCTCCCGCTCGGGCGGGACGCGCTCTACCCGGGTGATCAGGTCGAAGGCGGTGTTCGGCCCCAAGTTGATCTGCAGTTTGCCGCCAGCCTTGCCCTCGCGTGCATCGCCGCTGGACTTGCGCGGGTTGAGGATGCGCTCGACTTCCTGCTGCACGTCGTCGTCGCTGACGCCGTCGCTGTGGATCTGCCCTTCGCGTTCGCCCCATTCGAGCGACTCGTGACCTCCGAAGGCGTCTGCGAGGTCGCTGTGCGTGCCGTACATTTCCGAGAGCTTCTTGGCGATCTCGTACAGTCGCTGCATGTCGTGATGCCGGAAGCCTCCCTTGAACAGGGCCAGCGCCTCGCGGAGCAGCGCGTCGTCGTGGCGATCGCCCAGGCCCATCCGCATCGCCCGAACGAAGCGTGCGAACGGGTGCCCGCGCCGGTCGAGCTCGCGCAGCACGAGACCGCTGTCGACGACCACGGCCTTCTCGTCGAACGCCACGCCGAGCGATCGGGCGCTGAGCGCTTCGAAGGCTGAAGACTGCAGCATGGTGAGCAGCTGGACCAGCTCGATCTCGCGGTTGGTGTGCTGGAACGCGTATGCGGCCAGTCGCTTGAGTCGGTCGCCGTACTCGGCGTTCATCGCCCGTAGTCGACGCTCGAGGTGCTCGTCGGCGACGAGGTTGAGCAGCGAGCCGATGCCTTCCTTCACCGCACGGTTCCAGATGCGCTGGGATTTCTTGTCGCGGTGGTACAGATGGTGGCCGTACTCGTGCAGGATCAACGCCTCGACCACGTCGCGGCCTTGGCGGTCCCGACGGAGGACGGGCAGCGGCGACACGTAGATCGTGTTCTCGTTCATCCGCGTGTAACCGAGGTCTTGTCGGCGCTCGGTCATGTGCACCCGGAAGAGCCGCCCGGTGAGCTCGCGGCCCTTGCGAACACCCCACGCGAAGATGTCCGAGACCTGTGAGAGCTTTACGTCTCGCATGGCCCCCGTCGAGAGCATGTTGACCAGCTTCTCGCGGACCTTGGGATCGAGGCCGTGCATGAGCAGGCGCCGGAGGACTTCGTCGCGAGTCTCGGCGGCGATCGTCTTGGAGCTGAGGAGGGTGACGGCACGCTCTTCGGTGCAGGCTTCTCTACCGCCGAGCAGTGTAGCGTCGAGTACGTGCTCCAGCAGGCGGTCCCGAGCTAGTCGGCCTCCGGCACGGTCATATAGCCAGCGATAGCTCCGCTCATCCGGGTCGAGTACCTGGGCCAGGCAGACGACGAGTCCACGTGCGTTGCCGTGCTCGAGCAGGCGGCGCGCCGCGGCACGACGCAGATATGCGGGGCGGTGCGTACCAGCGCGGAGGAACACCTCGAGTGCAGCGAGGCTCTGCGCATCGTTGCCGGCGTGGTCGAGCAGCCACTTCACGGCTCGCTGGTACGCATGCGGATGCACCGAGCCGGCGAGCGCGGTGGAGAGCGTACGCATGTTCGGGAGAATGCGGCACAGCAGCTCCCAGTCCTTGGCTGACAGCCAGGCCGAACGGCAGGGCTGTGCGGCTGAGGCGAGGGCAACGATCCCCCAGCTCTCTTCACCCCGTTCGTGCAGCGACAGCGCGATGCGAAAGCGAAGCTGCGGTGCGTTGCTCTCGTCTCGGGCGAATGCACGAACCATCTCGAGCGCGCCGTCGTCGTCCCAGAGGCTGATGCTCGAGGTGATCGCGAGCATCGAAACGTCAGACGGCGAGGGCTTCAGCAGCCCGGCGAGGGTTTGCTGGCCGTCGGCCTCCAGCTCGACCAGCCGCAGGGCGGCTTCATGAACGACAGCTGCGTTCGCCGAAGCCACGAACTTGGCCAGTTTGAGTACGTCGCAGAGCGTGCGAATGGAGGCGAGCCGATCTTCCGAGAGGCGCGCGACGTGCGGGCGGGCCGGGGTCGCCCGCGCTTCGAGTCCATCGATGCGCACCCATCGCTCGAGCTCGCGACGCGTGTTGGCATCCATGTCCGCAGCCAACATCACCACCCGGTCTCGCAGCCGCTCGAGGTGCTCGCTCGCGAATCCGGTGACGTGGAACGTGCTGAGCATGCGCGCGGCGTGTGGGCCCAGCTCGGTGTCGAGCTGCTCGACGAGAAGCGTCATCACTTCGGCGGTGGCCCACGCCTCGAGTCGAGCGGCCTGTCGATAGCGGCGCAGCAGGACCGCCCCCGTGATGCCCTCCCAGAGGATGCGACGCGCAAGGGGCTCATTGAGGTCGGCCGCGCTGCGCAGCCCTTGCGCCAAGCCGCCACGAAGTGCGTCCAGCCAAGCGATGAGACCGAACCCGTGTTTCTCCCACCGATGCAGCCACGCGTGCGCCAGTGGGGAAACCGAGCCGTTGCCCTGCCAGGTGGAAACGACGAGTGGGCTGAGAACCGCGACGAACTCCTCCCCGGAGGGGCCGAAGCGGTCGAGCTGGGCAGAGACGTGCTCCGGGCGGTCGCCGCACCCCACCAGCGCAACGCAGGCGAGTGGGATCGCGAACGGAGGCGCGGAGCGCTTTGCCAGGGCTGCGGCAAGGCCCGTGCAGGGCGCGTCGAGAGCCGGCTGCAGCGCCGTCGGCAAACCCGCGTCGCTCGCGTTCACGATCGCCTCGACCTGGCGACGCGTCAGCTTGGTCATGTTCGAAGGCTGCTTACGCGTCGTTGGGCGGCTGCCCTTGGCGAGCGTGAGAACCGAGCGCGCCCATGCAGCGATGGTCTCGTCGTGATGCCGTTTGAGGGCATTGGCAAGCTCCAGCTCTTTGTCGAGCGGGATGGCCAGACTCTCCGCGTGTCGACAGAACGATTCGAGCGATGCCGTATCGAGGGCAGCCAACATCAGCACCACGTCCTTGGTACTCGCGCGATGCAGCAGCCGCTGCAGGACGAGCTGCTCGGGCTCGCGGTACGCGGTGGGCAGCAAGCGGGCGAAGACCTCGGTGGCGTGCTTGGCCTTGATCTTGGGCTCCAGCGCGTCGGCAAGCTTGGCGAGTTGCTTGAGCGAGGGCGCGTCGAGGCCTGGCCGGACCAGGAGCGTCAGCACTTCAGCCGAGGCTGGTCCATCGAGTTGCTCGAGAACTCGATCGAAGACGGTCGGAGGCACGTCCTTCTTGTTGTTCTTCCCTGCCGCCGATTGGGACTGCCATAAGGGCAAACCAACGGCGGCAAACTCCGCCGCTGCGCCGGCGTCCTTGGCGAGCAGGAGACCGAGGAACCACGTCGGGCCACCGTCGGCGTCATCGGGGAGCTCCGCCAGGGAGGACCACGCCTGCGGCTGTGAGACCGCGGCGTCGCGGAGCACGTCTTCGCCGAAGATGCGCAGCAGCGGCTGGATGCAGCGGCCGTTGTAGAAGCTGGCGAGCAGTGCTGCGAGGCCCAGGTCGAGATCTCGACCGGTGCCGGCGAGATGATCTCGCTCGAGCAGCCGGGTCAGCAGCTCCGCCTGGACCTTGCTCATTTGCTGTCGGAAGCGACGAAGCCCGACAGCCGCGACGCGTCGCTGCTCGAGCGAGAGATGATCGCCACAGAGCAGGGCGGGATGACAGGCGGCGGCGAGCTGCAGTGCATCGTCGAGGTGTCCCGCCGACTCCCCGTAGGCGAGAATGGCCAGCGCCGTGCGGGCGCGAAGCGGCGCGTGCTTGCCGAACACCGCGTCGGCGAGCCGCTGCAGCAGATCGGGGCGATGCAGCTCGGAGGCCCAGTACACACGGCACCACAGGTCCAGCAGGTCGCGTCCCGGTGCCGACGCGGGCTTGCCCGACTCGACCAAGCCTAACGCCGTACCGACGATTTCGGGCGTGCGGCGGATACTGTGCTGGAGCAGTGAACGGAAGTCGTCGTGGGGGGCCCCGGCGAGGCCATCGGCGGCGGTGACGTCGTCAATGTGCCCGCGCAGCAGCATGTCGAAGATCAGTGCGCACGGCTTCGCGGGCCAGCGACGCTCCGCTGCCTGCTCGGCCAGCTCGGGGTCGGCTCGCAAGTAGACGCCGAGCATCTCGAGTCCCGGTGGCGACTCGGTCTCGAGAGCGAGGCGTCGTACGTCGACGCGGGGGTGAAACATCGCGTGGGCCCATCGCGTCGGTGTGTGGCCCGCACACTTCCGTAGCGCGCACACGGCTTCGGCGCGGACGCGGGCGTCGTCGTCATCGAGCGCGGCGACGATGCGGTCGATGCCTTCGTGCCCATGCGTGCCTGCAAGCAGCGAGATCGTGGCCGCACGCAGCGGCGCGTGTTCGTGTGCGAGCAGGCGATCGACGAAGCGCGG
>CAYSPB010000063.1:0-21373 GCA_964432695.1 uncultured Nannocystaceae bacterium
ATCCGTTGCGCTCGGCTGGCGTGATGACGGCGCGATCGGTGCCCTTTCAGAGGGCGCGTTGGTGGCGTTCGCGAACTCGCACGAAGGGTGGGCGCGGCTGCGCGCCCTCGAGCACCTGCGGGCGCAGAATCCACTGCGCGACGAAGGGCTCGAGCACGGCCGTGCCGCACTGGAACAGGCTGAAGCGATGGGTGCAGTCCTGCATCAAGTCGTCGTGCTCGCGAGTGAAGCGCACAACTGGATCGAAGTGGAACTCGACCCGGTCCGCGCGAGGAGAGCCCTGGACAGGCTTCATGCCCTCGCGGACGAGAACGAGCTGGCAGCGGCCCGATGGCGCTACTACGACGCGGTGCTGGCGAGGCGGATGGGAGACCTTGGCGCGGCGCTGACAGGATTCGAAGAGGCACGCCGCGCGTCTGAACGGCTCGACTATGGTGTCGCCGACGTGGTCGAAATGCAGGCGAACACGCTCGCCGAGCTGGGACGCGGTCGCGAGGCCCTCGCACTGCTTCGAGCCGTCGAAGACGAACTCTGGGCCCAAAACCCAGGCTGTTCGGAATGGGTTCGGATCGCGAACAATGTCGGATGGGGACACGTCGTGCTGGCGAGCCTGGATCTCGAGCACGATGACCCGACGGACACGCTGCTCGAAGCGCTCGAGCGCTTGGAGGGGTGCGCCGACCCGTGGGACGAGGCTGCGCTCTACCTCGACCTTGCCTTGCTCGACCTCGAGCACGACCGTCCGCACGACGCACTCGGTTGGGTCGCGCACGTCGGCGCAGTGCCTTGGGATCTTCGGCCATGGTTCGAAACCGTGACCGCAGCTGCGTCCCTGGAACACGGTGACCCGCGGCTTCAGCCGTCGTTGCTACAGCGCCCGGTCCGAAGTCGTGACCCCGAGCTCGCGTGGAACCAGAGCGTTCGTCAGGCAGACCTGCTGGCGTCGTGGGGGCTCGCGGAAGCCGCCGCAGAGGCCTATCGCGCCGCCGAGGCGCAGGTGGTCGCAACGTTCGAACAGGTCGGCGTCGACCACGGAGCCGAACTCTATCTCGCCGGCCGCGCTGCGAGTCTGCGTGGGTTGGTGAAAGCCCTGCTCCGGCTCGACGAGCCCGCGGAGGCTGCATGCGCCGTACGTCTCGCGCGGGCGCGCGAGTTCGCCAGGCTCGACCGTACCGCGCGCCTGGGGTCGATCCCACCGCAAGCTCGGGCTGCATGGGATGCTGAACTCGGCGCGATCGCGAGGCAGCAAGGCGCCATTGCACAGGCTCGCGGCCGGCTGTGGGAGAAGGACGCCGAGGAGCACGAGCGCGCCCGTTCGCGGCTCGAACGCCAGGCGAGGCAGAGCCGGGAGCGCTTCGGCGCCGCGCTTCGGCGCCTCGGCTTGGAGCCCAGCCCGCGTAGGTGTGCCGAACTTCGACCCCCCGATCCGCAGGAGGTCATTTTGGTGGACTTCGAAGGGCTCGTCTTCGCGATCGACGGAGACGGCGTGGTCGTGACGCCCCGGGACGATCTCGACTCGCTTCCTCGCTTGGCAAAGGCGTCGCTCTTGACCATCGTCGAGGCTGACCAAGATCGGAACGAGCCGCTGCACGTCGCCAGCTGGAACGACACCGCGCTGCTCGAGGTCGCGCCGGTGAGATACAGTCTCGACCTGCCGCCACGGCCGCGAAGAGAAGTGAGCGGCACGTCGGCGCTCGTCCTCGCAGATACGCGAGGAGACCTTCCCCATGCTCGAACGGAGGCGGCGGCGGTGGCTGCAGCGCTCTGTGGCGCTGGCTGGAGCGTGGACGAGCTGTACGGGGACGCGGCGTCACGTGACCGCGTCGTTGCACAGCTCTCGACGACGGACCTCCTGCACTACGCGGGGCACGGGATACGAGCGGGCGTCTCAGGCTGGGACTCGTCGCTTCTCCTGGCCGACGATGGGCGCTTGAGCGTCGAGGATGTGTTCACCGCACCAACCGTACCCGTGGGACTGGTGCTCACCGGATGCGAGACGGCCGGGCCCAATCCGGACACGGTCGGTGGCGCGATGAACATCGGTCGTGCTTTCGTGCTCGCGGGCAGCGACTGGGTGGTGGCCGCAGACACGGACGTCGAAGATTCGGTGGCGGCGGCCGTCGGCGCGGCGTTCCACGATACGGCCGCGCGCGGTGCCGCGGCCCGACTGCGGCGAGCGCTGCTCACGCTACGCACGCAAAACCCCGAAGTGCCATGGCAGCACTTCAGGGTTATCACGCCTTAGCAAAGCGGCAGAGGCGTCAGGGCGATTCGCTGACGAGCATCGCGTCGCGCGTCTGGATGCTCTCGTCGCCGTCGATGAACGAGATGAGCACGAAGGCGCGGGCGGGATCGATTCCATCGAGCGCCAACGGGACGACGTACTCGGTAATCTCGCCCACGCGAGGCACGACTGCACCGTTGGCCAGGTCGTCGTCCGCGACGCTGTACATGAAGACGTTCCCCACGTCGTCGTGGATCTCGAGCTCGACACCTTTGACGTCGTGACTTGCGAAGGCGTCGGTGACGGTCAGGATCGCCGTGTCCGTGTTCTGGGTTTGATTGGTGTGCAGCGAGCACTCCTGGCAGCCCGACTTGGTCGGCTGCGGCGTGGTGAGCCACTGCCACGGGTCTGCTTCGACCGCCGGGCAGTCGCGGGTGGAGCCCTGCTGCACGTACAGGTCGAAGTCGTCACCGCAGACGCTCGTGCACTTACGTGGGAGCGGATCGAATCCGGGGCCCATGGCATTCTCCGTGACCGCCGGCTCGATCACGTTCCAGATGTCGAGAGGCGTGATCAGTGGGGCATTGCACGGAAGGCCGGCGGTCGGGACGGCGGCGTTGAATGCTGCACAGATGTCGACCCGTCGGACCTGTGCGCCGGGACTTCCGAAGTCGGCGGTGTGTCCTTGGACCGAATGCCCCGACTGGACCATCGTCTGAACGACCTGCGAGGGCTCGAGCTCGGGCCGATACGACCAGAGCAGGCTTGCCGTTGCGGTGGAAACCGCGGTGGCGACGGAGGTCCCCGTGCTCACCGCTGGCAGCGGAAGTCCGTCGCGCGTGGATGCCGTCGCGTGGCTGGACGCAGCGGCCAGTTGCGGCATTGCAGCCGCGCGGCTGTTGGCCATCGGCAGGTTGGGTCCGTACAGCCCGCCGACGGCGTACAGCAGAGGACCGGTGTCCTGGCTCGGGTTGGCCACGCCGAGGTCTGCATACTCCGCCATCGTCGGAGCTGCGATGTCTTCCCAGCGCGCGGGCGCCATGGGCTCACCGGTGCACGACAAGGTGCTCTGGTTGCCCGCAGCGGCGAAGGTGAGGGCTCCGCGGCATCGAGCCACGCGCAGCGCGTCGTAGACGGCACGCGTCGGCGGTTCCATGTCGTCGACATCCATCCCGCCAAACTCCTCCGCCTCCCAAGCGACGCTGAGGTTGATCACCAGATGCTGCGAGTTCGCCGATGCGTCGGCTTGAAGGGCGTTGACGATGCCGCGCGCGAGGTCGGTTTGTAGCCCCACGCGTCCGCCCCGCGTCGTGCTCACGTCGCTGTTGGTCGCGCCCCGCGGCAGGCCCAGGTACGTACGGACTCGGTCGGAGCAGGTCTCACCGCTCTCACACACGACCGATTCGATGATGCTTGCAATGACGGGGCCGTGGGATGAGTGCGGGTCCGCGGGTGCGATCGGGAAGCTGGGGTATGTGTCGACGACCGCGGTGTGGATGTTGACCCGCGGAAGCAGCGGCACCGACCCAGCAACCGCGTCGGGCGAGACATACCCGGCAAGCCACTCGAAGTAGCCACGGAAGTGCGCGCCGGCGATCGGCGTAATCGCCGAGTTCTGCGTATCGACGGCGCGACAGTCGGTCCCAAGCTGCACCCCGCTGGACGCCGGAGCCACCAGCGCTTGTTCGAGGTCGTCGACGTCGCCCTCGGTCGCGGAGCCGGCGAACGTGTAGCTGCAGTACTGCCGCAGGCCGCTGGGCACCGGTCCGCTGAAAAGTGGACTCGCCGTCCACCCCAACGGGACCGGCGTGTTGCACTGGGTCGGCACTTCGAACTGCGCCACCTGATAGGAGAGGTCGCAAACCGCATCGCGCGGGGTGCTGAGCGCGATCGGGCTATTTCGAGGATGCGGTTTTGCCGGTTGTTCGCCGCAGCCGAGCGCCGTTGCCGCCACCAAGAAAGCCAAAGAAGTTCGTAGACCGATTGTCACAGTACTCATGAGTCCTACGCGGGCCGGGCGGATTAAATCCAGCTCCGGAGCTCGTTCGCAACGAGTCCGTCGTCGATGACGCAGCCGGTGGACTTTTTTTGCGGTTCTCGACGCGAATGGCGGGATGGCCGTCTCGCCCACGAAAAGAAACGCCGCCTCCCAGCGGGAGACGGCGTCATACCGGTTCGCGGCGTTCGCGGCTCTACTGGAGAACTTTGAACTCGATGCGGCG
The DNA here is from genome assembly GCA_964432695.1 of uncultured Nannocystaceae bacterium. GTDB lineage: Bacteria > Myxococcota_A > Polyangia > Nannocystales > Nannocystaceae > CAJXVA01. The sequence goes on from CAYSPB010000063.1 coordinate 4,447, forward strand.
GTTCTTGGAGCGACCCTTGCGGGTCTTGTTGCTCTCGCGAGGCTCGGCTTCGCCGGCGCCGCGGGTCTCGAGGCGGTCGGATCCGATGCCGTGGTCGATGAAGTACTGCTTCACCGCATCGGCGCGGCGCTGCGAGAGGTCCTGGTTGGACTCTTCGCTACCGCGGTCGTCGGTGTGTCCGCTGATCTCCATCCGGACGTGCGGGAACTTCTTGAGTACGTCGACGGCGTTGTCGAGCTTGGGCAGCGACTGCTTCTTGATCGTGGCCTTGCCGGTGTCGAAGAGGATGCCCTCGATGACGCCGGTGAATTTCTCCAGTTCCTTGGGGATCTCGTCGGGGCAGCCGTCGTCGTCCTCGAAGCCGTTCTTGGTCTCGGGCTCCTCGATGCACTTGTCTTCGGTGTCGAGGATGCCGTCGCCGTCGGTATCCGGGATCGGGCAGCCTTTGTAGGCGTCGACGCCAGGCGTATCCACGCACTCGTCGTCGGGGTCGAGGATGCCGTCGCCGTCGGTGTCGGGGATCGGGCAGCCTTCGAACTCGACCACGCCGGGCACGTCGACGCACTTGTCGTCGGGGTCGAGGATGCCGTCACCGTCGGTATCGGGGATCGGGCAGCCGTCGAACTCGGCGACACCAGGCGTGTCGACGCACTTGTCGTCTGGATCCAAGATGCCGTCGCCGTCGGTGTCGAGCACCGGTGCGGGCTTGGGCTCGTCCTTCTTCCGGCCCAGCGCAAGCGAGACGCCGAGGAGGACCTCGACGCTGTGCACGACACCAGACTGCAGGCCGCGGCGCGCCGTGATGTTGTCACGGGCCTCGATGCGCAGCGTGGTCTGGCGGTCCAAGAAGAACTTGAGGCCACCACCGAAGTGGGCGGCGGCATCGATGTCGGCACCCACGGCTTCGCGGCGGCTGGCAACGCCAAGGCCGCCGCCACCGGCGAGCAGGAACGGGGTGATGCTTCGCGGGATGAGGTTCACGACGAGGTGACCACGCAGACCGTAGATGGTGGCCTGGGCCGCGTCGGGGACCTCGGTTGGCATCACGGCGCCTTCGAACTCGAGGCCGAGGTAGCGGCTGGGGTAGAACGCGAGCCGGCCACCGACTTCGGGGGTGATGTCGTTGAACTGTTTGTAGCCCTGGTCCGGCAGGTCGAGGTCCGGTTGGAACAGCTCGAGGCGGGGGTGGGGCAGGAAGATGCCGCCGAAGACCCCGACTTCCCACATGTTGCGCTCGGGCGCCCACCGGCGAATCCACTTTTGGTCGCCGCGGTCTTTGGGTTTCGGAGCCTCGGCCGCTGCGTCGGCACTCGCGTCGGCGTCGGCGTCGGCCGCAGCTTCGGGAGCAGCAGCGTCGGCGTCGGCGTCCGCCTTGGCCTCACCGCCGCCCAGGTTGAGCGAGGCTTTCGCTTCGCCTTCGGGCGCAGCGAGGGCGTGAGCGGGGACGAGAGCAAGACCCAGGGTCGGGAGGAAAGCGAACAGACGCGTCTTCATGGTCAGGTGGGGGCTGGCTCGCAGTGCCCGCCCGGACATACCCCGAAGCAGGAATCGAACCAAGTTTCCCTGCGGCGCTAACTCCCCGAAAACTGAGGCGGCGCTCCCAGCTCACCGCACTCGGTCGAGGACAGGACGGCGTTCTGAGCCGGACGGGACGTCCACGTGTGCCTCGCTCGGGTCAATCTGCCCCGAACTTCGGCGCCGGGCGGCGTGGATTATCGTGGAGGCAGATCTCGTGGCGATCGATCAGACGTCGTGTTCGCCGAAGAAGCGCTCGATGGCCTCCACGATCATTCGAGCGTGGCCGAACAGGCTTCCGTGCGTTCCCGCTTCGAGCACCACCAACTGCGCCCGTGGTGCCGCGTCCCGCATGGGCCGAGCGACGGTGCGTGCGGGTGCGAACGCATCGCGTTCACCGGAGAGGATGAGCAGTGGGGCCCGAAGCGATGCGAGGCGGGGCAGCAGGTCGAGGCGGCCAGCGCTGAGCAGCATTGCGCGCAGCGTCGAGGCATCCAGCGTGCGGACGTGATCGGCGAGTGCTCTCACGTGCCCCGGCTGAGTCTCCGGGCCGTACAGGCCTAGCAGTCGCCCGGAACGGTACGTGGCTGGGTTGGCCATACCCAGGTGAAGGGCCCGGTGAAACACATGCAGGGCGGGCTTGGGTAGGACGCCGAGCAGGGCCCCGGCCGTACGCCCGCCGACGCCCCACAGCGCGGTCTCGAAGAGCTTGCCCGCGGGCCCGAGCAGGCTGACGACGGCGTCGAACCGATCGGGGTATTCGAGCGCTGCGAGCAAGGCCACTTGGGAGCCCATCGAAAAGCCCACCGTGCTCGCGCGCTCGATCGACAGCGCGTCGAGGATGCGGACCGAGGTGGCGGCGAGAGACTCCATGCGCGCGGAGCCCGACGTGATCGCGCGGCTCGACCGACCGTGTCCTGGGTAGTCCCACTGGACGATGCGGCGGGGCGCCCAGTGCGGCAGCGTCTCTTCCCAAAAGAAATGCGTCGTGGTGACGCCGTTACACAGCAGCAAGGCTGGTCCCTCCTCGCCGATGACTCGGTAGACGATTTGCGTTCCGTCTTCGAGCCCGAGTTGTCCCCACTCCACCGAGACGTTCGTCATGCGTTGCCGCAGGCTAACAGGCCTCAGGAGTCCAGACGTCGAACGCGCGCCCGACCACGCGTGGCGTCGCGCAGTGCCTCCGTGAGTGCGTCGAGGCGATCGATCGCCACCTCGAAGTCGCGGGTCACGTCGCTGCTGTAGTCGGCGTGAAGGGCGACCGCCTCGAACCGAGTGAGGACCCGCTCGACGTCGTCTCCTTCGGGGTAACCATGGGTGACCTGAAGTCGCACCATTGGCACGAAGGGCACGATTTGTGCGTGGTCGAGGGCTTCGCTTGCAGCGGAGCCGTATGCGCGCACCAGGCCGCCGACGCCGAGCTTCGTGCCGCCGTAATAGCGGGTGACGATGATTGCGACGTTGACGAGATCGCGCCCCTGCAGCTGGGCCAGAATTGGACGTCCGGCCGACCCGCTCGGTTCGCCGTCATCGCTGGCACGATCGATGGATGGACTCGCGATGCGCCACGCAGAGCAGTGGTGTGTCGCGTCCGGCATTTCGTCGCGCAGCGCCGCCAGGGCCTCGCGTGCGGCCGCTTCATCGGCGGTCGGTACGACGGTCGCAATGAAGCGTGAACCCTTGGTTGGTTCGGCTTCGTGCCGAACCCATCGTGCCACCGTGGCAACCATCGCTGCACCATAGGGCAGGTAGTCGCGATCGTCGACCTGCTGTAGCCTGCCTCGTCCATGGGTGAGGACCAGGGTTACGAGGAACTCCGAACCGAAGACGAGATCGAGGCGATCATGGCCGAGGGCGGCGGTGCCGTCGTCCTGGACTTTTGGTCGGAGACGTGTGGACCGTGCGTGGCGATGGCCGACGACTTCGCCCACGTCGCGGGCCAGTTCGACAACAACGAGGTGCGCTTCTGCAAAGTGAATGTCACCGAGTACGGCAACCTCGCGGCGCCGTTCAAGATTCGGTCGGTGCCGACGATTCTGTTCGTTCACGACGGGCAAATCGTCGATGCGGTGGTGGGCAAGATGTCCGCCGAGCAGTTAGGCATCAAGGCCGAGTGGCTGCTCAAGAAATCGACGCGCAAGGGCCTCTTGTCGCGTATTTTCGGCTGATTCAGCCGTCGCAGCGCCGTCCTGCACGGATGCGCGATCGAGGCCGAGGACGCCGCTGATAGGCTGCGGTGGTGAGCAAGCCGTTCTCCACTCCGCTGTCGCGCAAGCTCGGCCTGACCTTTCCGCTGGTCGCCGCGCCGATGTTCATCATCTCCAACAAAGAGATGATCGTGGCCGCGGCCGAGGCCGGCATCCTCGGCACGATGCCGAGCCTGAACGCGCGGACGCTCGAGCAGTTCGAAGCCGACCTGCAGTGGATTCGCTCGAAGACCGACAAGCCGTTTGGGATCAACGTCACCATCGGGTTGAGTGATCCCGAACGGCTGATGAAGGACGTGGAGCTGTGCCTCGAGTACGAAGTGCCGGTTCTACTCACCAGCTACGGCAACCCTACCGAGATCGTGAAGCTCGCGCACAGCCGCGGCGTCACGGTCTTCCACGACGTCATCCAGCTCAAGCACGCGAAGAAGGCTGAGGCCGCGGGCGTCGATGGCATCATCGCCGTGAGCCAGGGCGCGGGTGGACACGCCGGGCGCATCAACCCGTACGTCCTGCTGCCGTACCTTGAGCAGAACCTCGACGTCCCGATCATCGCTGCCGGCTGCATCTCCGGCGGGGCGCAGGTGGCCGCTGCGCTCTCGTTGGGCGCTCAGCTCGCGTACATGGGCACGCGCTTCATTGCCTCGGCCGAGTGCGGCGCACCCAAGCCGTACAAGGACCTCGTCGTGTCGTCCACGCACGACGACATCGTCTACACCGACCAGGTCTCCGGGATTCACGCCAACTTCATCAAGCAGACGCTGCCCGAAGAGAGCAAAGGAGGACGAGGGCCCGAGGCCGCCAAGCGCTGGAAGGACATCTGGAGCGCAGGCCAAGGCGTGTCGCTCATCGATGGGGTGCAGCCGATCGAGCGGATCGTCGACGACATCGTGCGAGAGTACCACGACGCCGTGGCGCGTCTTCAGGGGTGATCGTCAGCCGCAGCTGTTGCTCACGTCGTCGAGCGCGCTGCGGTCCATTCCGGAGGCGTTGATCAGGCCTGCGGGGCACTCCACCTCTTGGTACTGGAGGTTGGGGTTGTCCGCGACTTCGAACCAGTTCACGAACCAGTCGCAGCCGTCGAGCAGGTCATCGTGGCCTGAGAACACAGTCGAGCACGCATCCGTCACGCACGACTTGTACGCGTTGAGCGAGGCGTTGAAGCCCAGCTGCTGCTTGCACTGCGCGAGCAGGCCGCCGTAGGTCTGCCCAAGTGCGCTCGTCGGGACGTCGAGCTGCGCGCTGCAGGCGTCGAACAAGCCCACCCCGCCGCCGGGGATGAGGAGGTCGAACTGTCCGCCTCCGACATCAAAGCCGATGTTCGTCGCCTGTACGACCATCGTCTTGCCCGCGAGCGCGCTGGAACCGGGGTCGCTGCCTCCGTTGTGTGACGAGCCGTCGAAGTCGAGCTGGTAGCAACGACCGCAGATGTCGCCGTTCGAGGGAACGGCGGCAAATCCGAAGGCAAGCTGCGGCGTCACCTGCCATGGCGAAAGGTCGTGACAGGTATACGCAGCATTGGCCGTCGGTTGTTCGCAGCTGCTTGCCTGATTGTAGCTACCCGGCTGAGGGTCGTCGTTTTGATTGCAGCTGGTCAATGGCTGAACACCGGCCGGGACATTGCCCTGCCAGCCACAATGCGCCTTGCAGCAATCCCAATATCGTGTGGCGTATCCACTGCAGCCATTTTGAATGGGGGGGAAGTCATCATCGCCCGGCGGTGGTGTGTCGGTCGTCGCCGGATCATCGTCACCCTCCGACGTCGAGCTTGAACTCTCGCCCATCGAATCCTCCGTTGGATCGTTGGAGTCAGTCGGATCGGTGGTGGGGTTACCAGGGTCGGTGGTGGGGTTGCCGGGATCGGTCGTTGGATTGCCCGGGTCCGTCGTCGGGTTGCCGGGGTCCGTCGTCGGGTTGCCGGTGCCCGGTGGCGGCGCGCTCGTCGCGGGGCCGGAATCTGGCGTGGTGTCGCTCGACCCGGAACTCGTCGTTCCGCCGGACCCTGGATTCGCGCCTCCCCCGGGGCCCTGGCTCGCTGCAGACGGGTCCAGGGTCTCCGTATCTGCCTGCGCGTCCGCGCCGTCGTAGCACCCTGGCAAGAGAAGCGTGGCGAGCACCGAACGGCGAAGCAGGGGGGCCATGGCTCGGAGGTGGCGGGCTACACCCCCCTTGCGATGAACCTTTTTCGACGCTGCGTGGTCGTACGTCGCACTGGCGAGGACGACTACGTTCAAGACAATCGTAGCCGTCCATCGGGTGCGACGGCCGCGGACTCGGCGTCGGCGAGGTGCTGGTCGGCCTCCGGGGCTCTCTCGAGTTGGGGAAGCTCGTGGCAAATGGACCATCGCCGGCATCGGCCGGCTGGCCGATTCCGGTCTCGGCGATGTTCTGGGACAGGGAAATCCGGATCGGTAAGAGGCGAGGGTTTTCCGCACCTGTCCCTTCGTCGAAAGAGGCGTTGACGGCTCCCGACCCCTCGGTAATCTGCGCCAACACTTCGGAAGACCGCTGGTTCACGGACGACGCCGCGAGCCGGATCCGGTTCGAATCCACAACGAGTGATCTGAGTTTTAAATGTGTAGACCGAACCCCCTGCGAACCGCTGAATGGGCAGATATCGTGCCTTCGCGGAGCGTTTGGGGTTCTGAAGTCCGTGCATTGGTCGAGCTCGGGACAACCTCCTCGGGCGACCGGGTCCTCGGCAAGCGTTCGGGTCCTCGCAGCCGGTATGTCCATTGCCCTGAGCGTACCGACTGGCCCTCCGAGTCTCGTGCGGGCATGCCTGTCGGGGTGTGCCCGGGTCAGGCTCCGAGAGCACCGGAGGCATGTCGCTCGGGGACGAGCTTTGCCGCCCCACGTCTTGTGAGGTCACTGACGGGATCTTCTCAGGCCCTTGGGCCCGTCCGGTACGGCTACCCAACCGCGGAGACGGCCGGGGGCTGGAGCGAGATGGCTCCGGTGCGGGAGACGAAATCCCGTCCACGGCCCGGGGCATGGACCACCGCGTGCAAGGCCGCATGGGAGGTGCTTCGGCGCCTCGGGGGCCGTGGTTTCCGTTTCCATGGCCTGTTCGCGCTGCTCGTGTTGCTGGTCCTCCCCAAGACCTCGCACGCAAGCGACGGCGCCGTCTCGATCGACCTTCGGACCTCGGGTGCGCTCGGTGAGCAGGACACGCCCAGTGGGTTCGTCCTTGCGCTCGCAGACTGCTCGTCCTTGCACTCGGTCACGGTGCCCAGTCCCGAAGGGCCTCGGACGATGTTTGCCGCGGAGGCCCGGTCCGCGCCCGAGGGGCAAGGCTGCGAGTTCGTCTTTGAGGCCAACTGGAGCGGCACCGTATCCACCACGATCGAGTGGCTGGACGGCGAGACTGAAACCTACGAAGAGGCGTTCGCGCGGGAGGAACAGCGACCCACGTTGTCCGTCGGGGAGAACGCGCTGGCGTTTGCCGAGCTCGGCGGGAAGCAGCACCTCGCCGTCACGGTCACGGCGGACGATGACACCGACATCAGCTACGTGGCAGTGAGCGTCGTCGGTCTCCGGGCGTCCGACCTTCGCAACGCGGGCGGCGTCATCGAGCGCGCACGGGAGAACGCGTTCGTCGACACGCAGGGGTATCACCGCATCGTGCCGGAGACGGATGCGCAGTCTTCGTTCTCCTTCACCGTGCCGCTGCACGAGCAGCTCGACGCCGAAACGCTCGCGCACGACGGCTTCGTGCTGCTCGAAGCCGTCGTCGTCGACGCGTCGGGCAACCAGCAGTCGGTCAGCGAGCTGCTTCTGACTGGGGACGACATCGCCGACGAGGCGCTCGCGCTTTCGGTGCAGCCACAGGAGTTGTTTTTCACCAGCTACATCGAAACGGTTCAGCTCCGTCCGATCGTCGACTTCCGGTTCCGTGGAGACGTGGCGCTCCCCGGGTCGGGCCTGGGCGTCAGCTACACGTCCAGTCATCCCGACATCATCCACGCATCGCCCTCGGGGCTGGTGTACCCGCTCGCCCCGACTGCCGGCGAGACCGTCACGATCACTGTCGACTATCAAGGGGAGCTCGTCGTGGAGATTCCCGTGTCAGCGAACCCCGACGCCGAGGTCGTGGCGCTGGAGTTCGAGGGGCATGGCCCGTCGGACCCGTTCGTGCTGAGCCGTCTCAACGAGGACGTCTCCCTCCCGTCGCTGCTGGCTGTGATCGACGAAGGCGACGGGACGACCCGAACGGTACCGCTGGCCGAGGAGATTCCGATCGAGATCACGGTCGACTCGGCGTTTTTGACCTTGTCCCACGACGACTCGCGCGTGCGCGCCACCGCGGAACTCGTTCCATCGGACTTCGCCCGGCTCGAAGCGCGGCTCGCGGACCATCCCGACGTGTTCGTGAACGTGGCGATCGAAGCGATCGACGCGGCACCGGAGGCGACTCTGTGGGCCCCAGCACAGGCGAATGTGGGGAGCGTGCTGACGCTGGCTCCCGATGTCTCCGACGACGTCGCCGTGCAGAGCGTTCGCTTCGTGCTCGACGGGGTGGAGGTCGCCGAGCGCACCGCCGAGCCGTTCTCCTTCTCGCTCGACCTCGGCGCGCACCTCGAGGGGCAGACGCTTCAGCTTCAAGCGGTCGCGACGGACACCAAGGGCCAGACGGGGTCGTCGGCCGTCGTGCAGGTACAGGTGAGTGGCGAGCACGAGCCCGTGCTCTCCCCGCTTGACATCCAGCAGCCCGCGGCACTGCAGCGATTCGTCGCGGGAAGCCCCGAGACGTTCCGGGCCGTTCGGTTTCCCGGAGGGGCCGACGCCGGCGATGCACCGACGATGGTCGAGTTCCGACTCGACGGCATTCCTCTTGGCAAGGCGATGTCGCCGTCGATGAGTGCGTCGTGTCCTACAGCTGGGTCCGTGCCGGGCGCAACTCCGGGGGCAGCGGGCGCGTGCCCACTTCAGGAGGTCTGGTCCTTCGGGTTGATCATCCCCGAGGCGAGCGCCGGTGCGGAGACCCATGTCCTCGACGTCGTCCCGTGCACCCACGATGGCTGCGACGAGAATGCGCTGTCGAGCCAACTATTCTTGGTGCAGGAGAACACACCGCCCAGTGCGATCTTCTTGGCGCCGCTCGAACAGGCCGAGGTCTCGCTGAACGAGACGGTGGCGTTCTCAGCCGAGGTCGCGGATGACTCGCTCTACCGGGGCACCACGCTGCAGCTGCTGCTCAACGGTACGGTGGTCGGGTCCCGCTACGTCTCGGACCCGGCGCAGACCACGAACGCGTTGTTCCTTGCCCGCGAGACCCTGCCATTCTCGTGGACCGCGTCCGCGGTCGAGCCCAACACGGCGCTCGAGTTCCGGCTTCGCGCGACCGATGCCAACGGCGAGATTGCAGAGTCGGAGATCCTTCAAATGGTGGTCCGAGAGGACCAGCCCCCAACCGTCGCGCTCTCCAGCCCGACGGCGGGCTCGTACCACGTCTCGGGGACGTCGATCGAGCTTCGCGCGACCGCAACGGACGACGTGGGCGTCGCCCATGTGGCGTTCGAGGTGGACGGCGCATCGCTGGGCAGCGACCTCACGGCACCGTACGCAGCAACGTACACGCTGCCCTCAGGCGTCCAGATACCCCAGTCCGTCGTCATCCTCGCCACGGCGGAGGATACGGACGGACAGGTCAGCGAGGCCGTCCCGGTACAGATTACGGTGGGACCGGACGATGAGCAGCCGGTCGCCAACATGGTCTCGCCACCGGTGACGGGGCTCGGTGCGGAAAGCGTCGCGGAGGTCACCGAGGGGGAGCAGGTCGTGTTCCGCGTGACCGGATACGACAATGTCGGCGTCGCCTCCCTCGAGGTCACGCGCGGCATCTGTCCGACCGCGTCCGGCTATGTCTTCGCGGCGGAGGGCGCGTGCGCATCCCCGTTGTCTGCCCCACACCTCGCCCCCGAGGCTGTGGCGAACGAACTCAACGCGTTCACAGCGTTGCTGCTGGTGGACGTGCCGCCCTATGTCGCCGAGGCAAGCGACTTCCCGCTGTCCGTGCGGGTGCTCGATGCGGCGGGGAACGTGTCGGAGCTCGAATACACGGTTCGCGTTCGGGGGGATGCGCCTCCGGAGGTCCTCTCCGTCACGTCGGTGCGCGCGAGTTATCTGCCGCATGAGACCGCGGAGGTCATGGTCTCCGCCAGCGACGACGTCGAGCTTGCCAGCATCGAGCTCCGCTACGAAGTTCACCCCGAGATCTGCGCTGCAGGGGTCGCGACGGTGCTGGGCCAAGCCGTCGAGTCGTTCCCGCTCCCCGTTCCGCAGGCCCAGGCGCAAGCGGTGTTCGAGCTTGGGCTCGATAGCTTGTCCGGCATTCCTGCGGCTGGCAGCGCTTGCATTCGCGTGTTCGGCGACGCGACCGATCATCAGTCCGCCACCGCCGATCCTGCGCCCGAGATGCTTGCGGCCAAGGCATCCTTCGAGTTGCGTCGCGACGAGGCGCCGCCCGCGATCGAAATCCTGCAGCCGACCCCCGGGTCGACGGTCTACGCCGGCGACGTCATCTCGGTGCAGTACCGGGTGAACGATGCGTCCGATGTCTCCGAGGTCACGACTACGGTCGGGGCGGGGTCGGGTACCAGCGTCACACCCGACGTGACGCCGTACGTCGGCACCGTCGACCTTGCGATCCCCGAGGATGCTCCCGCGACCCTCGAGATCGTGGCCGAGGACCAGTACGGCAACAGCGCGACACGCGTCGTGTCGTACGACGGCGAAACCGACGAGCCTCCCATCGCCGAGCTGCTGTCCCCGCCACCGGGGATCGCGGTTGTCGAAGGCGAGAGCGTCACGCTCGAGGCCACGGCCGCCGATGATCGTCAGGTCGTGTTGGTGGAGCTGTATGCGATCAACGGGGGCGAACAGGAGGTCCGTCAGTACACGGACCTCGATCAGATCGACGCGTTCATCCAGCAGGGGATCGCGTTCGAGTTCGAGGCCCGAGCGCCCGTACGAACCGAGGACACGGCCATCGGTGTGTTCGGCGTTCGCGTCGTCGACGATGCTGGCCAGATGACCGAAGAGTCGGTCGAGGTCGAGGTTCTCGACGACCCCGAGCCGCCCGAAGTGTCCTTGACCTCTCCAACCGAGCCTATCGCCCGCAAGCTCGGGCAGGCGTTCTACGTGACCGGCACGGCGGAGGACAACGTTTGGATCGATGCGCTCGTGCCGGTGCTTCGGGCTCCCGGTGGTGCACTCTTGTTCGAACTCGAGTGGAGCGACAAACCTACGCGCGGACTCACGCGCGTCGACGAGACGATCGAGATCGTCGTGCCGAACCCGGGCTCACTCGGTGGAACGCTCGTCGACACGCGGTTCCAGACCACGTTCAGCGGCGATGTCGTGCTGCCCAGCGCAGCGTCACTGGCCGCGGCCGGGCTTCCGGAGCTCGTCGAGGGGGAGACGTATGCATTCTCCATCCTCGCGCGCGACCGCGGGGTGAATGAAACGGAGACCACGCCTCCGGTCGATCTCGAGATTGCCGGAGATGCGGGCCCGCCGGAGCTTTCCTGGACGCCGGGTTCGGTGTTCGAGGACCGAGACGAGTCGGTCGTCCTTTCCGTGACGGACGACTCCTCGATCGCTTCGGCCTATGTCGAGGTGCAGGCGCGGTATCTCCGGGCCGATGACGTCGAGTCCCAGTACGTCGTGACGGGCTTGGCCGAAGGCGCGCTCGACCCCAACGCATGGGTGCGGATCGCGGCCGATCCCGGGGCATGGCCAACCGAGCGCTCCACCACCTCGGTTTCGGTGCCGATTCGAGTGCCTGCCCGTTCCGATCGCGCTGGCGTCAATGCGGACGTGCCCGCGCCCGCCGGACCGATCGCCGTGCGCGTCGGCGCGAGCGATCACGCCGAGCACGCCGTGGATACGACCACTTCGATCGAGGTCAACCACGACGAGCAGCCCACCCTCACGTTGGAGTCCATCTCCGGCGAGGGCGTGTGGACCACAGGTGCACTCAATGCGCTCGTCGTCGGTGTTCACGACGACTTTGCAAGCCTCGACGTGTCCGAAACGCGGGCGGCTGTGCTGTCGACGTCGCTGTCGGGTCTGGAGCCGGACGCTTCGATAGAAGTATCTCGTGAACCACGGTTCGTAGTCGCTTCTCCCGATCTCGAGTCCGCGGTGACCAACTTTGGACTGGTCGCGGCATCCGAGGAATCGCCGCTTCATAGCAGTACGCATCCGCTCGTCGTGCCGCGGATGTCGATGGACTATCCCGAGGCCGGGGCACACGCATTCTCGATCTACTACGGCCCGGATGTTCCGCTGCTGGACGTGCAGGCGGGCGAACTGTCGGTGACGCCCTTCTTCTCCGTCGACGCCCCGTGGAACTACACGCGGGATGCCGAGGCGGCCGCGCGCGAGGCCACCATGGCGGTTGGCAGTTTGCACTTCTCCGTCGACGGCACGCTGGTTCCGTACGACGTTCACGAGTTCCGTAGCTGCGCAGGCTGTTCGTGTCCTGACGCCGAGACGGTCGTACGCGTCGATCCCGGCGCAGAGTATCGACTTCGCAGTCTATACGACCTCGACACGGTGTCGTTCCTGGAGATCGAGCCGGACTGGGCGGCGGCCGGCTTGGCCGAGCCCGAGGTCGTCATGCCTCGGATTCGCGTCGACCTACAGTCGCTGCGCGCACGCTCAGCCTTCTGGGGCGAGGAGAGCAAGCTGCGGCGTGCCGTCACGGTCTGGCTTCGTGACGACCAGGCACCCGGCGGCGAGGCTCACGTCTCCATTCCAGACTCGAGTACGCGTGCGCAAGGGACCTCGGAGTCGGCGGGCTTCTCGTCCGAGGTCCGGCTCGAGATGTTCACGCCGACGGATGTCGGCAGTGGGTCCGTGCACGTCTTTGGCGCGGTCACCGACCGCTACGGGTACGACGAGTCCGACGCTGTGCCACTCGCAACGTCGAGTCTTCAGGTCGCTGCGGCCGAGCCCTCCGTCGCGTTCGAGGCCCCGTCGACGGGCCGGGTCGTCGCGCCCGGCGAAAGCATCGACTTCGACGTGGCGGGTGGGTCCGTGTTCGATGGCCAAGGGGTTCGCAGCGTCCGTCTCGTCGGGCCGCAGGGAGAGACTCTCTTCTCAGCCGCCGGCGGGTTCGAAGACCACGTGCACCGATGGATGGCGCAAATTCCGTCCGTCGAGCCCGGGTCGGAGCTCGTCTATCACGCGCTCGTAGAGGACTTCTCCGGGGCGGTCGCATCCGCAGATGTTTCGCTGTCCGTGGCCGAAGACGCTCCGCCGGCGCTGCAGTTCGACGCGTTCCGCTCCGAAGAGCACGCCTCGGTCGAAAACCCGGACGTTCAGTCGTTCCAGTCGGAGATCACCGATCAGTCGACGCTGAATCTCGGTGAGTTCTGGGTCGACTTCGGAGGGACCTGGGCGGTCGAGTTCACGGCGACCGACGACACGGGAATTCGCAACTTTCAGGTCCACCAAGCCAACGAACAGGGGGAGCCGGTCTTGCTGCTGTACGAGGAGACCTTCGAGGCCACGTGCCCCGACGTTCTTCCTCTCGAAGGCACGTTCGAGTCCTCACCCCTCTCGTTCGAGCACGCCAACCCAACGCGGTACGTCGTGCGCGTGACCGATGACCGTGGGCAGGTCACGGACCGGACGCTGCTGCTGCATCCCCGCGAGAATATTCCGCCCGAGGTTCGGTTCCTGTCGCCCGTCGATGGTCAGTACATCGTTGCCGGGGCCAGTTCGCTCCGCCTCGAGGTGCTCGTCACCGACGACCGGCCGGTCGAAGCTGCAGCGCTGGAGGTCAGTCTCGATGGCGTGGCGCTGGAGCTCCAGGACGTCGCGCCCGCCGTCGACGCCGCGACGAGCGAGGACCCGGAGGTCTCGGCACGCATCGGTCAGCAGCTCGACAGTATCTACACAGCGCTCGCGGGGAAGTTCGGCAGCGACGTCGCATCGGCGTTTGGGACCCCCTCTGCGCCGCACCTCATTCGCGCGACGTACCTCTTCTCCATTCCGCCGGGTGTCGTGCCTCCGTGCGTGGACGAGGTGCCCGGCGGCGTCGACGAGGCATGCGCGCCCCCGATTCAGCTGCGGGCGGCCCATCGCGACCTGTCTTCTGCGCTTGGTGTCGACGAAATCGAGGTCATCCCAGCCCGCGATTCGATCGAACCCGTCGCGGTGTTGAGCGCGCCCGAGGTCGGATTTGCGCCGCATGAAACGACCGACCTGACGCTGCAGTTCCGCGGCTACGACAACGTCGGCGTCACCACGCTCGAGCTCTCCACTGCGTACTCGGTCGTCCATCAAGGCGTGACGACCCGCCAGGAGTGGTCGGTTCGCCACAACGTGACCGACATACCGCCGGCCGACGCCGACCTCGGCAGCAACGTCAACATCGACAGTCCAACGTATTCGCATCTGCTCGAGGTCCCTCGATGGACCGAGCTCGCGGCCGTGTTCCCGGAGATTCCCGTCGATGAAACGACCGTCTTCCAGCTCGAGGCTCGGGTGCGTGCCCTCGACGGGAGCGGCAATGAGGACGAGGTCGAACACGTTTTCCCGATTCGACCCGACCTTGCGCCCGTCGTGGACATTGTCAGCCCCGGCCACGGCCAGACGATCGTCGAGGGCGCCGACGTCTTCGTCGACGTCCAAGCCTTCGACGACGTCGGCGTAGAGCAGGTACGCATGCGAGCCTACGTGCTCGCGACAGGGGTCGAGGTGGCGAACCTGGCCAAGACGCAAGCGCCGTGGTCGTTCGCCTTCGACGCGCCCACCCTCGACGAGATCGCGGCCAACAACACCATCGTCGTCACGGTCGAGGCGATTGACCAGTACGGTGCGGCGCTCTGCGGAAGTCTCACAGAACCCGTCGAGGCGTGCGCGGAGCAGGCTGCTGCGGACGACCACCGCGCGGTGGAGACGATCAACCTCGAGGTCGTCGGTGACGAGCCCCCGACCGTCGCGATCGCATCACCTCTCAGCGGCGACTTCGTGACCGAAGGCGAGTTCGTCCTGGTCGAGGTTCAGGCGATCGACGACGTCGGCATTCAGAGCGTCACGCTCCATGTCGAGGGGCGAATCGGCGGAGACCGAAGCTACGTCGACGTCTCGTATCCCTACGAGTTCTTGGTCGACGTGCCGTACGGGCAGTCGATCCAGCCGCTGGTCCTGACCGCGCAGACCACGGAGATCCGCGACGGAATCGCGAGGACGGCGACCACGGTCCAGCCAACGCTGCTGCACGCGCAAGAGGACCAAACCCCGCCGGTCCTCCAGGTGCTCGCGCCCGATGGGGGCGAAGCCAGCTCCATCGCGGAGGGCCGCCAGATCGCGTTCGTCGCCGAAGTCCTCGACGATGTGGGGGTCGGCGAACTCCAGGTCGATCTGTTCTTGGACCGCAACGGCGACGGCACGCTCGACGACGCGGCCGGGGAACGGGTCGGAACCACCACCCTCGCGAACGCACCGTTCCAAGGGTCGTTCGTCGTGCAGAACTTCGAGGCCTACTTCGACGGATTCGGGCCTGACACACCGCTTCCAGCGTCGCTGGGTGAAGCGACGTGTCAGCTCTCCGGTCCCGACGACGAACCTGCCCCGCGCCTGTGCGCGACGCTGCGTTTCACCGCCCGCGACGGGGCCGACAACGAATCCGTCGCGACGCGATCACTGGTGTTCGTCCGGAACCAACCGCCCTCGGCTCCGTCGATCACGGTGCTCGACGAGCAGGGCTACTCCCTGGGCTCGGCGGTGGCGTCGTTGACCGAGGGTCGTCCGGTGATCTTCCACGTCACGGCGGAAGACGTCGAGAGTGGGGTCGGGGAAGTCGCGCTGTATGCAGCCATCGGTGCGTCGACGCCGGTCGAAGAGTTCACGCTCGTCGCGCAGAGCCTCTCCGCACCGTTTGACTTCGCCCTCACCGCACCAACCGGGCATGTCGGGGAGCCGTGGCGCCTGTTTGCGCGCGCACGGGACACCGAAGGCGAGACCAGCGAACCCTCGGCGCTGCAGCACATCATCCTCGAAGAAGATCAGCCGCCCACGGCCACGATCATCCAGCCCGTGAACCAGCAGGTCGCGTTGATCGCTGGCCAAGACCTCACGGTGGACGTCTCGGTTGAAGACGACCTCGGTCCCTCGGGGATCGATCGCGTCGACTTCTACGTCGAGGGGGTCGTCGCCTACAGCCAGCACGTGCCCGTGTCCGAGAGTCACGACCTGTTCGCGCTCGACCACGTGTATCGGGCGGAGCTGGGTGCACCTCCGGGGCTGCCAGGGTTCTCGGTACACGCGGTGGCCTACGACGTTCAGGGGCACGCGGCGCAGACGCAGACCATCGCGGTCGGCACGGTCGAAGACACGGTAGAGCCCGAGATCGCAATCTTGTCGCCCGTGGACGGACAGATTCTCACCGCCGGTGAACCGGCCACCTTCGCGGTCGAAGTGCGGGACATCGGAGACCTCGCCGAGCGTCAGGTGTTCGTGGAGATGGTCCGCGAAGCGGTCGAGCCCCTGTCTCCCTCGGGGTGGGTCGTCGTGGCGCCCGGTGGGGAGTCCTGCATCGTCGAAGCCGAGTCCGAGGAACTTCCGGCTGCCTGCGCGCCCGTGATCCGCGAGCTCGAACTGCAAGAGATCGACGACGAGAACCATCGCTACGTCTACGGTCTCTCCGTTGCCGACGGCCACATCCTGCGGCGCGGCGATGGCCTGCGGGAGCGGGTCCGGGTTCGCGCCGTGGTCACCACCGAGAACCACACGCGACAGAGCGAGGCGCTGTACGAGGTCGGTCTTCCGATCGAGAGTCGACTCGTCGCGCCCGGAACGCCCCACGTCACGGCGGTGACCCAGGCTGCGACCGTCGACCGCAAAGGACCGGTTCTTTCCGCATTTGCGACGGAGGGCGCCTTTTTGCAGGAGCCAGAACTCACCGACCTCAGCGACGGCGCAGCGGCACTCACGCTGACGCCTCCGCACGTCCCGTTGACGGCGGTCGCGCTCGCGGAGCGCTTCACGGTCGAAGTCGATGATGGCGTGGGAACGCTTCCGAGCGTTGGAACCAGCTCGGACGTATTCGTCGGAACCATCTCGGACCTGGTGACCGATGGCGACGTGCTGCTCGCGGCCAAGACCGGCATCGCACCGACCGACATGGTGATCACCGCGGAGCTGACCGGGTCCAGCCTGCCGGTCGAGGCGGTCGCACCATCGACGCC
>CAYSPB010000063.1:21383-24630 GCA_964432695.1 uncultured Nannocystaceae bacterium
AGAGACCGGTGGCGAGCTGTTGGTCTTCGGTGTGTCGGAAGAGCCCACCGAGGCCGGCGCATATCTCGTCCGCGGTCGTGCGCCGCTGCCGTTCGAAGAGACGACCGCCGTTGCCCGTGCGGACGGGCTTGCGTTCGTCGCCAACGGGCACGGCGGTGTGCAGGTGTTCAACATCGGGGATATCGCGCACCCGTATCAGGTCGGCTACATCAAGCCCGCGGGCTATGTCCGCGACGTGGCGATTCGCGATGGCTTCGCATTCATCGCAGCGTCACACCAAGGCATGGTCGTTGCCGATATCGACGACCCCGCCATGCCGATCGTGGCCTCGATCGACCTGGCTGGAATCGCGAACCGCGTCGAGCTTCATGGACACCACGCCTTCGTGACGGAGATGGGCGGAGACGAAGGGCTTGCGCAGCTGTCGATGCTCGACGTCTCCGACCCGCTCGCCCCGGTCGTGGAGCGCGTCGTCCCGCTCGGTCCCGCCCAAGTCGACCTCACGCCCGAGGGCGCGTACGACGTCCACGTGCGCGGGGGCAAGGCCTTCGTCACTGTGCTGTACGCAGACCAGGAAGGCCTCCCTGCGCAGTCGCTGGTCGAAGTCATCGACCTTCGCAAGCTCGAGAACCCGAGCGCGGACGCGACGACGCCTGTGGTGCTCACGCGTGACGCGTCGTGGGACGACGTTGCGGCTCGTACGCCGATCTGGGCTCGGGGGGCGCTGCATGTGGCGACGGGCTCCAGAGGCCTGTCGCGGGTTGTCTTGGGCGAACTCTCGGTCGTGGACCATTGGCCCGGCAACGCCCAAGAGCAGATCGCGGTCGCACCCGAGGCGCTCACGTTCGAGTTCTCGGGACCGGTGGCGTCCGGCGTCGAGTTGTCGGACTTCATCGCGGTGTACGCCGTCGAAGGGGGCTTTTCTGGCGAGACGACCACGGATGAAGCCGGCGCCCTCGCCCCGCTGTTCGGTGAAGACGTGTCGGACCTCTTCGGCTTTGCGTTCGCGCCGGTGGACCCCGAAGCCGCTGACGGAGATGAATCCGCGTCGCAGCGCGTCGTGACGGGCACGCTCGTGGATGGCGCCGCGCTCGAAGAGAACACGCAGTACGTGGTCATCGTGCGCCGGGGCCTCGACGGCTTTGGTGAACTCCTGCCGCTTCCGTCCGACTACGTCTTTTCGTTCTACACGGTCCGAGACGCCGATGCGGTGCCTCCGGTGCTCGCCTCGGTGACGCCGAGCGAGGGCGGTATCGACGGCGGGACCGAAGTCGAGTTGTGTGGTCAGCACTTCGGCCCGACCCCAGCGGTGTGGATCGGCGGTCAACCGGTTGCGGTGGAGGCGGCCAACGTGACGTTGGGCGCAGATGTCCCGGACGCGCCCGAGGGGACCTGCGACCGCGTCGTGGTGACCACGCCGCCGAACTACGCCGGCCCTGCGACGGTGAAGATCGCCTCGACAGAGGGGCTGGAGGATGAACTCGTTGGCGGCATCACATACGTCGACTTCCTGAGAATCTCGTTCATCACGCCGGGCGTGGTCCGCATGGCCCAGGCAGGGGCCGCCGACGAGGTCGAGATCGTCGGCCAGGGATTCCATCCGGGCGTCCGCATTCGCGCGTGGCGGCACGGAGACCCCGAGAACGTCGTGGACCAGCCGGTCGATGGCGTCGACCTCCAGATCCTCAGCGCGCAGCGCATGGCGTGGCACGTGCCGAGCTTCGACGACGCGCACCGCGGCTTCGTCGACGTCGAGGTCTACGAGTCCGCGCTCGAGTCAGGACAGCTGGCGCCACGTCGTCACGTCGCCTCGAAAGCCCTGTTCTACGCGCGCCTTCAGTGGGGCGGGGTGGTCGCAGTCGGGTCTTCAGCGGGACCGCCCGATCCGTCCGCACTTCCGTCCGGACAGATCGTCTCGGCTGCCGTCGATGCGGATCTGGGGCTGGTCTACGTCGTCGGTGCCGCCGAGCAGGACTGGATGTCGCTCGTGCACTACGACCCTGACGCGGTCGAGAACGCGGCGCCGATGTTTGGTCTGGGCTACTACAACGCCCCAGCGGACCTCGCGCTGGGTGCACTGACGCTTGGCACCGAACACGTCTACGTCGCTGCGCGGCGCTCGGGCGAGCCGTCGGCCGAGTTCCCCCACGACGAGGGCGGATACGTGCTCGTCTACGACCGCGAGCTGACGCTGCCCGAAGACGAGGACCCGTCGTCCTCGGAGGACCGTCAGTTTGTCGCGGTCACCAAGGTCTCCGACGGGCAAGCCCCGCACGCGTTTGCGGTCGTGGACGATTTGCTCGTGGCGGCCGTGGGCCGCGACCTGGTCTTCTTGTCGCTGGCCGACCCCGCGCATCCGGGCGTCATTCGCCGCGTTGCGCTCGACGAAGCGGCCACGACGCTGCAGGTCCACGACGGCGTGTTGTATGCGCGCGTGCCAAAGATCGGCGGCGGGGGCCTGTACTCGTTCGACCTTCGGACGCCCCTGCTACCCGAGTTCGAACGTCGACAGGGCTTCGCGGCGCATACGCTTGCGCCGGGGCGCGGGCGGCTGTTCGAAAGCGACGCACTCTCGGCGCTGCGGACGTTCGACCTTGCGCCACCGCTTGCGCCGATCGACCGTGGGGCGTTCGATCCTCAGGGCTTCTCGTTCGAGAGCAGCGGGCTCATTCGGGTGCACGCGACGAGCAACCTCGTCGCGGTCTCGGACCCGTCGTACACGCTGCTGTACGACCCGAGCCGACCCGACAACATCGAGCTGCTCGACGGTATGCACGCCGCCGCTCCCCAGGATGCGATCGGTGCGGGGTGCGGGGGCGAGACCGGAGCCGTCGTTCAGGCGCTCAGCGACGACGGCTTGATCGTCGCGGCGAGCCCGTCGTGCCTGCTGTTTGCCGAGACGCTGGTGCGAGACCTCGTCGCTTCCGAACCCGCCCGGGATGCCGTCGGCGTCGATCCCACCGCGCCGATTCGCCTCCGGTTCAGCCTTCCCTGGACGCAGGAGGACCTGGATGCGGCGTCGAGCTACGTCTCGCTGTTCGAGGAACCGCTCGCGGATACGCCGATCGAGCACGCGTTCCAGCTGGAGGTCGACCCCCAAGACGCACGGGTTGCCGTGCTCACTCCCGATGGGCCGCTGACCCCCAGCGCAGCCCACCGGATCGAGCTGCGATGAGCGTACGGGTCCCTTGGCACCGAAGGCCTCTCCGACTATGCGCTGCACGTCCACACCGCCACGGGCAGCGTG
>CAYSPB010000064.1:0-24188 GCA_964432695.1 uncultured Nannocystaceae bacterium
AGATCCTCGTAGAGGATCGCGTGCATCGTCTCAACCAGCGGCATCTCCACCCCCTCCCGTTTGGCCAGCTTGTGGGCCGAGAGCGTATTCTTGACCCCCTCGGCGACCATGCCCAGCTCTTCGATGATCTGCGGCAGTTTCTTTCCCTCGCCCAGCGCAACGCCCACGCGCCGATTGCGGGACAACCCCCCGGTACAGGTGAGCACCAGATCCCCCATGCCGGCCAAACCCGACAGCGTGGCCGGGTGCGCGCCCAAGGCGACTGAGAGCCGGGTGATCTCCGCGAGCCCCCGGGTGATCAGACCTGCGCGGGCGTTCTGGCCGAGCCCCGCGCCATCACCGATTCCCGCGGCGAGCGCGATGACGTTCTTGAACGCGCCGCCCATTTCGACCCCGAGCACGTCGTCGGTGACGTAGGCTCGCAGGTTCGAGCCTGACAGCATTGTTTGGACGGCCGTGCCGGCCTCAGGGTTGCCCGCCGCGACGACGACCATCGTGGGGCGCCCGCCCGCGACCTCGGCCGCAAAGCTGGGGCCGCCGAGCGCCGTGATGCCGGGGCGGTGCGCTGGGGGCAGCTCTTGGTCGAGCACCTCGTGCATGTTGGCCAAGGACTCGACCTCGATGCCTTTGGCGGCGATGAGGTAGAGCGGCGCTCGCGTGGCGGGTGCGACGGCGAACGCGTCCGCGACGCGCTTCACCATGGCGCGCATGCCGTGGCTGGGGACCGCGCAGATCACCAGGGCCGGGTCGTCGGCGAGTGCGGTCGCGAGGTCGTCGGTGGGCGTGAGGGTTGCTGGAAACGAATGCTCCGCAAGGTAACGGCCGTTGCGTCCCTCGGCGGTCATGGCCGCGCAGTGATCGGCTCGCCGGGTCCACAACGAGGTCGCAAAGCCCCGCCGCGCGCAGTGAATGGCCAGCGCCGTGCCCCAGCTGCCAGCACCCAGGACGGTAACCTTATTGTGGGATTCCTCGACCGCGCCCATGCGTCCCCGAAGCGTCGCATTTCCGCGCGGGCGTGAACACTGCGCAGAGATGTCGGTGTGGAACCGACAGCAGGCTTGTCAGGAAAGGTACTTTCCACTGGCTTGTGAGGACACTCGTGGTGTACACCCGTACGCGTCTCGGGCGCGCGACGACCCGAGTGAGGGCACCTCCCATGGCACACAGCTTCGCAATTGCATCCATGAACGACACCACCAAGGCCCTGCTGCGCGGCGCACTCGGCTTGCTGACCGCTGCCGCCCTGCTCGGTGGCTGTGACAGCAGCTCCGACGGCGCGACGACCGGGGCCGGTACAGGTGGTGCTGGCGACTCCTCATCGGGCGACGATGGGGTGATCACCTCGGCCGACGGCGGCGGAGACGGAGGTGGCGACGCCTCGATGAGCGGTGCCGGCGACGGGGGCGACGGCGGAGATGGCGGCGACGGCGGAGACGGAGGCGACGGCGGAGACGCGGGCGATGCCGGCGATGACGGTGGCGACGACGGCGGCTTCATCATGCCGCCCGACGGTGGAATCGAAGGTCAGTGCGACCCCGCCGCCCAAGACTGCCCGCGCGGCCAAAAGTGCACCTCGTACGTCGCCACGCCCGGCGGCGCGACCGTGGACGCAACCAGGTGCGTGGACATCATCGGCGACGACCAGTGGGGCGAGCCGTGCGAGCGCATGGACGACAACGACACCTGCGGCGCCGGCTTCTTCTGCATGACCGACGTCAGCGGCAACACCGGCCCGGGCTTCTGCCTCGAGTACTGCACGGTCGGCCAAGCCTGCGAGTTCGGGGGCGAGTGCTTCGGATTCAACGACGGTGCGCTCCCGGTCTGCCAGGTCACCTGCAACCCACTCGCGCCCAACTGTCCCGACGGACAGGGCTGCTACGCGGCATTCGACGACTTCGCGTGCGCCATTCCCGGCCCGGTCGACGGACAAGGCAACGACGGCGATCCCTGCAACACGATCCAAAGCTGCAACCCCGGCCTCGTCTGCCGCGGCGGCACGGCCGGCTGTGGCGCCGAGAGTGCCTGCTGTACCCCTTACTGCGACCTCAGCGAGGGCAACGCCGGCTGCAGCGAGCCGACCGAGTCCTGCATCCAGGCCCTCGAAGAGCCCCCACCGGGCCTCGAGGACGTCGGCTACTGCGGCGTGCCCGAGTAGGCCCCGCCTGCGCACGCGCGAACGAGTCGCCCGCCCCTCGATGGCGGGCGACTTTTTTGTACCCTCCGCTCGCGTGCACCCTGCCGTCCCGTTCGCTCGACGCCTTGCCTGCCGATCCACGGTCCTTGGGGTCCTTGGGGTCCTTGGGGTCGCGGGCGTGCTGGCGTGTTTGGGATGTGACGAGACACCACCGCCGGATGGTTCGGCCTCGGCCCAGTCGACCGCCGACGTGGTGGCCCCCGACCCCGCACTTGCCGAAGCTGCCACACCGACGGTCGTTCCCGACCCGCCGGCAGACCCTTGGCAGGCCGCGGGGCTCTCCGCCCTGCGCAGCGGTCCCGACCTGTCCTGGCCGGTCGAGTCGGTCCACGTCACCTCAACGTTCGGCTGGCGCACCGACCCCGTCACGGGCTCGGGTACGCGACTGCATCGAGGCGTCGACTTCCGCGGCGCGACCGGAGACCTCGTGCTGAGCATCGCGCGCGGGCGCGTCACGTTCGTCGGCCACGACCTCGCACTGGGGACGATGGTCGAGGTCGACCACGGCCTGGGGGTCACGAGCCTGTACGGGCATCTCTCCGACGTACTCGTCGTCGAGGGCAGCGAGGTCGAGCGCGGCGCCGGACTCGGATTGGTGGGCAACACCGGGCGCTCCGCGGCACCGCACCTCCATCTGACGATCAAGATCGACGACGTCGCCGTGGATCCGATGATGCTGCTGGGCCAACCGCTTCATCGCGCGACCGCCCTGCGCGCGCGGGCACCCAAAACGCGCGTGCCCGTCGAGCCAGTCATGCCCCCGGACGAGGGCGGCGCGCGACGAGCTCCGCCGGTCCTGCAGCCGTAAACGGCCCAGCCTGACCCAGCCTCGGTGCGTCGCAGCCCAATCGCGAATGCACCTTGATCCGGGCCGGAAAGCGGCCCACGAAGCCAGCGTGACAGCTGCGCTCGCGACCGCTTCCCGGGCCGCCACCATCGTTCCCCGGGGCCCGTTCCTGGACGAAGCCGGCGTTCGCAGCCTCATGGCACTGCTGCGACTGCCCGGGCACGCCCACCTGCGTTTCGATCTCGAAGGAATCGAGCGCTGTACCCCTGAGGCCACCGACCAGCTCGCGGTCCTTGCCGACGCCGCGGATCGACACGGGGTGGACGTCCGGCTGTCCAACCTTCAGCCGCTGGTCGCCATTCAGCTCCGGTGCGCTCGGCTGCATCGTCGCTTCAGCCTGCTCTGCAGCGCCAGCGCCCCACCGCTGCGCCCCGACCCCCTACTGCGCGCGCTGGCCGACGAGGTTCCGCGCGACACCGACCACTTCGTTCGGGTGATGCGCTCCTGCGAGGCCGAAGAACTCGCGCTCGTGCTGCGATGGCTGGCCGGGTTCGAAGATGCGCTCGATGCCGACCCGGTGCTTCGACTGCACGACGACGTGCTGCCCGTCGTTCTGCCGCAGCTCGACGTCGATGCGGTCAGCGCTGCAGTGGCACGACTTCCGCTTCCACTCGTGCTGCGGCTATTGTTCGGCGACGTCACCGAGCTTCCCGACGCGTGGATCGGCGAGGTCCTCGCCCGCAGCTGGGCGCGACGCACCCTGCGAGTATTCGAAGCGATGTTGCGCCATCCAGACCTCATCCGTCGCGTCGGTGGGGTGTTTCGGACCCTGCCCGACGCGGTGCGCGCGGAGCTGGCATCCAAGCGACCCGAGCTCGAGTCGCATGCGCGCGTCGCCTCCCCCCTGCGCGCCACGCAGCCGAGTGAAACCGCATGGGCACCCGACCGCGTGCACAGCTTCGCGCCCGGCGACGGGACGCGGACGTGTCGGCGAACGCCCCACGGGCGAGCGATCCGCATCGACGAGGTGCTCTGTGGCCCGCATGGCTACAAGCGTTGCCGCATCGACCTGCTCGAAGTCGACCCTGCGCACGTGGAGCTCCGCGCCGCCCGTGCCGATGGGCGCTCGCTCGACGCGGTCCGGGCACGGACCGCCGCCGCAGCCGTGATCGGTGGCGGGCACGCCCTCAGCGGGGAGTCCCGCCCGATGGGCTGGCTGATGATCGATGGCGCAGAGCGAACGATGCCGGTCCTACCCCGCGCGGCGCTGCTCGTCGGTCGCCACAGCGCCGCGATCGCCCGCGTACGGCTGATCGGCGTGGATACCGGGCGCTGCACGCTGACCTGGTCCGCCGAGGACACCCAGGCGTGGCCGGGCGCGCGCGTGGCCTACACCCCCGCGTACGGGTCGCGGTCTCCGGTCGCAGGCGACCGCGTCGACGTGGTGCTGCAAGCCCACGCCGTGGTCGAGCGACGCGTCGGTGGTGGTACCACCATTCCGCGCGACGGCTTCGTGCTCTCGATGCCCGCCGACGATCCGATGCTCGATGCCATGGCGCCACGCACCCGGCTGCGTTCGGTCACCAACGCGCCGCGAAGCCTCGGCGAGGTTCGACACGCGATCGCCTGCGGCCCCCGACTGATGGAAGCCGGCGTCTGCATGATCGACTTCGACCGGGAGTCGTTCGGCGCCACGCCCCTGCCCAGGAACCTTCCACAGCGGATCCAGTCCTATGAGACCTCGCGCAGCTTTGCAGGACTCAAGCCCGACGGGACGCTGGTCTTCGGTCACGTCCGTGGCGCCGCCCCCGAGGACGACGCCGCCAACGAGCGCCCAGGCATGACCTTCGGGGAGCTCGCGATCTTGGCGCAGGACCTCGGCCTCAGCGACGCCCTCGCGCTTCCCAGCGGGCCCGGCGGCGCACTGAGCAGCGACGCCACCGATCCCTGCGATGCGCCCGGCAGCTACAGCGTTTGGCTGATCGCGCCGGGCACGGTCGGCACTACTTCGACTTGAACTTCAGCTTGCCGATATCGAAGGTGGCGCCTTCTTTCATCTTGGCGCCGTACTCACCCGAGAAGGTGATCTTCCACTTGTCGCCCACCTTCACGCCCACGCCGTAGGCACCCAGCGGGATGTCGGCGAAGGCGAACTTGCCGTCGGCGTCGGTCTTGCCGGTTGCCTTGATCGGGCTGTCTTCGCACGGCGACGTCTTGATCAAGCTCGAGGGCTCGGGGCAGATCTCGACCTCGGCATCGGCGATCGGCTTGTCGTCGACGAGGATCGTGCCCGACAGGCCGGCCTTCTTCTGCTCGCCCACTTCGGGCAGCTCGGGACCGGCACCGACCACGAGCAGGCCTTTGACCTTGCCGGCGATCTCGGGGACCGAGCCCATCATCCACTTCGCGCGCTCTTCGCCGGGGCCCATGACGCTCACGCCGATGTCGCTGCCGACCCACACGCGGCCTTGGCCATCGACACTGACCGCAACGACGCGGGTGCCGACGAAGTCGTCGCCCATTTTGTACTGCGTCGCGTTACCGCCCGGTTCGAGTCGAGCAACGCCTTTGACGCCGGTTTTGACCGCGCCCAGGCCATTGGCCGCGAACGCAAGGTGGTCGAACGAGGCGATCGAATCGCTGGGCACGGGCATCGCCTTGATGGCGTCCGGCGCCGTCACGGCGAGGACCTTGCTGCCGGCCACCGCCGCGAGCGCGCCGGTACCCGGATCGAGCGTGATGCCCTGGAAGAACGGCTTGCGAGACATCGCCCCGCTGACGTCCGCGTCCTTCCACGCCTCGGCACCCTTGTCCTTGTAGTGGAGCTTGTTGGAGGAGACGACCCAAACGCGGCCGTCCTTGTCCACCGCGACGCCCTTGAGCAGCGTGACGTCGTCGCCGAGGACCTTCTTGTCCTCCATCGTCCACTTCTTGCCGACATAGTGGCCGATTCCCTTGTAGCCCGCAGTCCAGATTTCGCCATCGGGCGTGACCGTGAACGCGTCGACGCTGCCGGTCTTCTTGTACGACGTCTTGGCGACCATCTTTGCCGCCGCACCGTCGAGCGTCATGATGCCGTCGTACGTCAGCATGTAGGCCTTGCCATCGGCGCCGATCGACATCTGCTTGATCAGCTTGTCGGGGCCCTTCTTGACCTTGGCGAACTCCCCCCCGTCGAGGACAAAGACGCCCTTGTCGTCGATCGCGAAGTAGGCGGGACCGGCCTCTCCGGGCTCGGGCAACGCGGCGGCGGGCTTGGCCTCTGCGGCCGGCTTTGCCTCTTCGGCCGGCTTTGCCTCTTCGGCCGGCTTTGCCTCTTCCTTTTTTGCCTCGGGCTTCGGCTCTTCTTCTTTGGGCGCGGGCTTGGCCTCTTCCTTCTTCGCGTCGTCCTTCGCCTCGGCCTTGTCGGCCTTCTTGCCGGCGTCGGCCGTCTTGGCGCCGGAGTTCTTCTCGGCCGAGTCGCACGCGGTGGTGCACAGGGTCACGGCTGCGAGGCCGATGAGGAAACGGTGGTTCGAAAGCATGGGTGGGTTGGCTCCTGAAGGCGCCCGGGGGCGCAGCACGCCACGCGAGGGCGCGGCAGGGTGGAAGACGAGGCCGCAGCCTCGCTGTTGCACGTGCCCCGACGATCACCCGTCGCGCTGCGGCGCGGGGTCTCACAACCGAAACAACGTCCGCGGGTCCGCGCGACGCGCTCGTGACACGTGCAACCAACCACGTCGCAGCGCCGGCCACGGCAGCTTCGGTTCAGCGGCACCGAAGCGCGCTTCGCTCCTCTGGACGAACACCGGCAGCATCTGCATTGGGTACGCCAGCGGCGGACGGGCGAGCACGGCGCTCCCCTCGACGAGCACCACGCGCGCTTCCCAGATCGCGGCAGGCCCCTCCGGCTCGGGCGGCTGCGGCAGCGGCTCGAGCACCGGCACGCTCAGCCCTCCTCGAAGATCGCGCAGCCAGCTCACCGAGCCCGGGAACACCTCGAACAAGCCGACGTGGTTTCGCGCGAGCCCCCGCCACGCGTCGGGGACGGTCCCGAACGCGCCGTCGAGCAGGTGATGAAGCCACGGCCGGCCGTCGTCACTGGGCACGTCGCACAGCGCCCAATCCGTACGGACGGCCTGCAGCAGCTCGCGCAGGGCGTCGTCCTCTCGGATCGAGCCGACATCGTCGTCCCATCGCGCGAGCAATGGAGCGAGTCGCGCTCGGCCAGCCTCCGAATCGAACACCCGTGCCGCCGCCTCGTCGAGCAAGCCCGACCAGAGGCTCGACGACGAAGCGTCCGCATCGAGCATCAGCGCGCCTCGGCGTAGGCCCGCACCGAGTCCGCAAAGTCGGCGAACAGCGGCACGGCATCGTGCGGACCCGGCGAAGCCTCGGGGTGGTACTGCACACCGAAGATCGGGCGGTCTTCGAGCCGAAGGCCCGCGGCCGTCTTGTCGAACAGGTTCAGCTTCGACAGCCGCGTGCCCTCCCCGAACGAGTCCATCGAGGCGGCGAAGCCGTGGTTCTGCGCCGTAATCGCGACCGAACCGCTGGCCTCATCACGCACGGGATGGTTGCCACCGTGGTGTCCGAACTTGAGCTTGTAGGTGGTACCACCCAAGGCAAGACACAGCAGCTGGTGGCCAAGGCAGATGCCGAAGATCGGCGTCGCCCCAGCACCGTCGAGCAGTGCCTTGATGTTCTCCACCACGTCGCGCAGCGCCGCCGGGTCTCCGGGCCCGTTCGACAAGAAGACGCCGTCGGGCTTCATTGCGAGCACGTCAGCGGCCGGCGTGTCACTGGGCACCACCGTCACGCGCAGACCGTGGTCGCGCAGGTATCGAAGGATGTTGCGCTTGATGCCGAAGTCGAATGCGACCACGTGATGGCCGGCCGCGGGCAGCTCGGGGTCCTCGGGCCAGCGGTAGGTCGTGGCATCCCAGTCGTACTGCGTCTCGGTGCTCACTCGGTGGGCGAGCGCGCGGCCTTCCATCGGGGGGGCGTCTTTTGCCATCTCCACCAAGCGCTCGGGCGCGATGGCGTCGGTGCTGACCGCACCCATCACGGCACCGACCTCGCGCAAGTGACGGGTCAGCGCGCGGGTATCGAGTTCCGCAATGCCGGGCATGTTGCGTCCCTGCAGGTACGCCCCGAGCGACGTCTCGGCCCGCCAATTCGAGACCACCGGCGACAACGCGCGAACGATGAGCGCCTCGGCACCGGGGGCACTCGACTCGACGTCTTCGGCGTTGCAGCCGACGTTTCCAATCTCCGGCGTCGTCAGGCAGACGAGCTGACCGGCGTACGACGGGTCGGTCAGGATTTCTTGGTAGCCCGTCATCGAGGTGTTGAAGACGACCTCGCCGACTGCGGTCGCGCGGGCACCGAAGGCCTTGCCTCGAAAGATCCGTCCGTCGGCGAGCGCGAGCGTGGCATCAGCGAAGTAACGACCGTCGAGATCCGACATGAGCCGGGAGATACGCCCCCATGCACGAGCGGTCAAGCCGTCGCCACGCCGCCGGGGACTGCTATGGTCTCGGTGCCCGATGGCCGACCCGCAGACACCCGCTACGCCCCCCTCCGCCGGCCTGCTGCTCATCGGCGACGAGCTGCTCAGCGGGAAGATCCGCGACGAAAACGGGCACCATATGGCGAAGACGCTGCGCCGCCTCGGCATCCGATTCGTCGAGATGGCGATGGTCGGCGACGACGCCGCGTCAATCGGTGACGCCCTGCTTCGGTTGTGCAGACACGCCGACGTGGTGTTCACTTCGGGCGGGGTCGGCCCGACACACGACGACATCACGATGGCCTCGATCGCCACCGCAACCGGGCGTCCGCTGCAACAGCACCCCGAAATGGCGGCCCAGCTGCGCCACCACTACGGGGAGCGCCTGACCAATGCCGCACTTTCGATGGCCGACGTTCCCGAAGGCACCCGCTTGCGCGGCGCGAAGGGCTGGCCGGTCATGCGTCTGGACCTCGATCGGCCCGAGGATCCCGCTCAGGCCACGGTCTATATCCTTCCGGGGGTGCCAAGCCTGTTCCGGGCGAAGCTCGAACACCTCGAGACGACGGGCGACCTGCCTCAGGGCGACGGCTGGCATCTCGCCCTGCTCCACTCCACGCTCGACGAGAGCAAGCTCGCTTCCCACCTCGACGCGCTGCTCGCCAAGTACGACGGGGTCGAGATCGGCTCGTATCCTCGGTGGGCTCGGGGAGACGACGGGTCCATCGACTATCACGTCCGAATCACCTTCGAGGGGCCCGCTCGCCTGGCGAGCACGGTCGACCAAGCGCGCGACGAGCTGGCCGCGACCCTGGGTCCCGACGCGCTTTGCGAGAGTCGCGAGCCACTTTAGAGGCGGTCCCCGAGGGCCGGCGGTCAAAGCGGCCCGCCCATTGCAAGGCGGGGTGAAACGCCCCGCGTTCGCCCGATCGGAGGCCTCAGGCAGCCATGGACAACCGGCCGCGTCGTGATAGGTTTCCGGCCATGCGCGCTGTGGGACATTCCCTTGCCGCCCTTCTGGTGCTTGGCATGGCGGCGGGGCCGCTCGGTTGTGACAAGAAGGATGACGAGCCGTCCTGGCAGAAAGCGCCCGAGCGCTTCGACGTCAAGGGCGACGCGTTGACGTTCGGGGCAAAGAACCTCGACGCCTTCAACAGCATGACGAGCGGGGAGCGCGCCGCGCACCTCGACGCTCTAAAAAACAAGCCGGGCTCCTTCAAGGGCCAGGGCCGTTTCCAGGTCGTCTCGGAACTCGGCGAAAACCTCGCCGACCGCGAGCTTGGTCAGTACGAAGCGTCGGTCCTCGTGGATGACCCCGTGCTGTACGAGATCACGATCGAGTACAACCTGCTCTCCAGCGAGAAGATCGGCGACGGATACCCGCGCGGCACCTACATCGAGTTCACCGGTACGCTGGTCGATCTCGAATTCCAGGACGACGCGAAACCACGCAAGCTCGTCATCAAGCTCAAGGACACCAAGTTCGAGCGGCTCGACGCCTAGTCGTCCCGCCCGCACATGGTTGACGCACGGGTCCGAGCTTGAACGGCCTGTTGCACGCGCTGCCCACCCTGCCGGTGGGCCCCCTGCTGGGCGCCTCCAGCGTCGGTTCACCGATGTTGTGGGGCGCGTTCTTGGTCGGTGTGCTCTTCATGCTCGCGCTCGACCTCGGCGTCTTTCATCGCACCGCCAAGGCGGTCACGGTCAAAGAGGCGCTGGGGTGGACCGTCGTGTGGGTCTGCCTGAGCCTGTGCTTCAACCTCTACGTCTACCTGGACCTCGGTCAGCAGGCGGGCCTCGAGTTCCTCTCGGCCTACCTCATCGAGAAGTCGCTCTCGGTCGACAACCTCTTCGTCTTCATCGTCATCTTCCGCTACATGGACGTGAAGCCCGAGGTGATGCACCGCGTGTTGTTCGCGGGCATCGTCGGGGCGCTGGTCCTGCGCGGGGTCTTCATCGTCGTCGGCATCAGCCTCATCGAGATGTTCTCGTGGACGCTGTACGTCTTCGGCGGCTTTCTGTTGTTCACGGGCATTCGCCTGCTGTTCACCGACGATGACGACCCCGAGCCCTCGGGCAACATCGCCTACAGGCTCGCGCGACGGGTGCTTCCGCTGACACGTCGGTACCACGGCGACAAGTTCGCCGTCCGCACCAAGCGAGGCCTTCGGTTCACGCCGCTGTTCATCGTCCTCTTGATGATCGAGACCAGCGACGTCGTGTTCGCCCTGGACTCGATCCCTGCGGTGTTCGGCATCAGCCGCGACCCCTTCATCGTGTTCAGCAGCAACGTCTGCGCGATCTTGGGGCTGCGGGCGATGTTCTTCCTGCTGCAGAGCATTCTCGACAAGTTCGCGTACCTCAAATACGGCCTGGGCCTCGTGCTCGCCTACATCGGCGGCAAAATGCTCCTCGCCGAGGGCGCCTTCGGCCTCATCGACCCGCTGCACGTGCCCGTCGGCATCTCGCTGGGCATCGTCGCTGGCCTGATCTGTGGGTCCATGGCCATTAGCTTCTTCCTGCCCTCCAACAGCGACCACGAAGAAGTCCTCGAGAACACCGAGGCCGCCTCCCTCATCGCCAACATCGACCCGCACGCATCGATCTCCCAGTCGATCGAGATGAGCAACATCGCTGCCATCGCCGACGGCCCTGTCGAGCTCGAGAGCGACCTTCAGTCGCCGACCGACCCGGTCCCCGCAGGGCACGACGCAACCGAGCCGACGCCGAGCGAGTAAGCCCGGCCTCGCTCAACCGGTCCTGTAGCGGAGGCGTGCGTCATCGAAGCCGCGCAGCCAATCGTGCAAGCGCGGCGCGTACAGGCGGACTGCATCCGGCTCAACCAAGGACCGCATCGCGTGAGCGTCCGCGGTGCGAGCGTTTCCGTCGAGGGCCCAGACCAGCAGTGCACCGAGCAGCGGAGCGCCCGGCTCGACCACCGAGACCCATCGATCGAGTGCCCCACGAACCTGCTCTGGCTCGTTGCGGGCAAAGGCGACCGCCAGACGAGCGAGCGCATCACCCCGGACGTAGCGGGCGCCCGGCGGGCAGGGCTCGACCGCAGCCAACGCTCGCTCCGCCTCCTCGGTCGCGCCGCGTAGCGCGAGCAACAGGACCTCGGTGACCTCGGTCAAGAAGTGCTCATCGGCGGGTGCTCGCAGGCGCAGCAGCGTGGAGCGCCGCGCCTGCGTCCACGACAGTGCGCCTGCCGTGTCACCGCGCGACCACGCGATCGCAGCGAGGTAGGCCTCGGCGCGCATGCGCTGTCGGTCGGGACTCGCATCGGTCGCGGTGAGACTGACCATGCCCGCTTCGGCTTGGTCGACGGCGCCGGTGCGAAGCTGGTCGAGCGCCTTGGACAGCCGCGTGTCGCGAACGATCGACACGACCACCCCCGCGGTGATTGCAGACGCAATGCCCGCGGCGATGATATTGCCCATCGACAGCGCAGCGCCGGCGGCAAGCAGGCCGAGCGTGGTCAAAGGGACCGTGACCAAGCGGCGGACGATGCGAACGAAGCCCGTCGCGTCGTCGAGCTCGGCAGGGTCGCACAGCGGCAAGCCCGAGAGGCTCGCAGGGGACCCAACCGCCGGCAGGTTCACCCTGCGCCGCCTCCCCCCCCACGCGGGCCGATGTCCAGCCGCAGGCCGCTCTGCCCTGGGTCGGCCTTGGGCGCGGCGGGAGCGAGGGGCTCGGCCTCAGGCTCGGCCTCGGGCGGACGCTCGAGCTGATCGATGGCATCGGGATCGACCTCGCCATCGTCGTCGGCAAGCTCAGCTCGAGTTTGAGCCCGTCGCGCCCGCTCTTCGAGCTTGACCAGACGCAGCCACTCCTCCCCTTCAACCGAAACGCCCCCGTCGGCCGCGACCGCGAACTCCACGTCGAGCACGACCGGGCGAATGAACGTGGTGTCGTCGGGCAGCAGGCGCACGGCTCGGAACGCGGTCGCCAGGCACTGGCGCACCGGCTGGCTCACCTCGATCTGCTCGATCCGGTTCGCCACGGTGACGCCATTGCGCGCCACGAGGTTGATGCCACCCACAGCGTAGCGCCCCTCGCCGACCCGACCCTGCATGCACTTCTTGGCGCGAACGCCCGCCTCGATCTGCTCGCGCTTGACCGACTCCGCGTGGGTGGCGGAGTTCGGCTGGGCACCGAGGGACACCCAGTACACGACGTCGATGTAGTGAGCAGTCCCAGTTTCGTTCTCGGGGAATCGCCGCCGCTTCAGCTGGCGCGAAACACAGTCGGGCACGTCGTCATCGACGAAGCCGGTCTCGAGCGTCTCGACCCGGAGTACCTTGCCATCGGCCCCGATGCGCAGGCGCAGCTTGGCCTGACCGTCCGGCACGCCGTCGTACCCCTCGTCGGTCTGCGGCGCGGGCTTCATCGTCTTGACCGCCTGCTCGAGAAAACACGCGGCCGCCGGCTGGCGCATGCTCTGGGCGATCTCATTGAGCCGCGGAAGCTCGTACACGGCTTCGGCGCGCCTCGACGGGAAAAAGATGAAGCCTTCGGGCGACTGGCGAATCGCCTGACGCACGGTGGCGTCGGCCTGCATCTGGGTCTTCTTGCCGCCGGGCGCGTCGGTGTCTCGACCGCGGCACCCCGCGCCGGCGAGAAGCAGGGTGAACGCCGCTGCACAGCGGGTCCACGTCAGGAGGCGAACGGGCACCCCTGTTGTCTAGCAAGGCCGGCGCCGCCCGACAAAGGCGCACGACACGGCTTGCCTTGCGGTGCGCGGTTGTCGATAGTGCAGGCGCCCCGATGACGCTCAAGACCACGCCCCTGCACGCCACCCACGTCGAACTCGGCGCCAAAATGGCCGGCTTTGGCGGGTGGGACATGCCGATTCAATACGAAGGCATCCTCGCCGAGCACGAAGCGGTTCGGACGGGCGTCGGCGTGTTCGACGTCTCCCACATGGGCGAGGTCGACTTCACCGGCGCCGACGCGCTCGCGGGCGTGGCCAAGCTCGTCACCCATGACGTCAGCAGGCTCGTGCCGGGCAAGGCGCAATACACCGTGTCCTGCCGAGCCGACGGCGGCATCGTCGACGACTGCATCGTCTACCAGCTCGGCGAGCAGCACTACCGCATCGTCATCAACGCGGCCAACATCGACAAGGACATCGCCCACTTCGCCGACGTGCTGTCCACGTTCGAAGGCGACTGCACGATGACGGACCACAGCGACGCGTTCGCGCTGCTGGCCGTGCAAGGCCCCAAGGCCGTTGCGCTGGTTGCGGACCTGGCAGGCGCCAACCTTGCCGACGTGCCGTCCTTCGGTCTGGCCCACGGCACGCTGGCGGGCACCGAAGTTCTTGCGGCGCGGACCGGCTACACGGGTGAAGACGGCTTCGAGCTGTTCGTCCCAGCCGAACACGCGGTTCAGGCCTGGACCGCACTCACCGACGCTGGCGCCACGCCCATCGGTCTCGGCGCTCGCGACACGCTGCGTCTCGAGGCGCGCCTGTCGCTGTACGGCAACGACATCGATGCCACCACGAACCCCTACGAGGCCGGGCTGGGCTGGGTGGTCAAGCTCGACAAGCCCCACCCGTTCATCGGCCAAGAAGCCTTGCGCGCGGTGAAGGCCGAGGGCATCGACCGCAAGCTGGTCGGCTTCAAGGTCACCTCGCGTGGCATCGTACGCGCCGGCGCTGAGGTCCTCGGCGACGGTGACACGGTCGTCGGCCACGTCACCTCTGGCGGCGTCGCCCCGACCGTCGGTGGCGCGATCGGCCTGGCGTACGTGCCCAAGTCAATGGCGAGCCCCGGCGCCCCGCTCCGGCTCTCGCAGCGCGGTCGAGTCATCGAGGCCGAGCAGGTCAAAGGTCCCTTCTACAAGCGCACGTAACCCCAACCCACGCAAGAGAACGTCATGAGCGATTTTCCCGCTGACCTCCGCTACACCAAAGAGCACGAATGGGCCCGCAAGGAGGGCGACCTGCTGATCGTCGGCATCACGGCGCACGCCGTCGAGCAGCTCGGCGACATCACCATGGTCACGCTGCCCGACCCCGGCACTGCCCTCAAAGCCGGTGAGACCTTCGGCGACGTCGACTCGGTCAAGGCTGTCTCCGAGCTGTACGCACCGCTCGACGGCGAAGTCGTCGAGTGCAACGCCGCGCTCGAAGACGCTCCCGAAAGCGTCAACGAGAGCCCATACACCGACGGGTGGATGATCAAGGTGCGCCCGGCGGACGCCGCGGCGTTCGACGGCCTCATGGACGCCGAGGCCTATACGGCCTTCGTCGCCGACAGCTGAATCCCCTCGATCGCGCGCGTCCACACTCCAGGGCGCGCGCGAGTGCGACGACGCACGGTGCAGCCGCGGAGCCTGCTGCATCCTTGAGCCCGTGGTGCTCTCGACAATTCTCGCGGCCGCGGTGACGTTCGCCCCCAGCGGTGAGCCGCAGCGACCAGCGCGTGAACGCATCACCGCCCCTCCGCCGCCGGGCGGCTCGCCTTCGGGCGGCGCACCTCCGCCTGCCCCGCGCATCGTCGAAGCGCCGCTTCCCACGAGCCGCAGCCGCCCCGCCGACCTCGGCCTCGAGCGCCTCGAGGACGGCAGCTATCGCTACGTGGATCCGCAGCGCCGCTTCACGATGACGGTCGCCCCCGATGGTCGAGCCTACTTCGCCGACCGTTGGCGCCGACCGTCGTCGGCCGACAGTCAGAACGGCAAGATCGGGCGCCGGCCCGGTGCGCACAGCTTCGTCTCCAACGGCGGCGGCTTCGCGATGCAGGGCCCTCTCGAATGGTTGATTCGGGCCTCCGGCCACGACCTTTCCACCTCCGCGAAAATGGCTGCGCTGCGGGAGACCGAGGCCTTTCGCATCGATCTGGCCGTCGCTTGGAATCGCGCCCAGATCAGCAAGCGCCTGCGCGAGCTGCCGGCAGACCTGCTCGCCGTGTGGGGTGACGACTCCCTCAGCCCCGAACGCAAGCGCGAGATTTTGTTCGACCATTGGGATGCCTGCGAAGACCGGCTCGGTCTGGAGACCGGTGGCATCCCAGCCGACGCCCTGCTCACGGTCGACCGCATGCGCCGCGAGGCGGGCAACGAAGCCCGCGGCGTGATCGAGGCCTTCGTTCGCCGCGAGCTTGTCGACGAGGGCGAAGCCTTCACCACCGAAGAGCTCCTGCGCTTCAACGCGCGACGCATCAGCGTCTTGACCTTCGACCCGTACGCGCCCCAGCCCGAGACCCCCGCCCCCTCAGCCGACGGAGCCCCCGATGACCGCGTCCCCACCGATGAAACGGATTGATCCCGAGCTTGCACGCTACCGCGAGGACTACCCAATCCTCGCGACGAGCACGTACATGAACAGCAACTCGATGGGCGCGATGCCCACGGCGGCTCGCGCCGCGCTGTCCACCTACGCCGACCTCTGGCAGGAGCAGGGGGTCGAGGCCTGGCACGCGTGGACGGAGTTCGTGACCGAGGTCGGCGACACCGTAGCCAAGTTCTTCGGCGGCACGCCCGGCCACACGACGCTCAATCAAAACGTCGCCTTCTTCCAGGCCTCGGTCGCCAGCTGCTTCGACTGGTCCGGACCGCGCAACAAGGTCGTCATCGAGTCGCTGATGTTCCCCAACGTGATCTACGTTTGGGACCGCTATCGAGACCTCGGCGCGAACCTTCACCTCGTCGAGAGTGACGACGGCATGACGGTCCCCACCGAGCGCATGCTCGAGGCGATCGACGAGACCACCGCCATCGTTTCGATCAGCCACGCAGTCTACGTCTCGGGGGCGCTGCACGACGTCAAAGCGATCTGCGAGCGCGCCCACGAGGTCGGCGCGCTCGTGATGCTCGACGTCTACCAAACCGCCGGCGTGCTTCCGATGAACGTGGTCGAGCTCGGCGTCGACCTCGTCGTGGGCGGCAGCCATAAGTGGCTGTGCAGTGGACCGGGGACCGCGTTCTTGTGGGTCCGCCCGGGACTCGAAGACCAGATGAAGCCCCGCCTGACAGGATGGATGGGCCACGCGGAGCCGTTCGCCTTCGAAGCTGCGCCCATCCGGTACGCAAAGGGACCATGGCACTTCATGGGCGGTACGCCGTCGATGCCCGCGTACTACGTCGCGCACGCGGCGTACCAGAATCTCCTCGAGGTTGGCGTGGCTCGCATTCGGGCCCACAACCTCGCGCTCTGCCAGATCATCATCGACCGAGCTCGAGGCGCGGGGCTGCAGATCCACTCCCCGCTGGATGCACAGCAGCGGACCGGCTTCGTCGCCGTGGAGTTCTCGAACTCCGAGCAGGTCTCCGCGCAGCTCATCGAGGAGCGCTACAAGCACGACTGGCGACCCGGGTGTGGCCTGCGGCTGGGGCCCCACTTTTACAACACCGAAGACGAAGTCCACCGCATGATGGACCGCATCGTCGCGCTGGCGAAGCCGTAGCAGCCTGCAACGGTTCGGTGCGAGCGGTCACCACGCCCGCCCGCACGCGGATCCCCGCTTGGTCCACGCACGACCATCGGTGCACATGACTGGCTTGATCGTCCGGCGGCTGTCCGCCGCCTTCATGCTCCTGCTCGCGCTGACGGCGTGCCCTGCAACCGACCCCTCGGCACCGGCCAACGATGCCTCGACGGGCGGAGGCTCCACGGGGACGTCCACAGCGGAGTCCGCCGACTCGACGAAGGGCGACGACGACCCCGACGCTGTCGATCGCAGCAGCGAGGGAAGCAGCGGCGATGTACTGCAAGCCGATCCCGCCGCGTTCTTCACCGCCATCAGCGGACTTTGGGTTGCACCGGTCACCTCATGGACGTCCGCGGGCAGCTTTCCGACGATGAACATGGACGTACGCGCCGCGAGTGACGGCGTTCTCTTTGCCCGGGTCGACCTCGACCCCGACAACGCGCTGCGCTTCGCGTTCGCCCTCGAGATGCACGACGGCGCGCCGCAGCTGACGTTTCGCAACGGCGGGGAGTTTCTCGGCATTCCCCGCGACACGCGAACGGTGCTGCACGACGTCGAGGGCGACATCTGGCGATTCTGCGCGCTCCAGGGCGGCTGTGCCGCCGTGGACGCCCGCTTCGCGTTCGAGGGCGATGATGGGCTTCAGCTCGACGTCGACGTGTTCGGTCGACCGCACATCGCCTGGCCCGCCGTGCGTCGCGAAGGCCGAGCGCTCGAGGGCGCCTTTCCGACTCCGCCGGTCCAACCCAGAGACGCTCCGTTCCCACCCATGCCCGGGCTGCGCGCCATGACCAGCTGGAACACGCCGCTGGAGCAGGACGGCCGGGTCTGGGTCGTGCTGTCGACCACCGCGTGCGGCATCGACCCACTAAACGACTGCGTGCCGTCTCGCTTCCTGAGTCTCGACGTCCCCGCGGGCGCGACCCAGGCCACACTGGACGTCGAGCAGATTCACCCCGGTGCGTACCAAGCCAACGCCATCTTGGACCGCAACGGCAACCTGGGCTCCGCCGCGCTGTTGCCCGATGCTGACGACGCGGTCTCACTGCCCGACACGCCCGTCACCGTACCTGCGCGCGGCACAGGCGAAGTCGCGCTGTCCATCGGCGTGGAGCTGTAGACCGCACGCACGGACCGTACCGGACCGGCCCGCCGACGCCGTTCCGACCGACGCGGAGAGGCTCGTCAGCGAAAGACCTGCTGCTGCGCGAAGTAGATGTCGTCGACCACGGTCGAGCGCACGAGCGCGGGTTCGGGTTCGAGCGGGTCGATGCGCGTGACGGTGCCGCCGGCATCGAGCACGAACAGCCCGCGCGGCTCACCGCTGTCGCTGCGGCTGAACAGCAACACGTTGCCGCGGTCGTCGATGCCCAGGGCCTCCATCGGCACCGACGCGAAGGTCTCGGTTCCCAGCGGCGACGCGCGAATGATGACGCCCTCCTGAGGCCCGACGAATTCGCCGCTCGAGGGGAGACACACCCGCGTCATCCAGTATCCGTTGGCGCTGACGTGTACGTTCGACGGCGGCCCAGCGCACGGGATCGCGTCCGCGGCCAAGATGCGCGGACCGTCCGCATCGACCCGGACCATGCGCGAATCGTCGGAGACCAGCACCACGGAACGCCCGCCTTCGCCGATCCGCAGCTGTCCTGCGTTGGTCCACAACTTGGGGGCCGAGCGCATCGTTCGCGCCGAAAGGTCGGCGAGGTAGACGCGGTCGTCATCGTCCAGGACGACGAGGTCGACGTCGATCTGCGCAAACAAGGAGGGCAGCGGCCGAGGCTCGGCCGGACACCCGTCTTCGATCTCGATGAGCGTGGGTAGCGTCTCGGCCTCCGCCCCATCCCACCGCCAGCTCCAGAACGCGCAGCGTCCCGGGGCGGGCGTGACGACGCTTCGACCGTCGGGCGCGATGCAGGTGCGGTGCGGACACCAGCGATCGCGAATCTGTCGATCGCCGACCAAGCCCGGCGGCGTGCCGAACAGCTCGCCTTGCCCCAGCACCGTCAACCCGTCGACCTGGAGGCCGTCGGGATGCACGTCGCTGGGGTACGCCACCGCCTGGACACGCCCGGTGGCGCGCGACGGTGACTGCCCGTACTCGACCCATGCGAACACCGGCGCGTCGGCGGCAGAGACCATCGAGAACACACCGGTCTCGACGCCCGCGGGCGCCTCGATCGCCTCGGCCGCGACCGGAATGGGCGAGGCCGTCGGCACGAAAGAGAACCGACTTCCACCCCCGCCGACCGGCATTCGGAGCAGTGCGTCACCGTTGCGGGTGAAGGAGAAGGCCGCGCTGAGCTCCGCTCCGAACAACGGAGCGTTGCTCAGCACCGGCTGGCGGGTGTCCTCGAAGCCGACGTATCGGGTGGTCCGCTGCCCCGAAAGCGCCACCCCACGTCCGCGAGGGTCTACGGCGATGCCCAGCGACTCCGTATCGGAGCCCGGAACGTCGGGTTCGAGGTCCACGGCATAACGCGACCCTCGGTCGTAGACCTGGACCTTGCGAATCGTGCCGTCGTCCACCGAATCGACCCAAACGACCACCCGATCGACTGTCGGCTCGGCGCAGCCACCCACGAGCAGGCCCGCCGCGACCGCGGTCGTCGCGCTGGCGCGAAGCAGTGGGGCCCGGGACATCCCATAGACCGTATCAGGGCGGCCATCGGCGTGCCTGCGGGGGTTGAGGCCAGGCGCCCCGAAGCCACACCATGGTCGGCGAAAAAGACGTGCCAGACCGCTGTCCGGTTGCACCACGGGCTGCTAGGTTCGCGCCTCATGGCAAGCGAAGACGAACGCCAAGAGGAAAGCCTCGCCGCACCCGAGGGCGAAGAGGACGTCATGTTCAACGAGGCGGAGGACGACCCCGAAGCGGTCGCGCAAGCCGCCGCCGACATCAAGCTCGTCATCCTTCCCTGCGCCTGCACCAACGAAGGCAAAGGTGCGCCGCTGGCCATGGGCGTGCAGCGCTGGTGGGCCCAAGAGCTCGCGACCCGCAGCGTACAGGCGGCCGCTCCCGTCTTCACGGCGATGGCCGATCAAGAGGGACGCAAGGTTCCCGCGCTGATGGTGTTCCGCGAACCGTGGACCGACGAGCGCGCGCTCGAGGGCATCGGCCGCTTTCCCAACGCGAAGTTCGGCCTCGTCACCGACATGCGGGTCGACGAAGAGAACATCGCCGTCACCACGCGCCTGGTCGAAGTCGACGGCGAGAGCCTCACCGAGAAAGGCAAGTGGAGCTGGGGCGCCAAGGCCGACGAGCTGCCCCAGCGCATGCTCGGCGTGCTCAAGGAACTGGCCGGCCACTTCGACGGCGAAGTCGAGGAGACCGAGTGGAAGGACGCGTTCGGCACCGAAAATCAGCAAGCGCTGATGTCCTTCCTCGTGGGCTTGGGCAACCTCAGCGCGCTGCAGGGCCGCTGCATCCCGACCACGCCCGACCAACTGCTCACGCCGTTCGTCGACGCGATCAACCGCGACCCATCCATGGACAACGCCATGCAGGGGCTGCACATGATGGTCGACATCCTCGTCCGAAACCCGATCGACCAGTCGGCAATCCCGCTGTCGCTGCAGGCGCTCTCGGTCGCCGCCCAAAAGCGCAAGGACGACAAACAGGCCTTCCACCACCTTGCGACGCTGTTCCGCCGCCTCGGCGACGTGGCTTCGGCCGTGCAGCACTTCAACCAGGCCTTCAACATCGACCCCACCGATGAGCAGGTCGCGACGCAGTTCATCGACACGCTGCGCGCCGCGGGCGACAACGCCAACGCGCTCAAGGTCGCCGAGTTCGCCGCCGAGAAGGGCAACGAATCCCCGCTTCTGATGGCGCGCATCGGCTCGCTCTTCATCGAGGCCGACAAGTTCGATGAGTCCGAGCCGTTCCTTCGCCGGGCCATCGACGAAGGCAAGGTGCCCTCGGCGTTCGGCGATCTCGCCAACGTCCTGTGGGACCGCTCCGAGGGCGACGGCGACCAGGCCAACGAAGACCGCGAAGAGGCCATGACCCTGCTGCGGAAGGCGATGGAGCTCGACGGCATCGGGAAGAGCACCCTCGACATGCTGCTCGACCTGCACGAAGACGAAGGTCTCGAAGAGGCGACGAACCTGCTGCTGAAGGCCGCCGAGAAGTACGCCCAGAGTGCGACCGTGCTCCGATACGTGGCATCGATGTACCTCGACGACGAGGATGACGACGACGCGCCCGCGAAGGCCAAGACGTACCTCGAGCAAATCCTCGAGCTGCCTCGCCGCACGCTCGACGATGACGCGTTCGCCCGTCGCGGCATCCTGCAGATCACCGTCGAGGACTTCGAGGACAAGTACGACGCCGCCATGGACGGCGTGCGCTCGGACGACGCCGAGAAGACCGCCGAAGCCGCTCGTTTCATGCGGGAGATCATCGGTATCGACGACAAGTTCTGGCAGCCGCACCTGATGCTGGCGCTGGCCATCCGCGAGTCCGAGGGCGACGCGGCCGCGCTGGGTCACCTGATGAACGCGGTGAAGCTGCGGCCCAACGACGCCGAGATTCGCAACCTCATCGCGGCGATCCTGCGCAAGCAGGGCCGCCCCCGCGAAGCGGTCGAGCACCTGCGCGCCGTCGTGGCGATCAACCCCCGCGACATCGAGCCGGTGGTGTCCCTCGCCTCGACGATGCGCGACGCAAACATGTTCGAAGAAGCACGCCAAGTCTGCCAGGCTGCGCTGCAGGCTGCGCCGAACCATCCCGAGTTCACGGCGATCATGGCCAGCCTGCCTGCTCCCAAGACGCCCAACTGAGCGCAGTGCCTCGCTCGACGACGGCGACGCTCTCCGATGGGCGTCGCCGTTTTCGTATCGTCAGTCTTCCGAGGACAAGACGGCTTCGATCTCCGTCATCAGCGCGGCATCTTCGGCTGCGTCGACGGGCTCACCATCATCGACGATGCCGCCGGCCGCGGCCGCTTCTGCGGCTTTGAGGCCCCGCTCGGTCGGGTCGAGGTCGACCTCGAGCTCGCCGGGCAGTGACGGCGTGCCACAGACCTCGCCACACGCGGGCTTCTCGACCTTATCACTGCACTGGCGCTCGGCCTTGCGAGCGGCGCGAAGGCACTTGCGCGCCGCGGAGCGGTCGAAGTCCTCGCACAGGTCGATTCGAGCGGCCCGCGAACGCGTGGGTGGACGGCCGTTCATCGCCACCATTCAGGGCCGCCCGTAGCCAACGACGGCGCCTGTGACACCCGTCATGAACTGTTGCATTTAGCGACGGTACCGCTGGATGCGGCCCTTTTTCCCCATCTCGACGATGAACCCGAATGGCACGTAGAGCTTGCCGTCCTCGGGGTCGAGCATGCCCTTGGGCGGATTGGGGAATGGTGCAGCTGAGCGAACCGCCCGAATCGCCTCGTCATCGAGGTAGTCGACGTTGCTGCTACCGAGCAGTTTGACCTTGTGAAGGCTGCCGTCGCCGTTGAGGATGATCATCAGCTTGGTGCGGCGGGTCTTCGTCCCGTTGATCCGCCCATCGGGGTCGCGCGCACGCAGACGTGCAACCGGGTCCCAGTACTGGTCGATGTCGTTCTTGAGCCGGTTGAAGAACGACGCGTACTTCCAGCGCTGGGTGTTGAGGACCGTACTCTCACCAGGGTCGATCTCGTCGAGATCCTGCCGCGAGCCCGGCGGTGACCAGCGCTTGCGAACCGAGTCCGGCAGGCCCTTCGCCGCCCGCGGACTCAGCGAGGGCTTGGTTCCCTCGCCGACGTAGCCCGGACTTGGCTTGCCCGACTCGTTCACGCCGGGCCGCTTCAACGCTTCGCCGACCGCCTCGCGCCCGCCTAGCGGCAGCGCCTTGCCGCCCGAGGATTTCTCCCCGCCACCATTGGGTTCGAAATCCGCCGCTCTGGGTCGCCCTTTGGGGACCGAGGACGGCGTGGTCGAGCTGCGGCGGGTCTCTTTGGCGGTGGTGCTGTCGAACTCGGACTTGCGCTTTGCGTCCTTGGGGCGGCGCTGGTCGGTGACCTCGTCGAGGTCGACGACCTCGGGAATGGCCCGCTCGTCGTCCGAGGTCTCCTCGCTGCGCGCATCAGGCACGAGCGACACCTCCATGACCTCGTCGGTGTCCGGAAGCGGTCGGCCGCCGGCCATCCCGACCACCCCATTGCCAACCGGCCACAACACCAGGTGCAGCAGCACCGAGGCCGCGACGCCCACCAAGATGGGGCCGAGAGGATTGCTGTCTCGCCGACGGGACACGCGTTGGGCGCAAGTATAGGCCGCGCGCGGCCCGATGCCTGCGCGTTGGCCCCTAATCCACCCGTGCGCTCGCCAGTGCACGGCCGTAGACCGAGCCCTGACGCGTTAGCGGGCCTTCGGCTGCGAAGAAGACCACTCGCGGCGCTTCGGGGCCGGGTCCGAGCGCGCGGGCCACGGTGAGGCCCAAACGAACGCCGTTGCGACGGACCCAGTGCGCCGTGGCATCCTCGCCCACGCCTGCGTCCCGCAGCGCTGCAGGCACCTCGGTCGGCACCAACGTCAGCTCGGCATCGAGCGACGGGTCCAGCAGCAGCAGCCCCGGCACGCCGGGTTCCGCGTCTGCATGGGGCACCACGGCCGCAAACTCGGCCATCTCCCCGCCCCGCAGCGCGACCCCATCCAGCATGCCCGCCTGCAGGGGCAGCGGCAGCCCCGGCACCTCGCTGCGCTCTTCGATGCGCTCGAACGTGGCCGGCAATGAGATCCGAACGTCGGCGATCGCGTACTCGGACCACGCCGCGTCTTGGATCGCTGCAACCTCGTCCGCGGCCCAGACATGGCTCCATGCCACGCCGGTCCACACGGTGAGTGCACCGGCCACGACCGCGCCCGCCCATCGAAGCCCAGGACGGACCGGCAGCATGGCCAACAGCGCCCCGACGACGGCGGCGCTCAGCAGGCCCTCCCACGACGACTCGACCGCGAGCAGCCCGGGGATCAGCGACACGCCCTGCGCGACCGAGACCATCACGAATGGCATCCAGATTCTGCGCTGCGCCTTGCCGCGCAGGCCTGGATGACGGCCGGCGAGCAGGATGAAACCGGCGGCGCCCGCAATGGCACACGCCGCAGGACCCCCACCACCGAGAATGACGCCGGCTTCTTCGCCCAGGTACGCGCTGACCAATACGCCGACCGCGCTGCCGAGCATGGCGATGACCAGCACCCGGCCGGACCCGAGCACGCGTTCGACCAACGGCGCCGCGAACCAGATCGTGTAGAGATCGAGCAGCAAGCCGATCGGGTCGCCGTGTACCCACC
>CAYSPB010000065.1:0-24132 GCA_964432695.1 uncultured Nannocystaceae bacterium
CGCCCATGGCCCCGGGCGTGCGACGGCCGGCGAAGGACTGGGTCGACGTGGCGGAGTACGCGCTCGATTCGATTCGTTGCCATGATGAGGACCTGAGTTTCCGGGCGAAGGAGATGGGTGGCGGCGAGGCACGCCGACCGCGCCTTTGTACAAAACCGCCCAAGGCGCGTCAATCACGCTTACCCATGAGGACGTGTTACATGTTCGCAAACCCCGCGGGGTAAATCCCCCATGGCCGGCTGCTGAACATTGTTCTGATTGCTCGATGACGAACGCTCAGACGCGATTGACGACACTGCGCGCGTAGCGCCGCGACGTGATGGCGCAGTTCGCGAGGCCTTTTGCGATGACGCATG
The DNA here is from genome assembly GCA_964432695.1 of uncultured Nannocystaceae bacterium. Classification (GTDB taxonomy): domain Bacteria; phylum Myxococcota_A; class Polyangia; order Nannocystales; family Nannocystaceae; genus CAJXVA01. The sequence continues at coordinate 357 of CAYSPB010000065.1, forward strand.
TGGGCCTATGTTCGCCGCCCCCGGTGCTGCGGTTTCTCTTCCTTCTGCTCGTGTGCGTCGCTCCCGCATCGTGCACGTGTGCCTCCGAGGCCGAGGCACCAGCCCAGCCCGTCCCGCCACCGCGCGTGGGCGGCGACGCCGCACCGGGAACAAGTACCGAAGACTCCGCGCCGTGGCCGGCGGACCCGCGAGAGATCACCGTGCACGATGCGGCCGAACTCGCCCGCGCCGACATGACGGTCATCGAACACCTCGACCTCGCCCTGTCTGCGTCAGATCGAGTCGGCTTCATCGACGAAGGTAGCCCCGAAGATGGATGCGCCGGCCTCGACCTCGTTCGCATCGCGGGCCAGACGCCACGACTGCGCAGCTTGCGGGTCTCAGGATGCAGCGGCGCGGTGCAGTCCGGCCTCGCGGCGTTCGCCCCCACGCTAACCCAGCTCGAACTCTCGGACATGGAGATCGACGGCGTGATCGTCGGTCGGCTCGCCCAGCTCGAAGCGCTCGAGCAACTCACCCTGCGTCGCGTCAGCGTCGGGAGCGAGCCGCTGACGCCCCTGCGAAAGCTTGACCTGCAAGCCGTTCGGCTCTCCGAACTCGGCAAGGACTCCGACGTGTCGCTCATCCTCGACCTTTGGCCGCGAGACCTTCGCAGCGTGGTGCTCGAGGGCACCTGGGCGGGGCACAAAGCGATGCTGACCTTGGCGAAAGCCGACGCGGTCGAACGGTTGGAGCTTCGTGACACCCGCATCGGTAACTTCTCACTCAACCAGATCAAACCGCTGTCGAACCTCCGCGAGGTGGTGTTCTCAGGCAGCACGTTCAACGACAACTCGCCGCTGTACTTTCGCGAGCTCCCGGTCAGCTCGTTCACGTGCGACTGCCCGCGCATGGGCGACATCGGGCTGCGGTCGTTGCGGCACAGCACCGGCATCCGCACGCTCGCCCTGCGCGGCACCCAAATCTCGGATGCGGGGCTCCCGGCCATTGCCGACCTGAGCAAGCTCGAGACCCTAGTGCTCACGGGCATCGACCTCGGGCCCAAGGGCTTCGAGGCGCTGGCAGCGTTTCCCAAGCTACGCCGACTCGAACTCTCCGGGGACCTCGAGCATCCCCGCATGGAGAAGCTCGCGCTGTTGACCTCGCTCGAGGAGCTGGTGCTGGGTTACCCCACGCTCGACGACCGCGCGATGCCGCAGCTTGCCGCCCTGACCAACCTGCGTACGCTGGATCTCGGTCGAACCCGGGTCAGCGACGACGGCCTCGCATCGCTGGCCAAGCTCGAATCGCTCGAAGTCCTGCAGCTGCACCACACCCGAGTCACCAACCGCGGCCTCGCCTCACTTGCCGGGCTTCGGCGCCTCCGCGTCCTCGAGCTCGACCACACCGACGTCGTGGACGCGGGCGTCGAACACCTCGCCGGGCTGCCCTCGCTCGTGGAGCTTCGGCTCGACGACACGCTGGTGACCGACGCTGCGGTGCCGCACCTGCTGAAGATCCCGTCCCTGCAACGACTCAACCTCGGCAATACCGTGCTCACCCGCGGCGGTGCAGCGCCGCTGACCGACCTGCCCAACCTGACGACCCTCGGGCTCTCTGGCATTCGCGACGTGAGCCGGCGCTAGTCGGACACCACGCGAAGGTCTGCCAGGCCCAACGAGCCACCGCGCCGCGATACGCGCGAGCTCGGAGAAAACGCCGTGGGACCCCCATTGAGCGCCGCAGCGAGCCAACCTGCCGGCTTCGAGGCATCGCGCAACGGATCGTATCCCCGTTGGGGATCGCGAGCCCGAATGCCCTCGAGCATGGACCACAGCGCTCGCGTGGCGTCGCCTCCGAGCCAGGCCGCGAGATCCGGCGGACCCGCGCGACCAATGTGGATCACGGCGGCCTCGAAGAGCCCCGTCGCGAGGATCGAGCCGCCGACCTTGCAGCGGTACCGGTTTTTCGGACGCGTCACAGGCCACTGCGCATCGCGCTGGGCGTAGAGGTCGGGGTGTTCGTACACTCGCTGCGCGGCGGCAAGCAGTCGACGTGCGGCCTCCTCGGGTGCAAGCACGGTCGTGAGCGCCGCGTAAGCCCACGCGTGATTCATGATCACGGGCCCGTCGGGCGTGCCGCCCCCATGCGTCATCTCGGTCACCAGGCCCAGCGCGTCGAGCATGGGTGGCATGGGCCCGTCCAGGAATCGCCGAAGGACTCCGACGTCGGCGCGAAGCTCCTCATAGCGGTCGGCGTCATCGGGAGGGTCGAGGGCCGCCAGCGGCACGTACACGGTCTCCCCCAAGTCGCTCTCGACTTCCGCCAACGTCGGCGCGTAGTCCCAGCCCGGGGCCGGGCCGACGACGTCGACCAGCGACGTCACGAGACCGTGCATGCGAACGAAGTCGGGGCGGTGCTCCATGTACACGACGCGCTGCCCGATCACTCGCGCAGGGTTGAGTGGAGCTCGAACGCGTAGCAGCCCCTCCAGCGTCGTATCGCCGGGGCGGCCGCGGTGGTCGACGGAGGCCCATGTGCTCAGCACCCGGTCGAGATACGCACTCAGCGTGCACACGCCCGGCGGCCCAATGTCGGCGAGATGATCCGACGCCACGCCAATCCACGGGTCCTCGGTCCCGTTTCCGAAGTACACCACCGCGTCTGCGCTTTCCTCGAAGCTCTCGAACGTGACCGCAGCATGCAGCGGGTCGCCCACTTCGGCGTCGAGCATCTCCCCGATGTTGTCGCGTTCAGCCAGCGCGTCGGCGGTGGGCAGCGCAATCAAGCCCACGTGACGACCGGGCACCGCGTAGAGCTCCGCCCATGGCCCCTCGAACTGCATCACGTCGTCGCGGGCGGGAGCGTACAGCTCGTCGCCGCGGTCGACCCAGCGAAGCTGTACACCATTGGCCTGGCGATACAGGGCGTTCACGCTCTCGGGCAGATGACCCCACGCCTTCGCGAGGCGGTCGAGCGCCGCATCGTCGGCAGGAGGCCCGATCCATACGTGCGTCACGCGGACCTGTGGATGCGAGGTCAGCGTGTCGAGGAGACGCTTGAAGCGGTGCAAGAAGTCGTGGGTGGTCATGCGGTTCGCCGCGTGAGCATGATACGCGGCGCGCGTCGTCGCTCCGGCTGATTCAAGGCAGAATGGTGAGGTCGCGCTGCACGTGCTCGACCAAGGCCCGCACGGCGGGTGAGGCCCATCGCCGGGTCAGGACCAGACTGAAGAGACCGAGCTTCGGGCCGGACCAGCCGGGGAACGCATCGATCAGCACCCCAGAGGAGAGGGCCGTCCGAGCGACGAATGCGGGCAGCAGCGCGAGCCCCAAGCCCTGCACGCAAGCATCGCGCGCCGCGTGGGCGCTGTTGATCGCGTACCGGCCAGTCGCATCGAGTTCCACGCGCGCGCCGTCCGGCCCTTCGAGCTTCCAGCGCAGCGGCTGGTTCGTGTCGACGATGCGCGGATAGTCCTCGATTCGACGTACGGACAGCGGGCCGATGCGCTCGAGCCAAGACGGCGCGGCACAGACGAGGTGCTCCACCGTTCCAAGCCGCCGCGCGACCAAGCTCGAGTCGGGCAGCTCCCCCACGCGAATCGCCAGATCGATCCGCTCGGCGACGAGGTCGGTGCGGCGGTCGGTGAGCAGCACTTCGACCGACACGTCCGGATGCGCCTGAATGAATGCCGGCAGCCGCTCGTGCAGCAGCGCATGCCCCAGCGACACGCTCGCCGTCACGCGGATGTGCCCGCGCGGATGTTCGTCGCTGGCCACTACGTCTTGCAGCTCCTGCAGCTCCGCGAGGGCTCGCTCGGCACGGTCGATGGCCAGCGCCCCCGCGCGCGTGAGGGTGACCTTGCGCGTCGTTCGATGCAGCAGACGCGCACCGAGCTTCTCCTCGAGCTTGGCGATGCGACGACTGACCGACGTCGTCGACAGCCTCAGCTCGCGCGCCGCGGCAGCAAAGCTGCCCCGACGCACCACCGTCACGAAGGCCCGGAGGTCGAGGACGCTCGCATCCACCATCCCGATATTCGGGATGATGACTTGCTGTGTCGAGCCCTTATCGCGACGGCGCACGCCGCTACCTTGAGCATCGAGCGCCACGCAGAGCGCGTTCGGAAAGCGAAAACGAGATGAGCACCAAGAAACTCCAGGGAAAAGTCGCCGTCATCACCGGAGGCAACAGCGGCATCGGCTACGCGACAGCCGAACGATTCGTTGCCGAAGGCGCAACAGTCGTCATCACCGGCCGCGACGCCTCGCGGGTCGATACGGCCGCCTCGGCCCTTGGCGCGGAGGGGCTCGTCGCCGACCAGTCGAACCTGGCCCACACCACCGACCTCGTGAAGCAGGTCGAAGCCAAGCACGGGCGCGCCGACGTGCTCTTCATCAACGCCGGCGTCTTCTTTCCGACACCGCTGGGCGGCTTCGATGAAGCCACCTTCGACACCACGATGAACATCAACTTCAAGGGCGCCGTCTTTACCCTCGAGCGCTTCTTACCGCTGCTGTCCGAAGGCGCGTCGGTGATCAACCTGTCGTCGATCAACGCGTACACCGGCATGGCGAACACCGCGGTCTACGCGGCGAGCAAAGCCGCCCTGAACTCGTACACCCGAACGGCCGCGACCGAGCTTGCGCCCCGCAAGATCCGGATCAACGCGGTGAACCCCGGGCCCGTGCAGACCGCCATCTTCGGCAAGACCGGCATGCCCGAGGACGCCCTGGCTGGCTTCGCCGCGGCGATGCAAAACCGGATCCCGCTCAAGACCTTCGGCACCCCCGAAGCCGTCGCGTCGCTCGTCACGTACCTCGCCTCGGACGAGGCCTGGTACATCACCGGCGCCGAGTACAACATCGACGGCGGCATGAACGTGAACCCCCTGCTCACGGGGGCCTAGCAGCCTATGGTGCAACCCAGCGTAGACATCACTCGCAGGTGTCGGCGCCGACGTTGGTGGGGTCTTCGCGTGTGGTGCCGTCGAGGTCGATGGCGACGTCGGGATGCAGCGCGACCTCGGGGGCGGCGGCACAGTCGAGCAGGTGAAGGTCCCTCACGCTCGGGTCGGAGAACCAGCCCATCTCCGCTTCGAGCGACGTTGCCAACTTCGTCCGCCGTCGCACCATCGCGGGCGCGTAGATCCATGTTGGTCGGGTTGCCATGCAGCACGACGCCGCTGGTCTCGGGAAAGCGATATTCGAGCCCGTAGAGGTAGGATCGGGGTGCGTGTAGACCACGGTGTTGTGGGCGACGAGGATGTCGTTGCCGCGCTCGATGCTGATCCCCACGTCGTGCTCGCGCGCGCTGGGGAAGCTCGAGGTGACGTCAAAGAACGCCTTCGACTTGCATTTTACTAAAACACTAGTAATTTACCCAAAGCGATGCCCGTCGACGTCGAGCTGGACTACGACCGTGGAGTGCCGATCTATCGGCAGATCTCCGAGGCGGTGCTGTCCGCCCTGTCGACCGGCGCGCTCGTTCTCGGCGAGCAGCTTCCCACCATCCACGAGCTCGCGCGCCGGCTCGAGGTCAACCCGAACACCGTCGCTCGGGCCTACCGCGACCTCGAACGCGAGGGACACATCGTCTCCCGGCGAGGCCGCGGCACGTTCCCTGCGCCCCGAACCCCCCGCACCATCGACATACGCACCACGCTGCGCGGCATCTATGACCGCGCGGTGCAGGACGCCGCGCGGCACAAGATCTCCGCCCGCGAGCTGGTGACGTACTTCCAGGAGGCCCTCGATGAATCGTCCCGGTAGCCGCGCCATCCTTCGTGCCGCATTCCGCACCCTCAAAGACCACCCGCGGCTGCTGTGGTTTCCCGCCATGACCATCTTCGGCGCGTCGCTAGCAGTGGGGTTGGGCGCCACGTTGATCTGGCTCTCCGAGCAGGTGGCGGCATCGCCGAGCATCGACCTCGGTCCGTGGACCATGATGTTTGGCGCCGGGCCCACCGATGATGCGGGCACGCTGCAGCGCGGCGTCCTCGCGGGCGGGTTTCTCACCATGGTCCTGCTGCAGCTGTGGTCCCTGATCGTCTCCGTCGCGCTCAGCCGAGCTGCAATGGATGCAATGGCCGGCCGCGCGTGGACGCTGGGGTCTGCGGTCCGCGCGGCAACGAGCCGCATGGGCGCCATTGCGACCGTCGCCGTTGCGCAAGCGGGTGTCGGCCGCCTGCTTGCGAAGAAGAAGTCGAAGGAAAAGCCCAGCTTCTTCCGCCGCTTCACCACCAACGTTCTCGAGATGTCGTGGTGGGCCGCGACCTATCTCGTCGTGCCCGTCCTGGCCAAGGAGAAGCGCGGTGGCATCGGCTCGATTCTTCGATCGGGCAAGCTGTTCCGCAAGACCTGGAAAGAAGCCTTCGTCGGACGCCTCGCCTTGGGCTGGGTTTGGTTCGCCTTTGCAGCGCTTGCAATCACGCCGCTCATCGCATGCGCCTACGTCGGCGTGGACGACCCTCGCGTGCTGATGCTCGCCATCCTAACCCCTGGCGTCTTCGCCTTGTTCGGCACCATCGTGATGCGCACGCTCGACATGATCTACCGAACGGCGCTGTACGTATTCGCCACCGAAGGCGTGGTCCCCGAGCCGTTCGGCGACGCCGAGCTTCACGACGTCTTTGTCGTGCGCAAATAGCTACGGCAGCAAGACCTGCGGCCCGACCGGCCTCGCCCGCGTGCGAGCCTCGTCGAGCCACGCGATCGCCGTGGTCACCGCGCCGTGGACCGATGCGCCGCGCGCCAGTCCGCAGGCGATCGCCGTGGCGAGTGCACAGCCGGTTCCGCGGGGATCGGGACCGTCGACGCGCGGACGCTCGAGCCGGCGCGCGCCCTCTTCGGTCTGCAGTACGTCCACGATCGAGGACTGCGAAACCTCGACCGACTTCCGCAGCAGCGCAAAGGCGCCGACGTCCGTGAGCCACGCGCCGGGCTCGAGGCCACCCAGCAGCATTCGCGCCTCGCCTCGGTTCGGCGTGACGACGGCACCCCGCAACACGAGGCGCAACGCATCCGCCTGCGCACCCATCGTCCCGCCCGCGGTTGCGGCAAGAACAGGGTCGACGACCCGCGGTACGTCGGGCATCTGCTCGGCAACCACCGACACGAGGGGGGCGGGCAGCAGTCCGAGCTTGATCGCCGCAGGCTCGGGCGCCCGCGCAAGCTGCTCCAGCAATGCCTGGGGCTCGGTCGCTCGCGCCGTCGCGGGCCGGCCATCGCCCTGCTGAGTCAGTGCGGTCACCACCACGTGGATGGGCCGCGAAGGCGCAACGGCACGCACGGTGGCCACGTCCCGCAAGACGCCCGCGCCGCCGGACGGGTCGAGCCCGCCGACGAGCCAGACGGCGTCAGCCACCGCGCAGCACCTCGACCCGAAGGATCTGATCGTGCGGCAGTACGCGGTCGAGGACGTCGAGTCCCTCGGTGATGCGCCCGAGGATCGTGTACCGCCCGTCGAGTCGCGGTTCACGCTCGTGCGCGACGAAGAACTGCGATCCGCCGGTGTCTTTGCCGGCCAGCGCCATGCCAACCACGCCGCGCTCGTACTTCTGGTTGCTTCGTTCGCACGGCACCAAAAAGCCCGGCCCTCCGTATCCGTCGCCACGGGGGTCTCCGCCCTGAATCACGAATCCGGGCACGACCCGGTGCATCGTCAGACCGTCGTAGAAGCCCTCGGCGGCCAGCGACGCCACCGTGGCCTGGTTGTACGGCGCCGCCCCCTCGAAGCGCATCGTCATCGCGCCCGCGGACGTCGTCAGTCGTAGACCCGTAACGCCTTCGAACGAGCCGAGCCGCTCGACCACCGCGGGACCGAAGGGGGCCGCCTGTCGAACGGCGGTGGCCTGGTCGAAGCGCGTCCGCAGAGACGGTATGTGAGCGAGCGCCTCCCGAGCGGCGCGACGAATCGACACGGCCGCATCGGTCGCCAGCGGCAGCACCGTCGCCTCCAGCCACGGCGCCGACTGCACGCCATCTTTGTCCCGACCCCGACTCCGCGCGAGGTTGCCCAAGGCCATCACAGCGGCGATGCGCCCCTCGATCGCCGTCGCGTTCGGCCACGTCTTCACCGCGCGCTCGAGGGCTGCGACTACGCTCTCGTCACGACGCGCGCGATCGCTGGAGCGGGTCGCGATCGCGGTGGCGGCCGCCGCCTGTACACCGACGTCGGCGCGCGCGAGAGCGGACGCCAACACCCCGGGGATGCGTGCATCGTCGACGTCGACGAGGGATGCCAACGCGGCCGAGGCCACGCGCGGACGCGGATCGGCGGCGCGCTCGAGCAGCATCTTGGCCTTGTCTTCGCGCGGGATCGCGGCGCCCATGCGCAGAATCGCCTCGACGGCGAGCACGTCGGCGTAGCCATCGGGCAGCGTGGGCACCCCGTCGGCGCACTGCAGCAACCGGTCGAGCGTGCCCGTTCCGATGGACGAGAGCAGCTCCGCCTCGCAATCGACCAGCGCCAGCGCCTTGCGGCGCCGCGCCGAGGCCGAACCTCGCTCGGCGTGGACGGCTTGCAGCAGCGCGGAGAGCTTGGCGCGCAACTCGGGCGAGCCCACCACGGCATCCCGCAGGCCCCGAAGCGCTTCGAGCAGGACGTGAACACGCGGTCCCTCGAAGTCGGTGGGGGACCGCGATGCGAGACGCTCGACGAGCACCGCGCGCCCGTCGGCGTGTCCGGCCAGCGCGCGGACGGCCTCCACCTCGACCCGCCAGCCCGGTGGCGTCGCCGAGAGCACGGCCTCGGGCGGAGAGGACGGGACCTCTCCCAAGCCCGCGATCGCCTTCCATGCCCGACGCGACAGCGCTTCGTCGGCCGAAGCGAGCATCGGTGTGAGTCGCTCGACCAGCGTGCCGCGGACCGCTCCGGCCAACAACTCCGCCGAAGGACCCGCACAGCGATCGACCACGTAGGCGGCGGCGCGGGCGGTCTCGTCATCCAGCAGGAGGCGGCCGGCCACCGCCTCGAGGCCTTCGGCCGTTGCCGGGTGCTGGCGCGCGCACAGCATGCCCATCGCTTCGAGCGCAGCCGCGTCTCGCTTTCGGTCCGTCTCCACCGACGCGGCCACGGCCGCCGCGAGGCGAGCCTGCGAGCGAGCGCCCCCGATCCGCGCCACGGCGAAGAGCAACGCCTCAGCCTCGTCGGGCGCTTCGGTCAGCGCAAGGCGGCTCCACACAGCGTCTTCGAGGTCGTACCAAGGACCGGGCGCGTCGGCGGATGGCTCATCCACGGGCGGTTCGAGAAACGCGAGCGCCGCGAGGTGGGCCGACTCCACCGTGGCATCGCCTTCCAGCAACGCGGCCAACGAACGGGCCGCCTCGACGCCACCAATGCGCCCTTGCGCCCACGCGACTCGAGCCGAGGCGCCCGTGGGCAACGCGTTTGCATCCCGGCGCAGCTCGATCGGCTCGAGCTGCGGCGCTCGAGGAGAAACGCCCCCACCCCAGGCCCCGACCTCGGAACTCAAAGCGCGTTCGGATGAGGCCGGCTCGGGCTTCGTTTCGGCCGCTGGGGGCGCACCCTTCCCACAGCCCGGCGGCAAACCCAACAGCACGACCGCGAGGAGCCCGCTACGAAGCATCAGAGCGGGACGGTAGATCACCAGGTGCGCTCGGTACACTTTTGGGCATGCCAAGCTTCTCCGGAACCGTGCAGCACAACGACCTCGAAGGCGGCTTTTTCGAGCTCCGTACCGACGACGGCAAGACGTACCGGCTGCAGGGCGGCTCGGGCTACTCGGCAGGCGCGCGCGTGGTCGTACACGGAACGATCGATACCGGCGGGTTCGGCATTCAGATGTCCGGCCCGGCGATTGCGGTCGACCGGGTCGAACCGGCCTGACAGTCCAGCGATGCGCGCGCGCGCTCCATCCTCGGACCGCGTAAATCACCGTGCTAGCCTCCGATCCCGGTGGCGCGCTGGTTTGAACATAGGTCTGCAACGGTCGCCGTATTCGGCGGTCTCGCATTGCTCCAAGGATGCTCGGGCGACTGTGCGGACGATGGATTTGCCGAGCCCAGCGGCAACTCGGACTGCCCGGCGGTGACAGGACCCATATCGCAGGGACAGAGTTCTGGCGAGGAGACCGATGCCGGGGCCGACACGAGCACCGGCTCGGTGTCGTCGAGCACGACCTCTGCGGAGGACGAGACCACAACCAAGCCCGGGTCATCGTCGAGTTCGGGGCCCGAACCGACCGTCGCGTACTGCGCAGACGAAGACGGCGATGGTTTCGGCAACGCCGAGAACTGTGCAGACGTTCCGCAGAGCGAGGACCCTCCCGCGGGCTGGGTCGTGGACGACACCGACTGCGATGACGATGCGGGCGAGACCTTTCCGGGGGCGGCACAAGCCGAATCGGACGCGGCCTGCATGAAAGATTCCGACGACGACGGGTACGGCGACGTGGATCCACCCTCGGGCGTCACGGCCGGCCTCGACTGCGTCGACGCGCTCGCGGGGGTGTTCCCAGGCGCGGCCACGGAAGAGTCCGAGCTGTGCACCGTGGACGCCGACGCCGATGGATACGGCGACACGTTCCCTCCCGAGGGTGCTGAAGCGGGGACCGACTGCATCGACGACAACCCCGCGGCGTTCCCCGGCGCCGCCGAGCTCGACGACGCCGAGGCCTGTATGGAAGACCTCGACGACGACGGCTACGGCGACGCCTTACCCCCCGCCGGCGCCATTGCGGGGACCGACTGCAACGACGACGACACCGACGTGCCCAGCATCGACGCATGCCTGAGCTGGTGCCTCGACGCCGACGACGACCAGTACGGCGATCCCGAGATCTGCGTGCTCGCCCTGACGCGTCCGGAGGGATACGTCGGCAACGCGGCCGACTGCGATGACGATGCGCCCGAGACTTTTCCAGGCGCGGCACCGCTCGACGACCCCGATGCTTGCATGACCGACGCAGACGGCGACGACTACGGCGACGAAGCGCCCGAAGCCGGCGTCTCGCCGGGCGTCGACTGCGACGACGCCGAAGCCCTCACCTTCGACGGGTGCTTCGATTGTCCCGCAAACGCAACCGCGTGCAGCGGCGACGATGTCCTGCAGTGCAACGCAACCGGCACGTTTGGCGTGCCCCTGCAAACCTGCACGTTCGGCTGCGACGACGACACCGCGACCTGCTGGACCGCGCTCACGGCCGAGGCCCCGGTCTGCTTCGAGCTGGCCGCGGGCGGTACCACCGAGCTCGACGTCGTCGCCACGGGCGGCGATGGAAACTACCTCTACGCCTGGACCCCAGCCGACGACCTCACGCCCGATGATGCGGCGACGGTTTCCGCGACTCCGGATACGACCACCACGTACGAGGCCGCCGTGGCCGACGGCGAGGGCAACACGGCCTCCGCCCGAACCACCGCCCACGTGGTCGACACGCCACAGCTGCTCGACGCACCCGGCTGCGCCTCGTTCGCGTACACGGACATTTTCGAGGGGCCCGCCGCGGACCCCCCCAACGACGTGTTCTTCATCGACGACACGGCGCGCTGCAACCTCACCACCAACGGAGTCGCCAACGCCTACGTATGTCCGCAGGTCATGGACCATGCTCGCGTCGAGTTCGAGATCCAAGTGGTCAACGCCGCCGACGACGACGGCATCGGCTTCGTCTGGGGTTGGCAGGACGCCTCGCACTTCTACCTGTTCTCGTGGAAGGGCTCGACCGAGACCGCGCCATGGGGGGAGTGGCAGGAAGGCGTGACCATCAAACGCATCGAGGCCGATGCGCCCGAAGACCTCGATGCGGCCGACCTCGCCGCATCCTTCGACACGGCACACGGCACGATTCTCTCCACGCCCGCCGAGTTCTTCGACCAAGGGTGGGCCAACCAGCAGCCGTACGACGTGCAGCTCGACCTCGACGGGGACACCACCACCATCACGGTGCGTATCGCCGACACCGACACGGTCGTCATGACCGGCTCGATCGTCGACGATGTGCTGGGTCCCGGTGCGGTCGGCAGCTGGGACGCGTCGCAGCGCACGCCGTGTCACGGCGAGCTCGTGTCGTCGTGCCTGCCCTAGCCGGCCAGTCCGCGCAGGCTCTGCAGGAGAGCCTTGGAAACACAAAAGCCCGAGTCGAGTGACTCGGGCTTTTGCTGTTGTGCTCGGGGAGGGACTTGAACCCCCACGTCCAAAGGACACACGGACCTGAACCGTGCGCGTCTACCAATTCCGCCACCCGAGCGGTGGGGAGGCGCAAGGTAGAGGACCCACGCCGGGACGTCAAGGTCCCGCTGCACCCTCCTACGCTTTTTTCGGTCGCTGCGGCATCTGAGCCCGCGGCTGCGTCTCTGCGTCGGGTGCCACCCGCGGTGCGGACCGCGACGGCGCGGAGATCACGCCCTTGGACCACGGATCATCCTCGCCACCCTCGTCCTCGATCGCCTCGACCACCATCCGCGGCGCGCGCGGCATTTCACCGGTGATGTGCCGCTTGCTGCTGCTCGGGTCAGCGACCGCTGTGGGCACCCCCGCGACGTCGGGAGGATGCAGCGGCCGGACCGGCGCTGCGCCGTCGGGCGCCTCGAGCTCGACCATCTTCGGGCCATCCGGATTGCCGTCGAGGTCGGCGAACAACTCATCGATGCCCTGATCGAACGACGCGGGCGAAGCCTCGGCCTTCTTCTCCGCACCCACCCGCGCCAGCTTGGCGCGTTCGGACGCCAGGAGTCGTTCCTGCTCGAGGGCGCGGGCTTCCGCAGCTTCGAGAAGCTTGCGGGCGACCTCCAACTCGTCGCGAGTCTCGTCGAGCTCTTCCTTGTGCTTTTCGAGCTGGGCTAGCGAAGCGGCGAGGCGCGCTGCGTTGCGGTCGGCCGCGTCGGTCATTTCCCAGATCTGCTGCTCGGCAGCGTCGAGCTGACGCAGCATATGTTCCTGTTCCTCGGCCCGGATTTCGATCTCGAGGCGAAGCGCCGCCACGCGCTTGTCGGTTGGCTGCCCCGAGGATGCTTCCCGACTGCGGGCCGCGAGCTGCTCGGCGTGGCGTCGCGACTGCGCAGCCAGCTGCGATTTCAAACGCCGCACTGCCTCGACGGCGGGGTCGGGCCAGTCGGTGCTGATCGTCACCCCTTCGGCAGAGTCGACGTTGGGGCCCAAGTCGAGCGCCTGCTCGAGCTGTTCGTTGGCCTGGGCAGCCGCTTCGAGCTCGCGACGCAGCTTGTACAGCTCCACGCCGGAGCTCTCGTTGGCGGAGCTGATGTCTTCGAGCTCTTGCTCCCGCTCCCGCAGCCGTCGGCGCAGCGACTCTTGTTCCCCGCGCGAGCGCTCGAGCAGCCGGCGCATCTCCTCCTCCCGAGTGGAGGCATCGTCGAGACGGGTACGCCGCGAATCGAGTTCGGCCTGAAGATCGCTGACCGATGCCGCCAGTTGTTCGACCTCGAGCGACTTCACCTCGAGTTCGCTCTCGAGACCGATCGCCGCCGCGGCGTTTTCTTCGGCGGACTTTCGCAACCGCTCGAGTTCTTCGCCGGCTTGGGAGAGCTGCCGCTCACGCTTCTTGGAGAGGCTCGCCGCTTCTCGCTCACGCGCCGCGAACTGTTCCTGACGCGCCTTGGCTTCGGCCAGCTCGCGGCTGCGGTCGGCCAGCTCGCTCCGCAGCGACGCCATCTCCTGGGTGTCGCCGGCGTGGGCCTCGGTTTGGACGCGCAGCCGACCGATCTCGTCCTCATGCGCCCGGACCGTGGCGGTCAACTCGGCCCGCGTCAGCTCCAGCGCGTGCAACTCGCCGCTGAGCTGCTGGAGCGCCTGGGCTTGCGTCTGCTCGGACTGGTGCGCACGTTCGGTTTGGTCGCGCAGGCGCTCTGCGTCTCCGGCCAGACGCACGTTGTCGAGACGAGCCTTCTCGAGTTCCTCGCGACTAGACCACAGCCGCTCCTCGAGCCGCTGTATTTGCTGCGAGCGCCGACCGAGCTCTTCACGAAGCCGCTCGCGGTCCGCCGCAACTTCCGCGAGCATTCGGCCCTGCTCGACCCCTTGCGCCGCCGAGGCCGAGAGCTCTTCTTCGCGGCTCTGGGCCCGGGCGAGCATCGACTTGTGATGCTCGAGCTCGGCGCGCGTGACCTCGACGTCGGTGGTCAGCTTCGACACCTCACGTACGCGCTCGGCGAGCGAGGTTTCATGCTGACCGAGGCGCCGCCGGGCGAGTTCGAGTTCCGCCTCGACTCGCTCGGACAGCTGTCGAACGCCTTCGCGTTCGGCGAGCGCGACCTCCATCTGCCGGGTCAAGCTGCCGCGTTCGGCATCGAGCGACTCGGCCTGCGCACGGACTTTTGCGAGTTCGGCGTCTCGGGTGTTGAGCTCCGTCTGACGCTGCGCCGTGGCTTCGTTGGCGCGCACGACCGCGGCCTCGAGGTCCTGCACCGAACGGGTCAGGATCGACAGGTCGGTGCTCGCCTTGCGCGCCTCATCCCGCGCTGCGGAAAGCTCCGATTCGAGCGCGTGCACCTTCTGCTTTGCGCGCGCTTCGAGCTGCGCAGTCGCCTGGGCCAGCGCTTGCTGGTGCTCGCGGGCCTGCGTCCGGGTCCGCTGGTGAGCATGCTCGACGGCATTGCCTTTGCGCTCGAGTTCTCGCTCGAGCGCCGCGACACGCTCCGCCCGGGCGCGCGAGAGACTCTCAGCATCCGCGACTGCGCGCTGAAGCTCTGTCAGTGCTGCAGGGTCGACCGCGGGTGTGGCGGGTCCGTGCGGCGAGGGAACCAGCAAGCAGCGACCCGTAAGCAACGCGAGTGCAGCCTCGGACGGCTGCGACGGTGTTGCCAAGGCTAGATAGTGCGACGCATCCGGTGGCTCGGCGAGCAGGCTTTCGTCGAGGCTCAGTTGAGGTACCGCGTTCACATCGGCGAGCACGGGCGCCAGACTCACGCCCTGCCACGGAAGCTGCGCAAGCATGTAGACGTGCGCGAAGCGAGCCCCGAGTTCCTCTTCGAGCGTCCAGAAGTCGACCTCACAGCTGGGTTGGTGCGGCGCCCAAGCGGCGATCCAACCGTCGGGCGCGAGCATCGAGGACGCACGCTCGAGCCACCGCTGCCGAACTGTCGCACTCGCTCCCGCATACGCGTCGACCATGATCACCATGTCGAACGGTTCGGTCCCCGTCGGCCAACCGGTCGTGCAGCTGATCGTTCCTTCGCTGTTGAACCGTGTTTCCGCGACCGTGACCCAACGTGCCCCACCGGTCGCGAGGCGCCGTGCCCCGTCGAGATCGCCCGGCGATACGACGAGGACACGTCGACCCACCGCCCAAGGTTGAAGGGCGACGTATGCGGGCAACTGCTCCACCGCGGACGCTCATCATAACGGCGCCGACGTTCGGCTCACAACGATCGTCGTCCGCGCAGTCCTTCGGGTCCGCAGAGGAGCCTGCTACTGTGAACGTGCGGACGCATTCGCACCTGAACGATGGCACAGGCGGTCAAGTACAAGAAACCCAGGCGAATCAACGTCGTCAGCGTCGCGCTGGTCCTGATCATCGCGCTTGTCGTCTATCTCTCCTGGCAGTTCTTCCCGCTCTTCATGCAGAAGCAGGAGGCCTTCCGCGTCCTCGAAGAGACCGGGTCCGCGTTTTCGGGCCGTCGAGGCCTCTACTTGGAGAGCCGCGACGAGGCCGAGGCCCTGCGCCAGCGCATGGAGAGCGACCTTCGACGCGCGGGTGTGGAAGATCCCGACCTCGAAACCTGGATTGAATTCGAGGAGGGCGAGGCGAGCTTCGGCGCGGTGTACTCGATCTTCATCAGCTGGCCGCTCAATGTGCTCCCGAGGCAGGAGCACGTGTACGAGGTCGAGCACGTGGTGAAGTACAAGGTTCCCAAGTAGCCGCGGACGCTGTCCGGACGGGTGCTGGGTCCCCCCGGACGGAATCGGTCCACCGACTACAGGACGCTCGACCGCCGGGCGATGCCCGCCGCATGTTGTTCCGCGCATGGGTGTGGCTCGCGCTGGCGACGGCTCCCGCGGGCCCGACGGGCACGGCGCTGGTCTACCAGCCACAGCTCGAAATGCATCGGACCATCGTCGATGCTCTCACCAACGCCGACCGCAGCATCGTCGCCATTGCCGTTTCCGAGCGCTGGACGTCGGACGCGCCACCGAAGAAGGTCATCGCTCTCGGCGATGCCGCGCTCGCATCGGCCTCCCATCGCTGGCCGGGTCGACCCCTGGCTGCAGCGCTCGTTCATGCACCCGCACCCGAGGCCGAGCTGACCGTCAGTGCCGCACCCGACGCCGCTTGCACGGTCGAGGCTCTGAAGTCCGAACCGGGACGATGGCTCGTCCTCGCCGCACCTGATGACGCGGGTGCTCAGGCCCTGTCGACCGGGCTCGAGGCCGAGCTTGCAACCGGGAACCCGCGCGAGCTTCAAGCCGCGCTACGAGCGTCGGAGGCAGACCACGTTTGGCTCCGCGCTGCCCCCTCCCTGCTCAACGACACCTGGTTCCGCTATCTCGGCCTGCTCGCCCGCGGCACCACCTGGGTGGGCAGCGACGCCATTGGCCTCGCAGCCTATGGACTCGCAACCCCGGTGCAGATCGACCCCGTCGCCACGGCGGATCGACTGCGTGCCTGGACCAAGCAACGCCGCCGCCGTCACCGTAAGCACGAGCCGGTCTTCGAAGGATCACCATGCAAGGCACCCTCAAGCGACCCCCAACCCGACTGACGCTCGCCCTCTTGGCATGGGCCCTGCTCAGCTGCGGCGCGGTGTTCTTTGCCGTGCAGCGATATGACGCTGCCCAGCGGGATACGCTCGCGCAGGCGCAGACCGAACGCGTCGTCGCGGAGCTGGCCGAGAAGAGTGCAGATGCACTCGGACTTGGCATGGCGCTCGACGATCCCAGCCTCCTCGAAGACGTCGCGGGGCGACTGCTCGACCGAAACGATGCGCTTGCGGGCCTCTCGATCGAACTCGACAACGGTCGGACGATCGTCTTGGGCGAGACCGGCGGTTCACTCATCGAACGCGCAACGCGCCTCGAGCATCCGGGAGTGGACGCATCGATGTTGTTCTCAGGCGACGCGCCTCCGTCGACGAGCACCGCGGTGGGGCTCGGCGTGGTTACCGTGCATGTCCATCCGGCCGCCGTTCCTCCACCGTCGACGCAGCACTCAGTCGAGCTCGCCGCAGTGCTCGGCCTCGTCCTTGCGAGCATGCTGGGAGTGGCCCTGTGGGTTCGCTCTGGGCTGCGAAAACTCGTCACGACCGCGGCCGCGTTGGCAAGCGGCAAGCTCGACCACATCCCCGAGTCGCTCAAGGGCGGTGGTGAACTCGGCTGGGCCGCCCGCGCGCTCGCGGACCTTCGGGCCGTGTGGTCCGCGGAAGTCGACCGCGTCCAGGGCCGGAACGCCGCGCTGCTCCGGGACGTCACACTCAAAGAGGATCGACTCGAGCGCATCG
Organism: uncultured Nannocystaceae bacterium; assembly: GCA_964432695.1. GTDB lineage: Bacteria > Myxococcota_A > Polyangia > Nannocystales > Nannocystaceae > CAJXVA01. The sequence goes on from CAYSPB010000065.1 coordinate 17,750, forward strand.
CATCCTTCGCGGCAAGCTTGGTCGCCCCCATTTCTCAGCGCGACTCCAACGCGGCGGCACTTCGAAAGCTCGCCGAACAGACAGACGCGCACATGGCGATCTTGGCGATTCGAGGCGCCGACGGTGCACTCGAGATCGACTCAGCCATCGGCCTGCCGGTGGCTGACGGCGACCTCCGGATCGAAGCCGGGCTCGCTCGCTGCGGTCTGTCCACCGTGTCTCGGCCGACCATGCTCGCGCCGATGGCCCCCGATCATCCCTGGATGGACGCGGCACAGCGTCACGTGCCGCTCGAAGGTGTGGCCGCCGTACCGCTTCAGTTCCGCGGAAACTGCGAGGGGTTCGTGATCGTCGCGACCCGTGCGGCGTTTCGCGAGGACGACCTCGGCTTCCTCGGGGATGCCGCGCACCCGCTTGCCATCGCGCTGGCCAACCGACGCGCCTACGACACCGTTCTGTCGATGAAGAGCGAGCTTCAGCAGCGCAACGAGCTTCTCGTACGCCAGAAAGAGAAGCTCGAAGAGGTCAACCGCCTGCGCGGCCAGTTCGTCGCGAACGTCTCCCATGAGCTTCGGACACCGCTCAACGCCATCATCGGATACGCCGACCTTCTACTCGAAGGCTGCTACGGCGACATCGACGAAGAACAGCGCGAGCCGCTCGAGAGCCAGCTCCTCGCGGCGACATCACTTCTGGAGCTGGTCAACCAGGTCCTCGATCTGTCTCGTGCCGACGCCGATGGGGTCGACGTCACGGAAGCGGATGCGGACCTCCATGCGGTCGCAATCGAAGTCGTACGAATGTCGGAACCGCTGTGTCGAGAGCGCGACTATCAACCCACGCTCGAAGGCGAACGCTTGGTCGCGCACACCGATGCGGGCGCGGTGCGGCAAATCCTCCGAAACCTCGTCGGCAACGCAATCAAGTTCACCGCCGAGGGGCACGTGCACACCCGCGTCTACGTCGACGCCGATGGTTCTCCATGCATCGACGTTGGAGACACGGGGCTGGGGATCGATGCTTCGCACCAGGAGCTCATCTTCGAGGAGTTCCGACAGGTGGACGGCAGTGCGACGCGAGAGCACAACGGCGTGGGGCTCGGCCTCGCGATCAGCCGCAAGCTCGCTCGCGCGCTCGGGGGAGACCTCACGGTACAAAGTGCCGTCGGCCGTGGCAGTACGTTCACCCTGCGCCTCCCTGCAGCCTCACGACGCGACCTCTCCAGCGCCGCGTGAGCGGGCGTTGAGCCGTTGCGCGCATGTAGGCTCCCGTGGGGCCGGCGAGCCTGATAGCATCAGGCAGCGGCGGGTTCATGGGAGCCAGGCTCATTCTGGTTACAGGCGAAGGTCCGAGTGAGTACTTGCTCACCGCCTTCAACACGATAGGGCGGCACCCCGACAACACGGTGCAGGTGCTCGACCGCATCGTGTCCAAGGAGCACTGCCGCCTCACGCGGGGCCCTCAGGGCGGGTACATCCTGCGTGACGTCGGCTCGCTGAACGGCTCGTTCGTCAACGGCCAACGGGTCAACGAAGCCAAGCTCGCCAGCGGCGACGAGCTCAAGCTCGGCAACACGGTGCTGCGGTTCGAAGACGACGACGAAGTGGCTGCCCCCGCCAAGCACTTCACCGTGATGACGGACCTGATGCAGAGTCAGGTTCGCAGTCGCGTCGAAGCGAACAAGGGATTCCTTCCCGCCGGACAGGTCACCGACGTCGAGTCCCTGCGCGCCGACTACGAGAAGCTCCGCATTGCGCACGAGCTGTCGCAGAAGCTCTCGGTCGACACCGACCTCGATGATCTGCTGCAGAAGATCGTCGACGAGACGTTCCAGCTCATCAAGGCCGACCGAGCAGTCATCCTGCTCCTCGACCCCGACACCGACGAGCTGACTCCGCGCTACGTGAAGCAAAAGCGCGAGGGCGAAGAGATTCAGCTCTCCAACTCGATCCTCAACGAGGTCCGCAACAACAAAGCCGCCGTGCTGTCCTCGGACGCAATGCTCGACGAGCGGTTCAAAGCCTCGAAGAGCATCATCATGCAGGGCATTCGTTCGACGATGTGCGTGCCCTTGCTGTACGCCGACCGACTCGTCGGCGTGATGCACATGGACTCGACGCTGAGCACCGGCGCCTTCAAGGAAAAGGACCTTACGCTTTTCCAGGGAATCGCAACCCAAGCGGCAACGGCGATCGAGAACCACCGTCTCGCCAAGAAGATCGAGCGTGAGGCTGGCACGCGCGCCCAGTTCCAGCGGCTGCTCTCGCCCAACCTCGTCGACCAGATCGTTCGCGGCGCGCTCCAGCTCGACCAAGGAGGCACCAAGCGGGAAGTGACCATGCTGTTCGCAGACATCCGCGGCTTCACGCAGATGAGCGAACGCCATTCGCCCGAAGAGATGGTCAAGACGCTCAACGACTACTTCGAGGTCATGGTCGACGTGCTCTTCACGCACGGCGGGACTCTCGACAAGTACGTCGGCGACGAGATCATCGGCCTCTTCGGCGCGCCGGTCTCCTTGCCCGACGCCGCCGATCGAGCGATTCGGTGCGGCCTCGAGATGCAGCGGGCGCTGGCAGAGTTCAACCGGGTCCGCGAGAGCTCGGGACTCGAGGCGATCCACATCGGCGTGGGGATCAACACCGGGCCGGTCATCGCCGGCGCGATCGGTTCGTCGCGGACCCTGCAGTACACCGTCATCGGTGATGCGGTGAACGTGGCCGCAAGACTCTGCAGCACCGCCAAGGCGGGCGAAGTCCTCATCTCCGAGTTCACGCGCAGCAGCATGCAGTCGCAGATCCAGGTCGAGAAGCGCGAGCCGGTTCAGGTAAAGGGCAAGTCGCGAGCACTTCAGATCTATGCGGCGCAGCAAGACCCAAATGCTCCGGGTCTGAGCTCTCGCCCCACGACGGCAGCCGTCACCCGCTGATGGCCTTCGAGGCACTCGCCGACCTGTACGCCGGACTCGACGCGCTGCCCGTTGGCAACGCGGAGGTTCCCCAGCGTCCTCCCTTGAAAATCTGCTCGTTCGCGGACGACCTCGTTCTTCCCTCCGGTCGCCCCCATGCGGTTCGCGTCGTGGCGCGCACCGACGCAGGTCTCATCCTGCTCGACCTGCGCGACAGTGACGATGCGGATGCAGACGGGTTCGGCGCCACCATCGACGACGTTCGAGTTGCCGCGATAGCGGCACTGGGGCACGCACTCGGATGTGGCCCCGATCGTCGCCTCGCCGACGTGCTCGCAGTCGAAACGAGTCCGAAGAGCTGGGTCGGCGCCCGGCCAGCCACCGATCCCGGGCGCCGACTGATGACGCTCGCGCGCATCTTCGACGCGGTCTTGGGCGCGCTCGCGTCGGGCTGGCCCCAACGGGTCGGCGCGGGCTCGTGCAGCCTCGGTGCCGTCGTCGAGCTGACCGGAGCCGACGACGCCATCTGCGAGGTCGTTCCCGGAGGCGAAGGGGCCACATCGACGCGACCCGGTCGGGGCACCTGGAACAGCCCGATCGCACCCACGCGCACGGCGGCTGCGTTTCCCCGCTGGCTCTCACTCACGCAAGCCAGCCGCACCGGCTCCGGAGGCGGCGGAGCCCGTCGAGGGGGCGAGGGCGTGGTGCGGACCTATCGCGTCGATGCGCCGGTCACCGCATGCGTTGGTCTCGATCGCATCACGAACCCGCCGCATGGTATCGACCGCGCCGGGCCCCCTGCGCCCGCAGCTGCATGGCTCGAAACGCCGGGTCAGCCTCGCGTCGACGTCACGCCTTGGACATCGACGCGCATCCCCGCCGGAAGCACGCTCGGCGTCGAGACGTGCGGGGGCGCAGGGCATGGATTCGGTGGCTATGGAGAGATCGCGTTCGATCCCGCCGGCTGGCCCTGACCGCACTGCAGAGCGAGATGCCCGATGAACTCGAGGGCGAGGCGGTCCTCGGACGGCGGCCATCCGCAGCCCATGGTGCTTTCGCATACGTCGTCGCAGGCGCCACGACTGGGCCTGCCGCGGTCCCGCTCGAGGGTCCGGCAGAGGTCCGCCCGCGTGCTCGGCCCGATCGGTCCCATGTCGATCGTGAATGACGTGACCGTCTGCTTGCCGTTGGCGTCGGTCGTGCACATCGCCGTGCATGACTGCGCCTCCGCGGCGAAACTCGGGACGGCACACGACGCGGGGTCGAGGTCGAGGTAAGCACTGCCAGCCGCGGGCATCGCCATGTCGCGTACGGCGGCGTGTGCAGTCGAAGAGCACGGCCGCGCGCACAGCTCGGCGGCGAGCGCGTTGATCCCAGAGTTGCCACGTACGAGGGTCGAGGGCGCAGCCGCGACTGGCGGCGCGGCCGTGGTGGGCGTGGGCGTGCAGCCAGTGCAAACGAGGAGCGAGAGCGCGACGCGGGCGTCCACGGGCGGGAGAATAGCGGCCAAGGCCTTCCAAGCCCATGGAACGCCGTCCGCTGGAACCTTCGGCCAGCTCGAACGCACATGCATGCCGGGGCCGCACCGCGGCAGAGGGTTTTGGGGGTGCTGCATACGCTTCAGGCATCGATGGTCACTGCGCTCACGGTCGCGATCGTGTTCGCGTACATCGGCGCGGACGAGGGCCGTACCCCTGATGTCGTCGCCACTACGGTCAGTCACGACGACGTGGTGCTCGAGGCCGATGACTGCGTCGTCATTCGACGGGCTGCACTCTTCGTCGACGACGACCTCCGGGGCGAAGATGACCGGGCTCCCCTCGGCTGGACCGCCCCGAAGCCAACCAGCGGAGAATATGCGCTGCAGATTTTCATCCAGGACGCGCAGGGCATCACCCGCGCCAGCAACATCGTCGAGGTCACCATTGGACGCACGACCTCGAAGACCGACGCGTCGGGGGCCCTGCCCGGCGGCTATGGTCGGGGGGGCGACGATGTCCAAGGCTGTAACCTCGGAGCGTCCTCCGGCAGATCAGGCTTCGGCAGCAAAAGGATCGCACTGCCGCTGTTGTGCGCTTCGCGCCGTCGGTACTTCGCATGAACGTCTCGTCGAGCTTGGTTCTGCTTTCGCTGTTCGCGGCCAACCCGGCCGGTGAAGGCTGGAGACTGGACGAACACCGGCCCGCCACCTGGAACGACGACCGCCAAACGCTTTGGGCGAACGGCCTCGGCCAGTCGCGAGGCGTTCCCGTGCTCCCGAGCCGGTCCGAGCTCACCGTCCCCCCTCGAACGGTGTCGAGCAACGAACCGGCCGTTCTCTTCTTGAACTTCGACGGTGAAACGCTGGTCAACGGACCCGACGACTCCCGGTCAAACCTCACCACCATCAGTGACATGGCGGGCCTCTACCCTCCGTACGGCAGCAGCGACGGTAAGCGCCAAGCGGTGCTGCAGGCAGTGCGCGAGGACTGGTCTGCCTACAACGCCATCGTCACCGACGAACGGCCCAGCGGAGGCGACTACGTCATGAACATGGTCGGACCGTCGGAAGCCAAGGGCAGCTCCGTCCTCGGCATCGCGGTGCTGGACTGCGGCGACACCCGCACGCGCAACAACATCACGTTCGCGTTCCACAGCGCCAACGACGAACATACCGCAGCCACCACCGCCACGACGATCAGCCAAGAGATCGCGCATTCCTTCGGCCTCGAACACGTCAACGAGCCGTCGGACATCATGAACCCGTTCAACTCGGGCGGGGACCCGTCGTTTCGTGATGAGTGCATTCAGCTCAGCGACGAGGCCGAGTGCGCAGCGCAACACGAAGCCGAATGCGACAACCCGAACCTGCAGAACGCTCACCGCGAGCTGTACCGCCTGATTGGTCCCGCGACCCCCGGCAGCACAGGGCCCTCGATCAGCATCATCGCGCCGAAGGACGGTGAAAACTTCGACACCGGCGAGCTCTTCGAGATCGTGATCGAGGCCGACGAAGGCGTCACGATTCACCAAGCGGCACTCTTCGTGAACACGAAGCTCCAGGACACCGACGATGCGGCGCCGTTCGGCTGGTCGGCGAGCCAGGTCTCGAGTGGGGAGTACGAACTGCGGGTCGAAATCCAAGACACCAAGGGCTTCATCCGCGTCAGCAACACCGTCACGATCACGGTCGGGCGCACGTCGTCTGCAGGTGCGGGCGGCACTCTACCGCCGGGTGCGTACGCGTCGCCGGACGACCCGAACGCGTGTGCATGTACCGAAGGGGCACCCGCTTCCCGTGCCTCGCCATTCGGCCTCGCGATCTTCGTGTTCGCTCTGCGCCGCCGTCGTCGCTGACCACACACCGCCGGAGCGTTGCCCACCTTCAACCCGGTCCAACTCGGGTCGAGCGGCGCGCGAACATGGGTCCGAACGAACATTCGAGATACCCTGAGACGCGGTGAGCAAGCTGAGCCAACTGTGTTCGTACCTGGAG
>CAYSPB010000066.1:0-23864 GCA_964432695.1 uncultured Nannocystaceae bacterium
AGCGTCAACGCGACGGGCGGGGCGTGCTGCTCATCGCGTTGACGCTGCTGCTGGGGATCGGCGCGGCGTGGGCCTCGGCGTCGTCGCACGCGCGCGCAGGCCGGGCGCATGCTCGCGCCACCGAAGCCGCGCGTACGGCGTGGAACGAGCGCGAGGTCGACAATCCCCACGCTCGTGCCCACTTCGGGGACTTCGTCTTTCGCCCCAGTGGACCCGCGTCTCATCTCGATGCGGGCGTGCAGGCCGTGACCGGCCGGGTCGTCTACACCGAAGCGCATCGACAGAATGCTGCGGTGCACAGAGCACAGCGCGGGGCATCCGCCCTGCTGCGCTTCTCACGTTTAGAGCCTTCGATGGTGCTTCAGCACCTCGCGCCGCTCGTCTTGGTGCTGCTCGGCTTTGCGGCCGTCGCGTCCGAACGCGAGAGTGGCCGCCTGCGCCTACACTTGGTCCAGGGCACCAGCATGTGGTCGCTGCTGCTCGCGAAGTCGCTGGCGCTGTGGAGCATCGGCGTGGGGCTGGCGCTCGTGGTGCTGGGGGTGCACGTTTCTTTCGCCGAAGCGATCGACGTCGGACGCACGGCGGCGTTCTTCGCTCTGCACGCAGGCGCGCTGTGGATCGTCGCGGTCACGGTCGTGGGGGTCTCCGCGGGTGTGCGTTCGTCCGGAGCCGCCGCGGCACTTCTGCTGGCGCTCTGGGTGCTCTCGGCGATCGTGCTGCCGCGACTGGCCGTCATGGTCGCCAGTGCGGCCGAGCCCTTGCCGGACCGAGACGCGTTTGCTGCCGCCATGGCCGAAGATCGGAAGAAGGGCCTGGACGGACACAATCCACAAGACGAGAGGGCCAAGGCACTCGAACGGGAGATTCTCGCCGAGTACGGCGTCGACACGCCCGAAGAGCTTCCCGTGATCTTGTTCGGCTTGCTGGCGCAGGCGGACGAAGAGTACGGCGCGCGGGTGTGGGATGAGCACTTCGGCGCCCTGCAGGCGCAGCTGCGAACCCAGGCCGACATCGTGGGGGCGTTCTCCATCGTCAATCCACTGCAGGCCACCGACCGACTGTCGATGGCAATCGCCGGCACGGGCCTGGAGAGCCACGTGGACTTCCTGCGGAAGACCGAGGCGTACCGTCGCACGCTCATCCGCACGCTCAATGAAGGGCTCGCGTACGATGTGAAGCGGGCCGACGACGGCACGCTGACGCCGGCGGCGACGGCCGCGTTCTACGCTGGCTTCGAGGCGTTCGAATACGTGCCGCTATCGCTCGAAGAGCAGCTGCGGCGGCGCGGGTTCGGTCTGCTCGCGCTCCTGGGCTGGATGCTCGGGTCGACGGCTGCACTGTTCATGGTCGCGCGTCGGCTGCAACGTCGGGGGCTTACGTGATCACCGCCGCGCTGCGTCTGCAGGTCCGCACCGTGCTGCGTTCGCCCGCGCGGCTCCTTGGCGTCGTGTTCGTCCTCGCGGTCGGCTTGTTTGTGGTTTGGCAGGGCGGGCAAGACGTGGCGCGCTGGAACGACGCGATCGCGCAGGCACGCCGGGCCGAAGCGGAGACCATCGAAGAGGCGCGCGCGCTCTTGAAGGATGGTGAGGCCGGACCCGCGCAGCGACCATGGGTGGACCTGCATCGCGCTGCCTGGCAGGACCGGTACGCGGCGGTGCGCCTTGCCAAGCGACCCGCGCCGCTGGCCGGTATCGCGTTTGCGTCGGCCGACGCGGCCCCCGCCGTCCAGCGCATCGATCGGCGCGCAGATCCGATGATCGCCGCGGGGAGCCGCATCGAGAACCCCGCGCTCGTCGTAACGGGGGGACTCGATCTCGTCACGGTGCTTTCGCTGCTGCTTCCGCTGTGCGTCGTCGCGCTCGGTGTCGACGTTGGCGGCTACGAACGGGCCAGTGGCATGCTGTCTCTGGTTCGGGTGCAGTCCGGCGACAACCTCCGCTGGATTCGGGCTCGATGTTTCGCGGTGGGCGTGCTCGTCACAGGGGTGGGACTTCTGCTCGTGGTCAGTGCGACGGTCGTACTCGGCGGCGCGGCAGAGGACGCTCTTCGGTTCAGCGCCCTCGTGCTTGCCTACGTTGCGGTGTGGACCGCGCTGCTGAGCCTTGTCGCCACGGTTGCGCGACACCCCAGCCACGGCGCCATCGCGCTGGGGGTCGCGTGGATGGCGTTGTGCGTTCTCGTTCCAGCGGTCGCAGCCGAGCGGTCCGCTTCGCTGGTGGCCGAGGACTTCGCGCTGGACTTGACGGTCGAGCGACGCGACGCGCGGGGTCGGGCCGCCGAGCTCGATGCGGACGCGGTGTGGTCCGTGGTCACGGCGCGGTCCCCCGCACTTGCCTCGGCGGCCACGTCGGCGGACCCGAGCGTCGTTGACGACGCGCGCGACGTGGTCCGGCTCGTCGATCTCGAGGCGCGTCTCGAGGCTCGCGAGCAACGTGGCGGCGCGCAGCGGCAGCTCGTCGCGCGCGCCAGCATCTCGACGCCGGCGGTGGCGTTTGCCAGCGCCCTCGAGCGCTTGGCCGGACGTGGACCGGACGCGTCGCTCGCCTTTCGCCGCGCCGTCATCGAGGCGGCCGCCGCGAGGGCCGAACGGACCCTAGCCCGACGTCTTCGGGACGTTCCGCTGGGCCTTTCGGACTTTGATGCGCTCGTCGCATCGAGCCCGACGCACGTGGAGCCGCCGGCGCCTGGAGTCACGTTCGAGCTTGCGATCTTGCTTGGGTGGACGCTGGCGCTGCTCGGTACGGGGGCCTGGCTCGGTCGGAGTCCATCGCGCTAGCGCAGCGTGTCGACCGCCGTGGCGCGCAGGCGATACAGGCTCACAAGCTCGCCTTCGTCGTATTCGGGACCCACCTCCAGAGTGCCCATCACCCGCACGACGCTGTCGAACCAAGGGTCGAGCGGCGGACCGTCGACGGTCACCACGACCGCCTCGTGGATCTCGGGTGGGTCACCGAAGCAGCAGCCCCACACCGACTTGACGAGCAGGAGCTCATCGAACGCGCCTTCGACCAGGTAGCCACCCATGGCGACCTTCGTCCCGCCGAGCGCCTGCACGGGCTCGGGCAGCGCAGTACCCGGCTCGAACGCCACCTCGGTCAGCTGTCCCCATTGCACGCGCGCGTACCCTTCGGGGCGCGGACCAAACGAGGGCGCATGTGCCTGCCCGTGCTCGGTCGCCTCGTAGAGCTCTCGCAGCAGCGTTGCGGACTGCTGGCGAAGCGCCCGGCGACGAACGACGCCGGCGGTGGCGTGGGCGCCCTTGAAGGTCGAGGCCGCGTCGAGCAGCTGGCGAATGGCTGCTTGGGCCGCTGGCTTGCGGCGTTCGGGCTTGCCGATGTCTTCCGCGTCGAGGGCGTCGAGCAGCACCTGAACGAGCTCGGACTCGACGGCGCCTGCGGGGTCGTGCGAGACGTCATCGAGCGTGTCGTAGACGACCGCCCGCAAATCGGGGCGCGCAGCCTTGGCCACCCGCGGGGCGCGAAACTCCCGGGGTGCGTCACGGGGCTGCGCGGCCTCGTCCTTGGGGCAGCCGCCCCCGAACGCGAGGGCGAGCGCGAGCGGCACGGTGACGGGGCGCTTCACAGCGGCATCATTCCACTTCGCTCAGCAGCGTGGCCACGTCGTCCCCGAACGCCCGCAGACCGGGCATCAGGCCCGCGCACGCACCGGCCGCGACGACCGCGAGCACGGCCAGCCCTTCGTTCCACACCAGCCGCGCCGGGTCGGGGGCGAACCCCACCGCATGCTCGATGCGGCCCCCTCCGATCCAGAGCAGACCGTGAGCGAGGAGCGCGCCCAGTACGGCGCCGCCGAGTGTGAGGACGGCCGCCTCCGCGACGCTCATCGCCACGATCGTGCGGCGCGGAAGTCCCAGGGCCCTCAGGAGCGCAAACTGTCCCTTGCGGGCATGCGTCGACAGGTAGCTCGACGCAAAGATCGAGGTGATGGCGACGATGCTCACCAGCCAGGCGACCCACAGGAACAGCGCGTCGAGTCGACCCACCAGCGAGAGCAGGCGGCGCACTTCGGTGGCCACGTGGGCAACCTGCAGGTCGGACCGCTGTCGAAGCTCACCCAAGAGCGTGGCGGTGTGAACACCCCGGCGCGGGAAGACGAGCACCGCGCTCACCCCGGGCGTACCGCCTGTGTGTTCATCCATCGCCAAGAACGTCTCGAGATGGATCAGCACCACGTCGTCCAGCGCGGTTCCCGTCTCCTCGAGCACGCCGACGACTTCCCACAGCGTCTCGTGCTCGTGCGCCATCGCGCTGTCTTCGACGCCGTGCGACAGCTCGACCTTGTCGCCGAGGCGAACGCCGATCGCGTCGCGGACCCCGACCCCGATCACGGCCTCTCGAACCCCCGCGGCGGGCAGCCCGAACGCGCGTCCGATCGCGAGCTTGTCCTGCGGTCGGGCGGCAGCGGGGTGGGGGAAACGCTCGCTGAAGAAGGCCTCCGTCGTGGCGACGACGCGGTGGCCCCGGAACGAGTCCCCCACCGCGTACGGCACGGCGAGCGCGGTGGAGCGATGCTCGGCCAGCTCGCGGACGATCGAAATCGGAATCACGCCGGGGCTCTCCCCCTGGTGAAACACCGCGTTGAGCACGAGCTGCGGCGCGGACCCGGGCGCGCCCACGACCAGCCCGTAGTCGCGGCCGGGCGCCTCGAACCGCTGTCGCAGGTCGCTTTGCACGACCAAGACCACGCACACTACACACACGCCCAGCGCGACACCCAGGCCGTTGAGCGCCGTGGCGACCCACCGCCACCGCAGGCCCCGCAGGATCAGGTCCCACGGCGTCATGCGGACTCCGCCGAGGGCGTGGTGGTGATGAGGTCTTCGAGCCGGATGACGGTGTCGAATCGAGCCTGGACGTCGCGCTCATGCGTCACGAGGACGACGGTCGTGCCGTGGCGCTCGGCGACGTCGTGCAGCAGCGAGATCGTGCTCTCGGTGCGCGCGGGGTCGAGGCTCGCGGTTGGCTCGTCGGCGAGCAGCAACCCTGGATTGGCCGCGAGCGCTCGGGCAATGGCCACGCGCTGGCGTTCGCCGACCGAAAGCTCGGTGGGGCGCCCTGAAACCCGCGCCGCGAGCCCGACCTGTTCGAGCAGCGCGCGGGCGCGTTCACGGGAGGGCGCCCGAGCCGTGCCGGAGACGCTGGCCGCGAGGGCGACGTTCTCCAGCGCCGTGAGGGCCGGAAGAAGCCGCGCGGTCTGAAACACCAGGCCGATGTTGCGGGCGCGAAACGCATCGCGCGCGGTCTCTTCGAGGTCGGTCAGCGTGGTTCGACCGATGATGACGCGGCCGGCAGAGGGGCGGCGCAGGCCGGCGAGAACGTGCAGCAGCGTGGTCTTGCCCGAGCCCGACGCACCCGCAATGCAGACGCGCGCCGACGGCTCGACCCGCCATCGGGGGATCGAGAACAAGGCCTTCGAAGCTGCGCCGCGCCGGGGCAGTCGAACGACGAGTTCTTCGACCTGCAGCCCCAACATCGGATCCACATCGGTTCTGGGAAGCGGCGCCGTCGGTCAACCGCGCGCGGGTCCGGCGTCGAGAAAGCGGACGGGGGCGCCGGCGCTGCGCTGCGAGAGGGCTTCGTCGCGAACGACGAGCTGCCCGCGGATGACCGTGTGGATGGGCCAGCCCGTGACCTTCATGCCGTCGAAGGGCGTCCATCCGGCTTTGCTGGCGATCCACTGCGCCTCGATCGTGCGTGAGGTCTGGAGGTCCACGATGGTGAAGTCTGCGTCGTAGCCCAGCGCGATGCGCCCCTTGTTCTGGATTCCGAAGATCCGCTGCGGACCGGCGCTGGTCAGGTCGACGAACCGCTGCAGCGACAGACGACCCTGTGCCACGTGGTCGAGCATCAGCGGGACCAGCGTTTGAACGCCCGGCATGCCCGAGGGGCTGGCGGGGTACGGCTTGGCCTTTTCCTCGAGGGTGTGCGGCGCGTGGTCGGAGCCGAGGACGTCGAAGAGGCCGGCCTCGACACCGCGCCACAGGGCGCGCCGATGCACTTCATCGCGGATCGGCGGGTTCATCTGGGCGTGCGTGCCCAGCCGCTCGTAGCACTCTGGCGCGCTCAGGGTGAGGTGCTGCGGAGTCACTTCGCAGGTCGCAAAGTCCTTTGCGTCGGCGAGCAGCGGGAGCTCGTCGGCGGTGGTGACGTGGAGGATGTGAACCTTCCGTCCCACGGCGCGGGCGATCCTCAGCGCGCGCTCGGTGGCGAGTCGGGCGGTCTCGACATCACGCCACTGCGCGTGGGCACTGGGCACGCCAGCCATCTCCGCGATCCCGTGGCGGGCGCGGAGGCGGGGCTCGTCTTCGGCGTGCATGGCCACGCGGCGGTGCCCCGTGCAGAGGGCTTCGCGAATGCTCTCGTCGTGCTCGACGAGCAGGCCTCCGGTCGACGAGCCCATGAAGATCTTGACGCCGCTGCAGCCGGGGAGTCGCTCGAGTTCGTCCAGCTGCTTGATGCTTCGGTCGGTCGCGCCGACGAAGAAGGCGTAGTCACAGTGGGCGCGGCCTTCGGCCCGTCGCAGCTTCTCGGCGAGCGCGTCGGTGGTGTCGGTGGGCGGCTTCGTGTTGGGCATCTCGAAGATCGCCGTCACGCCGCCGAGTACGGCGCCGCGCGTGCCGCTCTCGAGATCCTCTTTGTGCTCGAGTCCCGGCTCGCGAAAATGGACCTGCGAGTCGATCACGCCGGGGAGAACGGTCAGCCCCTGCAGGTCGACGACCTCGGCTGCTGCCGCGCTGGCAAGCGAACCCAGCGCGACGGTTCGCCCGTCGCGAATCCCGATGTCCACGCGCTGCAGCCCCGAGGGGGTGAAAACCTCACCGTGGGTGAGGACGAGGTCGTAGGTCTCCGTCATCGACGTCCTCCGCGCCGGCACCCTGCGTCTTCGTGGACTCTCATCGAGTCGGAGCGTGGCCCAGCGCGACTCTATTTGCAATTCGATTGCGTATAGAGGGCTGCACACGCGCGACGGCTCAGCGAGGGCGCCGGACGTCCTCGGGGCTGGCCGGGGGATCGAACGTGAACGCGCGGCGAGCAAGGGCGGACAGGCGTGCGTCGTAGAACTGGAACAGCAACTTGCGGGAAAACCGTGCTCCCTCGTTCTTGTGGCTCTTGGGAGCGGTGAACTCGATGATCGGGTGCTCGTCGGTGTTCAGCGGCACATCGGAGACCGGCGTCCAGTCGCCGACGTACCACGCGACGACGTCGTCGGCGTGCCGCAGGGCGAAGTCGCGGCTGACCGGCGGTGCGCGACGCCGCTGGAGCTGGGCTTCGAGGTCGGCCCGAACGAGGTGTCGTTCGTCATCGACACCGACCAACGCAAACAAAGGCCGGCGACCATGACGGGAAAGCTGCCAGATCGCGACGTGCTCGAAGACTTCGCCGAGGCTTGCCGCGATGATCTCGAACTCGGCGGGACCGATCTGCCATCCAGGCAGCCACAAGCAGAACACGCCGTCCTCGCTCAGTCGGGCGCGAACCGCTTCGAAGTGTTCGACGGTGTACAGGTAGCCGGTCTTGCTCTCCCAGGGCACGAAGAGGTCGGACACGATGACGTCGTAGCGAGCGTCTTCGCTGCCGAGGACGCGGCGGCCGTCGTCGACGATCAGGCGCACCCGTGGGTCGTCGAGCAGGCCGGCGTTCACGTCGGCGAAGTAGCGCGCCGCCTCGACGACTTCAGGGACCAGCTCCATCACGGTGATGCGGTCCACGTTCGGATGATCGAGCGCTGCGCTCGCGGTGGTCCCGGTGGCGAGGCCGATGTAGGCCACGGTCTTTGGGTCGTCATGCAGCAGCAGCGGGAAGTACCCCTGGCGAAGTTCCATCGCGCCCGAGCGCTTCGACCCGAGGCCGTAGTGCACGTTCTGCCGGATGTGCAGGTTGTCGCCATCTTTGTCTCGGGTGACGTCGGTCCAGCCGTACGCGCCCGAAAACCGAACGAGGAGAACCTCGTCGGAACGAACGCCATCAACCGTCGCGAAGGCCTGGGTCAGCCCCACGACCACCGCGCTGCTCACCACTACCGCCGCGGCGGTTGGCCATCTTCGCTGGGGGCTGCCGAATGAGACCAAGGCTGCGAGGAGCAGATACGTGCTCGCTACCACGGCGAATGACCACCACAAACCCACGGCGGGCAAAAGCACGAAGCTTGCCGAGATGGCACCGCCAGCCGCCGCGACCGTGTTCGCGGTGGTCAGCCGCCCGACGACCGCGCCCGGACGGCGGTCCGCCCCGGCGAGCGTCCAGGAGAGCGGAAGGATGATGCCCATCGCGAGCATGGGCACCAACACGACAGCGGCGACGAGCCCCGTGGCGCCGAGCATGTATGCGTAGAACGTCGCACCCCTCGAGAACGAGTGGAGCTCCTGCACGTCGACGAAGACGTAGACCGACAGCGGAAGGGCGATGGCCGCGAGCAGTGAGGCGACCACCAGCAATCGTCGCGCGTCCACGCGTCGTATCAGCACGGACCCGGCCAGCGAGGCGAGCGCGAGCGCCACCAGCACCACCAGCAAGATGGCTGCGAACGTGTACGTGCTGTTGTGAAACACGAGGGCGAAGAGCCGTGCGTAGAGCACCTGCGCCGCGAGGGTGCCGAAGCCCGAAATCGCAGAGGCGGCCATCCACAGGGACGCTCGTTCGGACGCATCGTCCGTCGAAGCGCGTTCGGCCTGGCGTTGCACGAAGTGCCTGCGAGCCATCCAGGCCGCGAACCCGACCGAGATCGACGCGGATGCTGCGGCCCAGCTCGTCGCGACCACGCCCAACGGAGCGAGCAACCACAAGCTGGAGACGATGACGCCCATCACGGCGCCGCTGAGGTTGGCAGCGTACATGCGGGCAACGCGGGTGGAGCCGCCGCCGTGGACTGCGACCGCCTGCGCAACGAACGGAAGACTCGCGCCCAAGGCGGTCGTACCCGGAAGCAGCAAGAGCACCACCGCGACGAAGCGAACCGGCCCGGTGGACAACGCATCGGGCAGGAGCGCGAGGCACCCCGGCACCGCAAACGCCCACGCGCCCGCGGCAAACTCCGCGATCGCAAAGCCTTGAAGTGGCCGTGCAATGCGGCGACTCAGTCGGCCCGCGATCGCGTAGCCCAACGCCATGCCAAAGAAGTAGGCCGCGAGAACCACCGCAGATGCCCGCGCGGTTTGGCCGAACACCAGGCCGAGCTGACGCGCCCACGACACTTCGTACGCAAGGCCAGCGGCGCCGGAGACGAACACCAGCCCGTACACGCCGAGTACCGACCTCGATTGCTCCGACACTTCGGCGTTGCCTTACCACGCATCGACGTCGCACCCGATCGGCCACGGGCTCCAGGACCCGGTGGCCGGACGCGAGGTCTCGCCACCCGCACAGTCCCGAACACGGCCGTTGCAACGTCCCCTTTGGCGCTCTTTACGCCAGTGGCGGGTACCGCGGCCTGCTATGCTGAAGGTGCGCCGAGCTCATGATCTCACGCATCGACAAGGACCACAGCCGGTTCCGCGAAATCGTCCGAGGGAAGATTCGCGACAACCTGCGCAAGTACATCTCGCGCGGAGACATGACCGCCCGCAAGGGGAAGGACACCGTCTCCATCCCGATGCCGTCGATCGACATCCCGCGGTTCACCCTCGGCGGCGGGCAGCAGTCCGGCGTGGGGCAGGGCGATGGCGAGCCGGGCGATCCGGTCGGCCAAGGAGAAGAGGGCGAAGGCGAGGGCGCCGGCAAGGCCGGGGAGGGTGAGGGCAACAAGACGCTCGAGGTCGACGTCACGCTCGACGAGCTCGCCGCGATTCTCGGCGAAGAGCTCGGCCTGCCGCGCATCGAGCCCAAGGGCACCGAGAGCCTGCACACCAACAAGGACCGCTACGGCAGCCTGCGAAGCACCGGCCCCGAGTCGCTGCGCTCGTTCAAGGCGACGTTCAAGCGCGCACTCAAGCGGCAGCTGGCCAGCGGCACGTACATGCCGAACAAGCCGATCATCACGCCGGTCCGCGAGGACAAGCGCTATCGGTCGTGGCGCACCGACCCCAAACCGCAGAGCAACGCGGTCATCATCTACATGATGGACGTCTCCGGCTCGATGGGAGACGAGCAAAAAGAGATCGTCCGCATCGAGTCGTTCTGGATCGACACCTGGCTTCGATCCCAGTACCAGGGGCTCGAGTCCCGCTACATCATCCACGACGCCACGGCGCGCCTCGTCGAGCGCGACACCTTCTTCCGAACCCGCGAGTCGGGCGGCACGATGATCAGCTCGGCATACAAGGTCTGCTCGGAGCTCATCGAAAAGGAGTTCCCGCCCAGCAGCTGGAACATCTACGCGTTCCATTTCTCCGACGGCGACAACTGGTCGGTCGATGACACCTCGACCTGTGTCAGCTTGCTCAAAGACACGCTGATCCCGGCCTGTAACCAGTTCGGATACGGCCAGGTCGAGAGCCCGTACGGCTCGGGTCAGTTCATCAAGGACATCCGCGCCGCGTTCCCGAGCAACGAGAAGCTCGTCACTTCCGAGATCACCGGCAAAGACGACATCATGGACTCCATCAAAGAGTTCCTCAAAGGCGGTCGCTAGTGGCTCCGATTCCGCAGTACCTCCGCGACATGCAGGTGGAGATCCAGGGCTACGCCGACGAGTACGGCCTGGACTACTTCACGCAGATCTTCGAGATGCTCGACTACCGGGAGATGTGCGAGATCGCCAGCTACGGCGGCTTCCCGGTCCGATATCCGCACTGGCGGTTCGGCATGGAGTACGACCACATGATCAAGAGCCACACGTACGGGCTCTCCAAGATCTACGAGTTGGTCATCAACACCGACCCTTGCTACGCGTACTTGCTCGAGGGCAACAGCTCGGTCGACCAGAAGCTCGTCATGGCGCACGTGTACGGCCACAACGACTTCTTCAAGAACAACTACTACTTCTCGAGAACCGACGGCCGAATGATCGACGTGATGGCCAACAGTGCCTCGCGCGTCCGTCGGTACATGGACCGGCACGGTGTCTCGGTCGTCGAGTCGTTCATCGACGTCTGTCTCTCGCTCGACAATCTCATCGACCCCTGGGCCCCGTTCCGCGACCGCGCCCAGGGAGCCAGCGAGGACGGTGACGACGCCGAAGGCGGCAACGGGCGGCTACGGAACGTCCGCGGGTACCTCGAGGACTACGTCAACCCGCCGTCGTTCATCGCTGAGCAGCGCGAAAAGGCCAAGGCGGAGAAGGAGGCGAGCAAGCGCAAGGTTCCCGCGCAGCCCGAGCGCGACGTACTGGGCTTCCTCATCTCGCACGCGCCCCTGGAGTCGTGGGAGGCCGACGTGCTCGGCATCATTCGCGAGGAGGCCTACTACTTCCTGCCGCAGATGCAGACCAAGATCATGAACGAGGGGTGGGCCAGTTACTGGCACTCCCGCATCATGACGGAGCGCGCGCTGACGGCTCCGGAAGTCATCGACTACGCCGATGTCGTCTCGAGCGTCTTCGCGACCGGGCCAGGTCAGCTCAACCCGTACAAGCTCGGCGTCGAGCTCTTCCGTAACATCGAGGAGCGCTGGAACAAGGGGCAGTTCGGCGCCGAATGGGAAGCCTGCGACGACGTCGAAACCAAGTTGAAGTGGGACAAGGAGCTTGGTCTCGGCAAAAAGAAGATCTTCGAGGTTCGCAAGCTCTACAACGACGTCACCTTCGTCGACGAGTTCTTCACGCTCGACTTCTGCCGCCGCCAGAAGTTCTTCACGTTCACGCAGAACCGGCGCAGTGGCCAGCTCGAGATCGAGACGCGCGAGTTCCAGAAGGTGAAGAGCAAGCTGCTCTCCCAGCTGACCAACTTCGGGCAGCCATTCATCTACGTCGTCGATGCGAACTACCTCAACCGCGGCGAGCTCTTGCTCGGCCACCGGCACGAGGGCATGGATCTCAAGCTCGACTACGCCCGAGACACGCTGCGCAACATGGAGCGGATTTGGCGTCGGCCTGTGTCGCTGTTGTCAGTGGTCGACGACAAGCCCAAGCGCATCCGATACGACGGTTCCGAAGTCACAATCTCGGACGAAACGACCGCGTTCACGGTCTGACCCGGAGCGGGTCGTTTCGACGTATTCGCCATTGCGGCACAGCGTCGAAAGTCAAGCGCACGCGACTGTCACGACGGTCGCGTGTGCCGTCGGTTCCCGTGCACAGGTGTGCATCCTGGGTGGGTCGGGCAGTCCCGCAGAAGCCCGACCCGGCCAGCGGGGCGTCTATCCCCGAGACGTACGGGCGAAAAGTGCTACGGTTCCAGGACCGTGCGCGTCATTGCTTGGCCGGCGACAGATGTGGGTCGCGTTCGGAGTCACAACGAGGACAGCCACCTCATCGACACCGAGCTGGGGCTGTATCTCGTTGCGGACGGCATGGGTGGTCACGCTGGCGGCGCGCATGCGTCGGCGCTGTGCGTCGACGTCGTCGACAAGGTGGTCCGCCGAGGCTTGTCCACGCTGAGTGCGGTGCCGGCCGAGGAGCGCGGCGCGACCATCTCCGAGGTGCTCCGCGCCGCGGCCAGCGAGGCCAGCGCGCGCATCTACGACCAAGCCGCCGCTGACCCGCGCCTGCAGGGCATGGGCACGACGCTCACCGGCATCCTGATTCACGAAGAGCGCGCGTTCGTGGTGCACGTGGGCGACTCGCGGGCCTTCTTGCTCCGTGGGGGCACGGCCCGGCAGCTCACCAACGACCATTCGTGGCTCAACGAGCAGGTCCAGGCCGGCCTGTTGACCGAAGCCGAGGCGGCTGTCTCCGACCTCAAGCACATCATTACGCGCTCGGTTGGCTTCGAGCGCCACGTCGATGCCGACGTGCTCTCGGTCAGCGTCACCCCCGGCGATGCGTTCCTGTTGTGTTCGGACGGCCTCTCGAACTACATCGAGGCGGAAGAGATCGCGGCGCTGGCCCGAGACCACTGGTATGCGGACCTGCCCAAAGTCTGCACCGACCTCGCGAACCGCCGCGGTGGTGACGACAACATCACGGTCGTGGTTGCGCTCGCGTGCAATGACACCGACCAGCGACGCCCGCCCCGTCCACCCGCGCGGTCCAGCACCGATACGCTGCCGCCCACGATGCCACCCGACTGACCGGCGCTGCCGCCTGTGGTGTACTGCGGCGGTCCGGGAGTCTTCATGGTCTCGATCCGTACGCTCGCCTCCGATGCCGCTCTCGCGACTCGCTGGACCCGCTTCGCCGCGCGCACCGTCACGTACTGCACGGCGTCGGTGACCGCCCGCCCGTTCTCGGGTGAGGCCGTGCCGCAGGCGATCATGCGTGCGTACTTCGCCCGGGTGCTCGAGGATCTCAACATTCGTGTCGAGGCCGAAGGCGTCGAGCGTCTGCGTCAGCACACCCCGTGCATCCTCGCGGCCAACCACAGCAGCATGCTCGACATCCCCTGCGTCGGCGTCCTCTGCGACTTCGACTACAAGTGGGTCTCGAAGCGGGAGATCTTCAACGTCCCGTTCATCGGCTGGCATCTTCGGGCCTGCGGCCATATCTGGGTCGACCGCCGGCGCAAGGACAACGCGCAGCGCCTCGCCGGCGAGTTCCATCGCGTGTTGGGCTCGGGCGGTTCCATCTTGATCTTTCCCGAGGGCACGCGGTCCGAGGATGGCGTGCTCAAGCCCTTCAAGCGTGGTGCGTTCGTCACGGCGGTTGCGGAGCAGGTCCCTGTCGTTCCGATCGTCGTCGACGGGACGCATCCGCTGCTTCGCAAGGGCGCGCTGCGGATGTCGAAACGAAGCCCCGCAAGCGTGGTCCAGGTCCGGGTGCTCGACCCCATCGCGCCCCCGCTGCGAGGGACCCAGCACGAGAAGGTGACTGCGATGAAGGACGCGACGCGGACTGCAATGGCAGTTGCGCTCGATGCGCTCCGTGGTGCGTCCTCGCAGGCCGGCGCGGCATCGGATCCCTCCGATGCGCAATATTGACCATTGCTGGCGCGATATCGCTCGAATAGGCCGGTTTTCTCGCGACTCTGCTCACTTTTTTGACTTCTGCCCCGGAAAACCGGTGGTGCGCTGGAGTCTGACAGGTCGGATTCTGTGAGGCGCGAGGGGGTCGGGTACGCGATGGGACGAGGAACGGTCACGGTTGGGATTTTGGCGATGCTGCTGTGCGCCTGCGATGGCGGCGACGGCGACGGCAAGATGTTCGCCTCGGGCGGCGGCGCCCTTCCGATGGATGACGGCGGTGACGCCGACCCGACCAAAGGCGACGACCCCGACGACGGCGAAGACACCGGAGACGACACCGGCAGCGGTGACGGTGGCAACGACGACGGTGAGGAGCCGGCCGACAACGAAGACGTCAAAGAGTACATCGAGGAGGCCCGCAAGGAGTTTCCGACGTACGAGGACATCCACGTGAAGGTCATTCAGCGGACCTGCACGCCGTTCCAGAACGTCTGCCACAACAACAAGGAATACCCGGACCTGCGGACGCCTCAAGGCGTGATCGACCGCATTGGTCGACCCTGCAACCTCAACGAGGTCTACAACGACCCCGAGTCGGTGTTCAACGGCTGTGAGCCGCAGGGCGACGTGCTCCGCTTCGTCGGCGGGGGCAACGATGGTGTGGCGTTCGAGATCGGCTACGTCGACGTGACCGATGACGGGCTCGGAGGCGGCACGGCGCTCATCACCGTCAAGGATGCGCTGCCCGCGAGCATGGCCTCCAGTGGCGTGCCCGAGAGCGCCGTCGTCGAGCGGATGGTCGGCGGTGTCATGCAGACCGTCGGTTCGCTCGACGGTGTGCTGACCTACGCGCCCGGCGGCACCGGGATCACCGTCGTGAACTCGGCGATGTTCAACGATCACGCAAGCCTGCTCGAGACCGACGTGACCTACGGGGATCCCAACCGTGACGGCATCTACGGTGCGACGATGGGCGAGCCGATGCAGGAAATTGCGCCGGGGGACCCGTGGAACTCGTACCTGCTGCAGCGCCTCCAGGGCAACGTGCCGGGCAGCCCCATGCCGCTCGCCAACCAGCCGCTGAGCGCTTCGGAAGTCGTCGCGATTGCCTGCTGGATCGAAGGGACCGCGGCCGAAGGCGGCGCCGAGACCGACAGCGAGATCGACTACGACGACTGTGCCTACGCAGCTGAGCTCGTCGCGCCGCCCGAGGGAGGGGGCGCGACGTTGTCGGGTCACGTCCAGCCGATCTTCGACCAGTCCTGTGCGTTTGCGGGGTGCCACAGCACGAACAACCCGGCTGCAGGTCTGGACCTCACCGCGGGCAAGTCTCGCGCCGCGCTGCTGGAGATCATGGCCATGCAGGCGCCGGAGATTCCGCTGGTGACCGCGCTCAACCCGACCAACAGCTACCTGATGACCAAGTTGATCAGCGCGGGCGTCTCTGGGCAGCGTATGCCGCTCAACGGCGAGCCGCTCAACGAGAGCCAGCTGGAGATCGTCCGGACTTGGATCCTTCAGGGGGCTCCGGATAATTAGCCTTGAGGGGGACCTCGCGGTCCCCCTCGCCGCGGGGGCGCAGCCCCCTGTGGTTCACCCCCTGGCGGTCGCCCGGTTGGGCTCCTGTCGCTTCGCTCGTGGTTTGTGCGGGTGGTGGGAGGTTTGGGGATGGCCCACGGGGCGTGGCTCTTTGTCGTGGGGCGTTTGCTGAGGAGGTCGGTTTTTGTGCCGTGGTTGGTCCCCCTCGCTGCGGGGGCGCAGCCCCCTGTGGTTCACCCCCTGGCGGTCGCCCGGTTGGGCTCCTGTCGCTTCGCTCGTGGTTTGTGCGGGTGGTGGGAGGTTTGGGGATGGCCCACGGGGCGCGCAGTTGGATTGTGCGGCTTCGCGTTCGGCGGGCTCGAGTCAGAAGCTGGCGAAGAAGGCCCACAGGGCGGGGCCGGACCAGGCGGGCCAGCCGTGGCCGTCGGCGCCGCCGTCGCCGTGCTCGCACCAGTGAACGGGGGAGCCATCGCTGCAGTCGTCGTATCGAACGCAGGGGCTGGGGTCGACGGGGGTGGTGGTGGTGCCGCAGCCGTTGCGATCGAGGTGTTGTGCGAGCGCATCCTGGCCCTGCTCGAAGTCGACGACGGTATCGGTCGGGTCGTGCGACGCCCACGCCGCGGGGGCGCCGGTGGTCTCGCACTGGAAGAACGAAGGGCCCCCCGCGACGCCACCAACCGCGCGCAGGACGTCGGGGCGGTAGCAGGCGAGCGTGTTCGAAAAGTAGCTGCCGAAGCTATGCCCGGTGCTGAAGATGCGGTCGGGGTCGATGCAGGCTTCGTTCGCGAGGCGCTCGAGCATGGCGTCGAACAGGAGCACGTCGCCCTGCGGAGCCAAGTCCCAGCCGGTGCCCTGCGTCGGCTTCTGAAAGAGGCCGTCCGCGTACAGGAAGAACGCTTCCCCGGCGGAAGCCTCTTCGATGCCGTAGTACGTACGGGCCAGGGCCCCGCTGCCGGTCAGGCCGTGCCACGCGAACACGACAGGGTACGCCCGGTCCGGGTCGTAGGGGGTGGGGCGTACGAGCAGGTAGTCTCGCGTCTCGCCGGATACGTCGAGCTGCAGCGAGTACGTCTCCTGGTCCAGGGCGAGACCGCAACCGGGCGTGGTGCCGGCTGGTCCGGCGTCCGTGCTGCTCGTGTCGTCGGCTGCCATGTCATCGGTGGTGCTGGTCGGCGCGTCGCTGGTGTTCGAGTCGTCGGCGTCGCGCCCCTCGGTCGCGTCATCGGTGGTGCTCCCGAGCCCGACGCCATCGTCCGTGCCCGCATTGCCCGTGGACGTGTCGCCGGCGGGTGAGGCCGCGCCATCGTCGCGGCACGCGGTTGCGCCGATCGAGGGCGCGAGACAGAACAAGCAGACCAAGGGTGCACGCATGGCCCGACCCTATCCTTCTCCAGGTCGGCGATGTTGCAGGTCGGCCGATGGAGTCCTGCGGGGGCTACGGTACAGTCCGAACGTGCGAGGGGTCGGGGCAGCGCTCGGGGTCGCGATGGTGCTCTGTGCATGCGGCAAAGCGAAGGACCCCCCGCCGCAGGCCCGCGTAGACGCCATCGATGCGGACCCCGCCGTGGGCGTCCACAGCGATGGCGGCTACGTCACCTCGGACGCGTGCGCGGGCTGCCACGAGGCGACGCACGCGTCGTGGTACCGCAGCTTTCATCGCACCATGACCCAGGCGCCCTCGGCTGCGTCGATCCTCGGCCGCTTTGACGGTGAGCCGCTCGACGCCAAGGGACGCTACCGGGCGTTCGTTCGCGACGGTCGACACTTCGTCGCGCAGCCCGTCGCCGGCGGGCGCGTCGTGTCGAAACCCGTTGCCCTCGTGACGGGCTCCCATCACATGCAGGTCTACTGGGTGGAGGGGCAGCGGGAGGCGCTGGAGGCGTTTGCGTTCGCCTATCTGCTGCCCGAGCAGCGCTGGGTTCCCAACGAGTGGACGCTGCTTCGCCCCCCGGCGCGGGCCGACGCGCGGGCCGGGGATCGCGTCGAGGCGGTCTACACGTGGAACCGCGTCTGCGTGAAGTGTCATGCGGTCGATGGCAACCCTGGCTTCGATGCCGCTGCGGGACACGTCGAGTCGACCGTTGCTGAGCTCGGCATTGCGTGCGAGGCCTGCCATGGTCCAGGGGCGGCGCACGTCGCCAAGCAGCGGGCGCTCGCGGCCCGTGGCGTGACCCCGCCGGATGACGGGGCTGGAGACGAGACCATCGTCGACCCGCGGGAGGATGGGGCGGCTGCCGCTTCCCAAGTGTGTGCGCAGTGCCACTCGATCTCGGTCTTTCACGACGACGATGCATGGGTCGCCCACGGCCGCGACGCTCCGCCGCCGGCACCCGTGTCTGCATGGGGCAGGGTCATTCGGCATCCGGTTCGCGAGCACGGCCCCTGGATCGACGCGCTGCTCGACACCGATCCGGACTTTTTTCCCCAGCGGTATTGGAACGACGGTGAGGTGCGGGTCTCGGGACGCGAATACAACGGCATGCTCGAGTCTCCGTGCGCCGCGTCGGACGACTTCGGTTGCACGACCTGCCATCGCATGCACGAAAGCGAGGTCGAGGTGGATGGGCGGCCGTGGACCGATGGCCAGCTCAAGCAGGGCATACTGGCCGATGCAGCGTGTGCTCGCTGCCACGAGGACATCGCGGCCGAGCCGTCCGCGCACACCCATCACGCGCCGAACAGCACGGGCAGCGCGTGCAGCAACTGTCACATGCCGCACACCACCTACGGCCTGCTCGGCGCGATGCGGAGCCATACGGTCACCAGCCCGCGCGTCGATGTCTCGCAGACGACGGGCCGACCGATCGCCTGCAACCTCTGCCACCTCGATCGGTCGCTGCGGTGGACCGCCGATGTACTCACACGCTGGTATGGACAGCCCCCGCGGGTGGACGCGCCCGACGATGGCCCGGCGGCGGCGCGCTGGATGGTCGCCGGCGACGCGGGACAGCGAGCGTTGCTCGCGTGGCACTTGGGTTGGGCGCCGGCCTTGGCGGCTTCGTCGGCACCATGGGCAGCGGCTCTGCTCGATGCCGCCGTGCGGGAGGACCCGTACCCTGCGGTGCGGCTCATTGCGGAACGCGCTCGGCGTGCGCACCCTGCGGACGCCCCGGCGCATGGGCTCGATGCACGGTGGCTCGATAGGCTGCGGTCGGCCCAAGACCTACGGCCGGTTCGACTGGCAGAGTAGGGAAACAGCGGATCTCGGCAGGCCGCGGTCGGTTCCGCGCATCGACGCGGCCCGGACGCCGGAAACTGCCAAAACACCGATCAGTTCGCGTCTACGCGGTCGAATTCACGATCCGCCGGGCCGCCAATTTTTTACAATAGGGGCCGGAAAGCGGTGCGTGAGCTGTGTCTTACCTGTCGTAGCGTGTGAGGGGATGGGTGCCTGGGGAGAGGCGCCAACCCATGCCCGAGGACGGAACGCACCGGAGATAGCCCGATCAGGGGGGAGTCCAGATGACAAAAAAAGCGCTCAAGATTTCGATCGCGACGACCGTACTGGCTATGACGGCCGCGTGTGGTGACGACCCGGCCGGTGGCGGCGGGGGAGGCACAGACACCGATGCTGTCACCGCAACCGCAGCTGACCCGACCACCGACCCGACCGAGGCGGACACCGACGAGGAGTCCGGCGAAGACGAGGACAGCGGGAGCGCGGACGAGACGGGCGGAGACACCGACGACCCGGAAATCTCGGACTGCGACCAGGCCACCTTCGACAACGTCATCGACGAAGCGATGTGTCTGCACGTTCAAGAAGTGGGCGTGCAGCCGGAGCCCGCCGACCAGGTGGAAATCTGCCGTCGCCTCTACATCGACCTTTTGGGCATCTCCCCGACGTCCGTGGACTACGAAGTCGACTGCAAGAACCGCACGGTCGAAGAAATGGTCGACGACTTCATGGCGCGTCCGGAGTACGTGCTGATGAGCCAGCGCATGTGGGCCGACGTGTTCCACATGAACAGCGAGCTGACCTACTACCGCTACATCCAAGAGCTCGACGCGCTCGTGGGTCAGGTCTACGCGCCCAACCCCGCCGAGCAGATCACGCTCGACGCCTTCGCGGTCAACGCGGTCACGCACCCCGCCTTCCTCGGACGCTGGGACGGCCTCGACCTCGTCGGGTTCAACTTCCTCAGCCACTTCGGCCGCGATGCGAGCGGTGCAGAACGCCTAGACATCTTCCCGCTGTTCCGCATGTGGGAAGAGCGGACGGTGATGGATCCCCTGCAGGGCGAGACCCACCACGTCGTGCTCAACACGAACAACTGCATCAACTCCGCGTTGTGCAGCTCGGACTTCTGGGAACCCGCCGATCAGGTGGTCATCCCGCAGCCCAGCCCCGGTTCGGCGGACCCTGAGCTCAACGTCATCAACGTCGACCTGCTCACCCAGCAGCAGTGGGACATTCTGCGGCTTCCCGGTCAGCGCGTGGCGCAGAGCGGTGAGTTTTACGAGGCGTACATCGATCGCACGCTCGATCGATACCTCGGCTACGACCTCGGTACCGAGGTGCCCGCGGCTCGTCAGGCACTCGTCGACCTGCTCGAAGCCAACGGCGGCAACGCCCGCGTGGTCGACCGCGAGATCCTGACTGCGCTGGTTTACACCGCGACCAACGTCTGGGAAGAGGACGACAAGCCCGACCCCGAGACCTGGGACGCGCCGTACTGGCACGGGCCCACCAAGCAGATGGGCGCCGAGGTCTGGCTGCGTTCGACGCAGCGCCTGGTCGGCCAAGTGCCTGGCTCGTGCGACCACCGCTACCCCGAGGTCCTCGGCACGCATCCGCATGCGTACCCAACGACCGACGGCACCACGCCCGACTACTCGTTCCGCGACACCGCGCGTCTGCTCGGTGGGTGCCCGGACCGCGAGTCGTCGTTCCGCGAGACGCGAGCCGGCCTCATCGCTGCGCTCACCCAGGCCACGCTCACGCAGGACCTGTGTCTCGCCGCTACCGAGAACTCGCCCATCTACCCGGACCAGTTCATCGAAGATCCCAACGACGAGGACGAAGCCGCCCTGTCGGCGGCAGCGAATCAGATTTACGCCGCTGCCCTCATTCGCCCCATCCCGGCCACCGCTGCCGACGCGCTCGATGCAGGCGTCGACGGCTGCCGCGATGACTCCAACTGCGACCCGGCACAGTTTGCCGAGCACACCTGCCGGCTTGTCATCAAGTCGTCGGACTTCTTGTTCTACTAGGACCCAGGACTCGGAAAGGAATAGAGACGATGGCAACGTTCAAGGCAAACCGGCGTAACTTCCTCAAGATGGGTCTGGGTGGCGCGGCAGCAGCCGTAGCGGCTCCGTACTTCTACTCGCCCAACCGGGCGCGGGCGAACTTCCTCTACGGGGACAAGGACAACCACCTG
The DNA here is from genome assembly GCA_964432695.1 of uncultured Nannocystaceae bacterium. Lineage (GTDB taxonomy): Bacteria > Myxococcota_A > Polyangia > Nannocystales > Nannocystaceae > CAJXVA01. The sequence continues at coordinate 20,879 of CAYSPB010000066.1, forward strand.
ATCGTCCTCAACCTCGATGGCGGTGCCCGTACCGTGCCGATGTTCAACGCGAACATGTCTGGCCGGTACAACCCCTACGGTGAGCACGCTTCGGCGGCGGCATGGTCGGTCGGTGGCGTCTTTGCCAACGCTCCGGTCGCGCTCGATCCCGCAACCGGACTCGTCGGCCAGATCCCTTCGATCACCGACATCGCGACTGACATCTGCGTCTCCACCACGATGGATCACACGCCCGATGCGGCGTCTGGCGAAGGCAGCCACACGGTGGCCCGCAACTGGATTGCCGCCGGCTTCGACCAGGGCGGTCCGGGCGTGATGAGTCACGTGATGAAGCTGCACAAGTACTACGGCTCCGACGTTTCGGAGTTTGGCAGCTTCCCACCGGTGGTCATCGGTGGCGGCGATGCGACCACCCCGTTCGCACGTCCTTCGGGCGACTCCGAGCCGCTGAAGACGACGAGCTTCTCCGAGTTCGCGTCCCAGTCTGGTGACGGGTCGTCGGGCGAACAGCAGCCTGACTGGGCGCGCGCATTCGAGTCCGGTCTCGACAATCACATGCGAAACACCCACTCGGCGCGGGACCGCACCACGATGTCCCGCCTCGCGCTGGGCAAGGATGCGGTCGAGCACTTCCGCAGCGTCTTCACCGACCCTGCGCTCAAGGTTGCTGCCGAACCCACCGCCGAAAAGCACGGGTTCAGCAACGCGCAGCTCGCAGCGATCTTCGGTACGAGCACCTTCGGTCGCAACGCGGCTCTGGCCACGCGCTTCCTTCAGGAGGGCTCCACCGCCATCGTCATCGGCGACAACGGCTGGGATACACACTCGAACGAGATGAGCGCGTTCACGAACAGCGCCCAGACGCTCGAGCGCATCCTGTGCGGCTACAACTACATCCTCAAGCAGATGCCGCACCCCGCGGGCGGCACCTACTGGGACCGCACCATCGTCTGCACGATCTCGGAGTTCGGTCGGGACAACATGATGGGCAATGGCTACAACTCCGGCGGCGGTTCGGATCACACCGGCACGCCTGCCATGCGGAACCAGGCCTGGTTCATGATGGGTGGCGCCGTCGCCGGCGGTCAGCGCCTCGGGCAGACCAACCCTGCCGATGTTGCGGTCATGGCAGGCAGCCCCGTGTACTCGACGCAGAACTACCTCGCGACCTGGCTCGCCTGGCTCGACATCGACTACGCCGAGGTCTACCCGGGGGCGGCACCCATCGAAGACTTCTTCGCCTAGGGCGAAGCTGCTTCGCGATGCCGATGAAGGGTGGGCACGGTGCCCACTCTTTTCGTGTTCAGCGTCGGTCTGCGCGCGGGCACGCGTCGATCGAAACCCGGCCTTGCGGTAAACTCGGATCTGGATGGGACGGGAGATGCTGAAGCCGTGGTCGGTGCTGCCATGCGTGATGGCAGTGGTGGTTGGTTGTCAGACGGGTGATGGTGCCCGCGGAAGTTTTGCGACGGGCGCTTCGGGTGCCGCGTCGGTCGGCCCGAGTTCGGAGACCGAAGTCGGCGAGACCGACGACGGAGACACCGACAGCGCGGGGGAGTCCGGGGAGTCCGGCGCGCAGACCGGAGGCATGCCGGGCGGTAGCGACAACGACGAGGGCAAGGCGTACATCGAGGAGGCCAAGAAGGAGTTCCCCACGTACGAGGACATCCACGTCAAGGTCATCCAGCGCACGTGTACGCCGTTTCAGAACGTCTGCCACAACAACAAGGAGTACCCGGACCTACGTACGCCTCAGGGCGTCATCGACCGCATCGGCCGGCCGTGCAACCTCAACGAACTCTACAACGACCCCGAAGCGGTCTACAACGCATGCGAACCCGCCGGCGACTTCATCCGCTTCACCGATGGGGCCAACACGGGATTCTCGGTGGAGATCGGGTCCGTCACGGTTGCTGACGATGGGATGGGTGGCGGTACGGCGGCGATCAGCCTGCGCGACCCCGTCCCCGCGGCGATGCTCTCCCCCGCCGCGCTCGAGTCCGCCACGATCGAACGCCTCGTCGGCGGCGTCATGCAGCCGGTCGGTACGATCACCACCTCGCTCTCCTATGCTCAGGGCGCGCTCACCATCCAGGTGAACAACAACGAGATGTTCGCCACCCATGCCGAGGTCCTCGGCGCGGTCACGGTTGGTGACCCCAACGGTGACGGCGTCTTCGGTGCGAGCGAGGCCGACGCGATGCAGGAGATCAAGCCCGGCGATCCGTGGAACTCGTATCTGCTGCAGCGTCTGCAGGGCAATGTGCCCGGTAGCCCCATGCCACTGGCCAACCAGCCCCTGACCGCATCCGAAGTCATCGCGGTGGCCTGCTGGATCGAAGGCACGGCTGAAGAGGGCGGCGCCGAGACCGACACGGTCATCGACTACGACAACTGCCAGTACGCCGCCGAGTTGGCGACGCCTCCGGACGGTGGTGGGGCGACCCTGTCACAGCACGTGCAGCCGATATTCGACCAGTCCTGTGCGTTCGCTGGCTGCCACAGCACCAATAGCCCGGCCGCTGGTCTCGACCTCACCCCCGGCAAGTCGCGCGACGCGATGCTTGGCATCCCGTCGGAGCAGAATCCGGACGTACCCTTGATTACCGCCGTGAACCCGACCAACAGCTATCTCATGGTGAAGCTGACGGGCGCGGGCGTCAGCGGTGAACGCATGCCGCTCAACGGCGAGCCGCTCAGCGAGAGCCAGCTCGAGATTCTCCGCACCTGGATCATTCAAGGCGCGCCCGACAACTAGCAGCCTCGTGATGGGTTGCGCCACAGGCTGCGGGTCCTGTCGTCCCGGCGGGCGCTGTGTACTAAGCTGAAGGTCCTATGCTCATGCGAACGCTCCCGGCAGCGGTGATGGGGCTGGCGATCGTTTCGACCGGTTGCGACAGCGAGCAGGACTGCGGACAGTTCTGCTCCAGCGGCACCTCGGGGGCGACGTTGCCCACCACGCTGACGGCGTCGCCGACCGCGACGG
>CAYSPB010000067.1:0-243 GCA_964432695.1 uncultured Nannocystaceae bacterium
GGCGTCGCATTGGCTGGATGGGTGCAGCCGGGGAGTACCGCGTTGGCCTGCAGCAGCCCGCTGGCGTCGGCGTTGGCCAAGAACGGAGCCAGGCTGCGGTTGCGGGCCAGGGTGGGCACGGCCACCGCGTGGTGCGCGAGCGTGGCGGTCCGTCGGGCGGCGTACGCCGAGGCAGCAGCGCTGGCGATGCGGTTGGTCAGCCAGGCGAACAAGATTGGGTCGAAGCCCGGCTCGGAACCGGCA
>CAYSPB010000067.1:261-20523 GCA_964432695.1 uncultured Nannocystaceae bacterium
GCGTGGCCTGGGCCGTGGTGGGTGTGCGTGGCCGCGAGCACGAGTTGACCCCGGCCCAGCGTCGTCACGCCGTGCTCGGTTTGCAGCCGCGCGACCACGGCATCGGTCAGCGCCCCGGAGACCGCCCACAGATCGGTCGCAACGAGGATGACGGGCGTACCGTCGCGGTCTTCGATCGCGATCGCGTGGGCGTGCAGTCGCGTCCACACGCCGACGCTCGTGCGGGCCTCGATCGCGTGGCCGGCCATGCCGTATCCGACCGGCGGCGTGATGTCGACGCTCGCCGCACCGACCGACCACGTCGCGGTGCTGGCAGAGGGGGCCGCGGCCGGTGCCACCGTGCCCTCGACCGAGACGCAGCCGGCCGCCAGCGTCAGTGCGAGCGCGAGCCGTCTCATCGCCAGATCACCGTGAATACGCCGACGCCCGCGAGCACGAAGAAGGCCGCGGTGATGACCGGGACTCCGACCAGCCCCCATACGGGGAGCGAAAGGCCCAGCGTATACGTGCCGCAGGCGAGGCACGTGATGGTGAGAGCGGTCCGGATCGCGCGGCGGTTTCGGGCGTCTTGCGCGGCTTTTTGGCGGTCGAGGGTCTCGTTCGAGGTCCGCATCGTCAGCTTGCCGGCACGGACGTCCTCGATGACCGCCGGCAGTGAGTGCGGTAGCGAACGCGCCAGGCGAGAGAACGTGGAAAAGTCCCGAATGGCCATCTGCTTCATCCGATCGGGGCTGTAGCGGTCGGCCACCATCTGCATGATGTACGGTCGCGCGAGCTCGATGGGGTCGGTCTGGGGCGCGATCATCTTTGCCATGCCCTCGGTCGTCACGATGGCCTTGAACATCATCGTAAAGTCCGTCGGCATGCGGACGTTGTGCCGTGCAGCTCCGGCGACGATCTCGGAGAACAGCATGCCGATTTGCACCTCGGACAGCGGCAGTCCCGAAAGATAGCGCTCACCGAGTTCGATGACGTCGGACTCGAAGCGCTGGTAGTCGACCAGTTCCGTGCGAATCGACAGGTCGTAGAACGTCCGCGCAACGCCCTCGAGGTCCTCGTTGAGGACCGCGTGCAGGATGTCGATCACCTTGTCCTTCATCGCCGGCGACAGGCGCCCGACCATGCCACAGTCGAGCACCCCGAGACGATGCCCCTCCATCACCAGGACGTTGCCCGGGTGCAGGTCGCCGTGAAAGAACCCGTCGATGAACAGCATTTTGTAGGCGACCTTGAAGTAGGCGTCGGCGGCCTCACTGACGTCCTCGCCTTCTTCGATCGCCGTCGCGAAGTTGCGTCCCTCGAGGAACTCCATGCAGAGCACCTCTTCGGTGCTCAGGGCTTCGAACACCTCCGGAAAGACGACCTGTGCGTTGTCTTGATGCAGCGTTCGGAAGCGCTCGAGGTTGCGGGCCTCGATGCGGAAGTCGAGCTCCTGCAGGATCGACTTGGTGAAGCTGGTGACCGTGCCGCGCAGGTCCATCGCGGCGGCTTCGATGATGCCTTCCTCCAGCCACCCGGCGAGCGCGTAGAGGACCCCGAGGTCTCCGGTGATTTTCGGCTTCACGCCGGGGCGTTGGACCTTCAGGACGACGCGGCGGCCGCCCTTGAGAGTGGCGCGGTGCACCTGCGCGATCGAGGCTGAAGCGAGAGGTGACTCTTCGAACTCCTCAAAGTGGTCCCGCCAGTTCTCACCGAGTTCCTTTTCGAGCTGCTCCCGGATCTCCTCGAAGGGGACCGTACTGACGCTGTCCTGCAGTGTCGCGAGCTCGGACGTGATGCTCTCGGGCAGCAGGTCGGTGCGTGTGCTGAGGATCTGGCCGAGTTTGACGAAGGTGGGACCGAGCTCGTTGAAGGCCGCGACGAGGCGCTTGCCCGTGTCCGGTGACGCGAGCGTGGCCTTGGTGAGGTCGGCGCCTTCATGATCGACCTGCAGCTCGCGGCGCAGCTTCAGCTGGCTGTAGACCCATCCGAACCCGTGTCGGATGAACACCGTGGCGATCTCTTGAAAGCGGGCGACCTCGCGAGCACCCGTGATCAGGGCGCGGGACGAGTTCACCAGGGTGCGAAGGACCGACACATCCGCAGGGTATAGAAAGATGCGCGGCCGTGAAACGTGGGGCGCGGGCCTGGTATGGTGGCGGCCTTGCGCGACGCGACCCAGTCCAAGCGGGCCTGTGCGGTCCGGCCTTGGCTCGCAGGCTTGATCGCCTTGGCGCTGCCCTCGGTGGCAGCCGCCTCGGGGCTGGACTCGCCCCAGGTCGGAAATGGAGCCAGCAGCCCGCTCACCGTGGATGGCGCGGCGGTCCACTGGAACCCGGGGCAGCTCGGCTACCTCGAGCAGGGGACGTTCGACTTTGGACTCGGGCTCATCGTCGGTCGGGTCCGGCACCGCCGGCAGCGGCGCGCCAGCTACCAGTACGAGGACAACCTCGACTTTGCGGATCCGATTGCCCCCGAGGACATCGATCCGAGCAAAACCGGCTTTGCAGACCCCGTCGCGGCGACGCCGCTGGGTCCCAGCATCGACGCTTTCGTGGCTGCGCCGGTGATCGCCGACCGGCTGACGATCGGCGGCGGATTTTACATCCCCTACGCGGCCATCTTGAACTTCCCCGAGGACGGCGCCCAACGGTTCGCGCTGCAGTCGATTTCTCTCGTCTCGGCTCATACGACCTTCTCGGCCGCGGTTCGGGTGCACGACAAGGTCTCGATCGGCGCGGGTGCGACCTACGTGTTCTCGTTCCTCGAGCTGTCGAAGGTGCAGGACTTCGCCGCCGTAGACTTGCTGGCCGATGGACTGGCAGGCGAGCCGATCAACCAGCCCAACGACTTCGGGAGCGACGCACCGGCATCGGTCCGAGAACTCGACGTGATGGCGCGGCCGATCTCGATCGAACGGGCCATCTCGCACTCGGCCAGCTTCAACGTCGGCCTCGCGATTCGCCCAACGGACCGTGTGGACCTGGGTCTGGTGTATCAGCACGGGTCCCGACTCCGCTTCCGCGGCGACTTCCAACTCGACATGAGCGACGATTTTTTCACGCAGGACCTCGCCGCGCAGGGTCTGCAGTATCCCGACTTGGTGCGGGGCGACGCCGAGATCGAGCTGTCGCTGCCCAAGCGCATCACGCTCGGCGTCGGCGTGGACGCCACCGAGCGCGTTCGCATCGACGCCTGGGCCAGCTATGCGACATATCAAGAGTTCGACGTCATCGACATCGAGCTCAGCTCACCGGACCTGGCGCAGCCCGAGTTGGGCATTGGAACCACTGCGCCCCAGCCGCTGGTACGCGACTGGATTGGCACGTTTCACGTCGAAGTTGCGCCACGCATTCGGATTTCGGATCGGCTGCGGGTCAACACGCTGCTCGGCTATCACAGCCCCGCGTCGCCCGATGCGACGGTCGACCTCGCTTCGCCCGATGGCCACCGAATCATCTTCGGCGGCGGCGTCGATGTGGCGCTCACCTCGCGGTTCTCGCTGCTCGCCGACCTGGAGGGACAGGCGATCGTGCCGCGCACGGTGACGTCCTCGGACTTCGACCTCGGCAACGGCGAGTACGGGTTGTTCATCGGTCAGGTCGGTCTTCATGGCCGGCTTCGGTTCGGGAACGCGCCCTCGCCCAGCTGACGGCACAAAACGCTCGCGCTCGTCACGGGATTGTTCCACCATCGACAGGATGGTTCGGGCGGGCGTACGACGGTTTGGAGCACTAGCACTGCTGTTGGGCGCGTGTACGGCGGACGAGGCACGCCCGGCGGGGGCCGATGGTGGAACCGACTCCGCCCTGGACGGGACTGGGGTCGACGACGACGGGGTCGATGACGGCAGCTCCGGCGGGGCACCCTCGGACTGGGGCAGCGAGGAGGAGTTCGAGCTTCGACTGGGCGAAGACGAGGTGCCGCCGCTGATGCTGCAGATGAACCGCGACGAGGTCGCCGAGCTGTTCGGGGACCGAGCGGACGAGATTTTGCTGCTCCAACTCGACTCGTCACAGCTGCTGGAGAATACGCTCGAGGAGGTCAAGCTCGCCTGCGGCATCGCCTGGCAGCTCGACAACGAGAATCCCAACCACGACTGCTCGGTGACTCCGCTCGGCTCGAGCTTCGAGGGTCCCGATGGCACCTGGAGGACGTCGCCCGAGTACGCGATGGTCCGCATCCTGACCATGACACCGGCGAACGTGGACGTCTCGGGGACCAGCAGCCAGTCGCTAGCGGGTCTTGCGAACGCGCTGGGCATCGGCGGCGGGTACTCCGAGATCCTCGCGAGCGCGCTGGGCATCCCGCGGACGCAGGAGATCGTTTCGACCGCGTCGTTGGTGCAGGCGTTTCAGACCTCGTTCGTGGGCAGCCACCCCAACATTGGGGACGGCGGCACGATTGCGATCTACCTCTCCGATGCACTGGCGGACCTGGGCACGATGAGCACGACGCTCGGACCCCAAGGCGACCATCCGGGCTTGGTCGACCCGAGCTTTACCGTGGTGGGCGAGGTGTTCGGTCCAAACTTCACGATGAACGCGATCGCCGAGTCGAACCTTCGGCTGGTCGACGGGATCGATGGCGGGCAAGGCAAGGGGTTCTTGACCGTTGTCGAGGACCGCACGGGCCCCACGTTCGACGACGAGCTGGAGTTCGACTTCGCCGATCCAGAGCGCTTCTCGGTCGAGGGAATTCTGGAGTCGCTGCAGGTCGACATGCGGTTCGCCATCAACGAAGCCGACACGTTCATTCCGTCGTGTTTGAGCAGCCCCTGTCAGCAGAACCTACCTGGCAGTCCCGTGGGGACCGACACGGTGTGGAACTTCGCCCCGTGGCTGCTCGAGTACAACGTCGCGATCGCCGCGTACGAGGAGTACAAGAACCGCACGTTCGACGAGAGCTATCTGCTGGGGACGGCGAGCGTGCAGCTCGGGCAAAACGGCAATCCGCCGGGGTGGGTCGAGTACTCGGTACCGTTCAACATCGGAAATCCGCCCGAGGACCAGTATGTCTGGGAGACCATTCTCGAGGTCGCCCAGGTTGCGCTGCACGACACGCCGTTCACCACCTTTGCCGAGGGAGATGCAGACATCGCGTTCACGGTCGAGGACATCCCGATCGGCATCACCGGGGCCGAGGCGGCCGACGCCGTGCGGCCATTCCTGCAGGAGCAGGCACCCCTGCTGTCGGACTTCCTGTTGGGAGACTTCCGGGAGGACAACGACCGGGTCGACCTCTATTGGCGGCGCGCCGACAACGGTCGGCCGTACCTGTTCTTCGTCGACCCCAGCGACCTCGCGTCGGATGCCGACTATCAACACGAAAACCCCGGCTTCTTCACGGCGCCGAATCGAAGCCCTGGCAGCAAGGTGAGCAACACCGAAGTGCCTGGCGTCAGCGACACGCTGCACGAGAAGTACGAGCCCCCCGCGGGCGAGACCACGCTGTACTACGAGGACGACGACGGCACAGCGTTCCGGCTTCGCGTCGTCCGGGACGACGCACAGGACGAGACGATTCGGATCTTCGTCGCGGAGGCGCTCTGATGCGCCTCCGTACGCTCATCCTCACTTCGGCGCTGCTGACCGGCTGCGCCGAGTCGCCGGCGCTGGTTCCCGAGGTCTCCGCCTCCGTCGACCTCAACGTGGGAGAGACCCGAACGATCGAGCTACGGCACACCCGGTTCGACGTCGAGGGCTTCGTCAAGGAGAACACCCTCGAGGACCTTCGTCGCATGCCGCGTCGCGTTCTCGAAGACATCTGGCTGCTCGACCTCGACATCACGCCGCTGACCAGCAACGCGCTCGAGCAGCTGCGTGACCTCGAGCCCGCGGAGGCCGAAGCGTTGCCCCTACCAGCGCAGAACATGCGCACCCTGCTGAAGCTGACGCCCGACAATGTCGTGCTCGAAGGGACGAACTTCGAAGAGCTGCAGGATCTTTCGTCGGCGGTTGGCATTCCAACGGCTCGCGCGTTCGGCAATCTGCTCGAGGTCGACGTCACCGATGAGTTCGTGCCGCCCGAGATCGTCGCGGAGGTCATTGCCGACAACATCATCGGCACGCACCCCAGCGCCCAGACCCGGCGCGGCCCGGTCACCGCCGAGCACCCCGATGGGCTCTACCCCGTTGCGCCGCGGTCGCTTCCGCTGACGATGGCCGACGTGGTGACCAACTTCGAGGGTCTTGCCGACCGGTTCGGCCCCAGCGAGGACCACCCTGGCTTCATCGTGGAGGCCTCGGGCGTCAGCGTGATCGAAGACCAGTTCAAGATGCGCTCCCGGGTCAACGTGAACGCGCTGCCGTTCAAGGGTGTCGACCTCGGCGACGTATCGGTAGCCTCGGTCAGCTCCGTGGGGAGTCAGATCGAGACGCTGCATGACTACGCGTCCGACGACTGGCTCGAGCTCGAAGGCTTGGTCGAGGACCCGCGCGTGCAGACGCTGACACTCAAGGTGGAGGAGAACCCCACGTTCGTTCCCGGGGGCGTGTCGCGCCTGCCCGAGGGCAAAGGGGACAGCCCGGTCTGGGCCAATCCGGTCTGGGAGTTCGAGACGGTGCTGGCGGAGATGTCCCGCCGCACGGCCGCGCGCATCTCCGATCACTGCGACGAGTACACGCTCGCGACGGGTACGGTGGCGTTCTCCGCCTGCATCGACGGTGAGGGATGGGTCACCATGGAGACCTTCAACGACATCGGCTCGCCGCCGGATCCGTCGTACCTGTGGGACATCAACCTCGAAATCGGGCAGGTCCGTGTGCACGACGGCGGTTTGGCCGAGGGCGAGGCCGATGTGGAGTTCACCGTCACGGACGTGCCCGTCGGTGTGCCTCCCGACCAGATGGTGGCTCAACTTCGCGAGAACATCCAAGCCAACCCCGAGGCACTGCGAGAGTTCGCCACGCTGTTGATCGACAACGCTAGCGGTAACGCAGACTTCTTCTATCGCCGCGGGGAAGACGGAACCGACTGGCTGTTTTTCGTCGAGCCCGATGACATCCAGCTCGACGAGGTCGGCGATCCGGTCCGTGGCTACGACTACGGTGCGGTCGGCTTCTTTGCCGATGAAGGCCTCTCGCAGCCGCTCTCGACCGACGCTGACGTCGAGGGCGACGTCTCGCACGAAAAGGTCGCGGTCATGCCCGGCGACGTGCTGTACGTCGCCGACGATGCGGGCGCCGTATATCGGCTCGACGTGTTGGCCAAGCCCAGCCGAGCCCGGGTGGGGCTAAACGTCACCCGGGTTCGCTGAGTCTCTTTGGAGGAGCGCTCTACGCGGAGGCCCGGCGGTCAGCCGGGCCAGACCTGGCGAAGCATTTCGCCCAGTGCGCCGGCATCTTGCGGTCGTTCGGCAGGATCCTTGTTCAAGCAGCCGTCCACGACCGCACAGAGGTCGTCGGACAGCTCGTCTTCGCCGACGCGCGCGCGCAGAGAGATGACCGGCGACTGGGCGTGGGCGCGCAGCCAGGCCAGCGGGGATTCGAGCCACTCCTGCACGACCTCCGGGACCGTCTTGTCGGGCACGAACGGGGTGAAGCCCGAGAGTAGTTCGTACAGAATCATGCCCAGGCTGTAGATGTCGGCTGCGGGCGTGAGCTCGTTGGTGTCGATCTGTTCGGGCTGGGCGTAGTGCGGCGTACCGACCAGCATGTTGCCGACCGTCGCGCTGCGGCCGACGATCGAGCTGTCGTCGAATGAGCGGGCCAAGCCGAAGTCGAGCAGCTTGGTGTGTCCGGCGGTGTCGATGAAGATGTTGGCGGGCTTGAGGTCGCGGTGCACGACGCCTTGTGCGTGTGCCTCGCGGAGTCCCAAACACCCCTGGTATACGATGTGGCAGGACCACTTTGGGTCGAGCCGGTTCGAGAAGTCGTGAAACTCGTCGAGCGGTTTCCCGTCGAGCAGCTCCATCAAGACGAAGATGTGGCCGTCTCGGTTCAGACCTGCATCGAGAATGCCGACGACGTACGGGCTGGAGAGCTGTCGCAAGACCGTGACCTCACGGAGCGCTCGGGCCGCAGCGTCGTGGCCCCGAACGGGGTCTCGGGACAGCTTCAGCGCGAGCGGCTGGGCGTAGCGCGGGTCCTTCACCTTGAACACGGTGCCGAACCCGCCCGCACCGAGGCGGTCGAGGATCTCGTAGTGCTCGTAGTGATCGCCGGGCTGGAGGTTCACCGGACCCGATCATACGCCAGGGACGGGCGCCTGGCTCGTCGCGGGGAGCTGCTACGCGGTGAGGGCGGAAAACAGAACCGGCAGCGACACGTCGAGTCGGTAGTCGATGGAGGAGTGGTTGTCGGGAAACTCCTCGTAGCGATGCGCGATGCCGGCCACCTCGAGCTTGCGGACGAATGCGCGCGCGCCGTAGTGCAAGTGGTACTGGTCCCGCGACCCACAGTCGATGAAGAGCGACTTCAGCTGGGCCAGCTGGGCGAGGGCGGCGGGGTCGTCGGCGATGTGCAGGGGGTCGTGGGCGACCCAGCGCTGCCACTGGGCTTCGTCGACCTCGCACGTGTGCTGGTCGACCGGCACGGAGATTCCCATCGGAGCGCTCGGATCGGGTGCGTAGCTGGCCCCCATTGCGAGCAGCATGAGCGCGTGAAAGTCGGAGCCTCGGACCTTCGCGGTGCCCTCGAAGGCGGCGAAGAATGCCTCGGGCTTGCCTTCGTAGCGGGCGAGCGCGTCGCATAGCACGGGAAACTCGCGGCGGTAGACGAGTTCGAATCCGATGTCTCCACTGTGACACGCGACCCCGCCCCAGATGTGGGCGTGACGCAGGCCTTGAATCAGCGCGCCATAGCCTCCGCTGCTCTTGCCGTACACGGCTCGATGCGCGGCACCCTTGCGCAGGCGGAACTTCGCTTCGAGCTGCGGTATGAGGTCGCGCGCAACGAACGTCTCCCAGCCTCCCAGCGCGACCGAGTCGACGTACTGGTTGCCGCCCAAGCGCGTGAACCCATCGGGGAACGCGAAGACGGCCGGTCCCATCTTGCCTTCTGCGACGAGCCGGTCGATACGCTGCGGCACGCTCTCACCGTAGGCGGTCCACGCCAAACGCTTGAGGCCGGAACTCGTATAGGCCGCAAGGTCGACGAACAGTGGGTAATCGGCATCGCTGTCCTCGTAGCCCTCGGGGAGATACACGGCGACCGTGCGCTGCCACGGGTCGCCGAGCAGGTTGTCTTTCACCGAGGGGGCGTCGACCTGGACCTCGACCAGAGAACCTCTCGGGCGCTCGTAGCGATGACGCGGCATACCGAGACCTTCGGTTGCCTGAGGCGACCCGTCAAGCGCGACGCAGGCCCAGGCCCCGGCTCGACTTCCAGTCGGTGAGGAGCGCATTCGTGTCTCCGCGCTTCGCGGTGTTCCGGTTCGACCCGAGTACGAGGGACTTGCCGTCCTTGTACATTGGAAAGTCGTCGAAGCTGGCGCTGTACCTGACGCGCTCGAGGCCCTTGCCGTCTTGGTATTGGTGTCCGACGCCGGCGCGTCGGCGGGGGCATCACACGCCAGCGCGGTGAGCCTGGGCAGCATCTACAGCAGTCGCATCCTGCCAAGCGCACCGTGCGGGTTCTGCCTGATAGAACGGAGCCATGAAGCCACGCCCGTGGACGATCGAGCGCACCGAGCCGCAAGGGGATTTTCGCGTGTTCAGCGTGGATGCGCTGCACTGCCGCCGGGATGGGGACGCCAAGGACCACGTCTTCTTCCGGATCAACGCCTCACCGTGGGTGAACGTTGTGGCGAGAACACCGGACGGAGACTTCGTGATGGTCCGGCAGTACCGGCAAGGGTCGGCCTCCGTCACGCTCGAGATCCCAGGCGGCATGGTCGACCCTGGTGAAGACCCGGCAACCGCGGCCGCGCGCGAGCTGCAGGAGGAGACCGGCTATCGGCCCGCGTCGGTACGGAAGATCGGCGAGGTCAATCCGAACCCAGCGTTGTTCCCCAATCGCGTGCACACCTATCTGGCCGAGGACTGCGTGAAGGTCGGTGAGGTCCGCAATGACTCGGCGGAAGAAACCATCGTGGAGGTCGTGCCAAAGGCCGAGATTCACGATCGGGTGCGCAGCGGCGAGGTCGACCACGCGCTCGTGATGGCAGCGCTCTTGTGGCTGGCGCTCGACGAAGGGTAAGCGTGTTGGCCGGTTGCGTCCTGTGAAGCGCGGCCCAAAAACGTCCGGTCGGGGGAAGAAAACTCGAACCGGCGGGGGGCGGCGGACGACCTAAGGAGTGCACACCGCATCGAGGTCTCACGCCCGAGACATCCTGGTGTCCCGCGCTCCGCAGCGTGGGTGCGCCCACGGATGGAGCCCGGCGGAGGCGTCACTGCGGTGGGCGGATAGGAACGAGTCATGAAGCACTCCATGCAATCCCCCGTAATCGTTGCCGCATGCCTGACGAGCCTCGGGCTTGGTGTCGTAGCCTGCGAAGCCGAGTCCGAGTCTTTTGACGCCGAGCACAGCCTGCTCGAAGGCGAAGGCGAAGACCCCAACAAGGACGTTTCCGACGACGCGCCCGAGGTCATCTCGGCGCCCATCGCCGAGGTCGAGCTGCCCGGCGGAGGCTCGCTGACGTTCACGAACCCGGTCGACGACGCCGTCATCGTCACCTTCTCGGCACCCGAAGACACCACCTCGAACTTCCCGCAGATCATGACGGAGTTCGAGCCCACCCCGCTGGAGCTGATGTTGAACTTCGCCCCCGAGGCGGAGGTTCCCGAGGTGTTGTGGGCCAACCACGAGGCCGAGGTCGAGGCCAAAGGACTCGACGATTACGCGCCGCGGACCTTCGACGTTCCGCGGATCACGACGTTCCCCGCTTTTGGCAACGCGGTGTACGAATGCGACACGGGGTCATGGCAGGACGACTGGAACTGGTCGTTCTCGCATCGAGACCACGCGCTGTCGACATTCCGCAACAGCCAGCACATGCCCTCGAATGGTACGTACCAGACGTTCTACTCGGGCAATGAACCGGTTCAACGGGTGCACTGGGGCGTGTGCTCCAACCGAATCAACGAGCAGCCCGGACCCGGAAACCCCGCCGTCGAAGGGGAAGGCAGCGACGTCATCGCGGGCGTGCAGTACAAGGTGTTCGTTCGCAACGGTGCGTTCAACGGGGGCTGCGGAAACTCGGGGTGGACCGCGGTGACCGGCTTCAACTCGGTGCGCGAGAACCGCTACAACATTCGCTACTACTACGCGGGCGCGGTCGCCGACCTCACGTGCATTCGCGTCCACCGAGAACCGATCGGCCTCGGTGAGCACCACATTCGCAGCTTCGGCGTGGGTGTTGCGTACGACGAAGCGCAGGGCATCGCCCGCCAGTAACGGTGGGCTCCGTGGGGGCCGCGTCGTTGGGCGCGGCGCCTCAACCCTCGCGCGGGCGGCTTCGCTGCATCGCCGCGACGAGTTCGGCATGCGGCCCGGTACGGCGCCGCAGCTCTCGGCCGAGCGCGTCCCGGCCTCGCTTGAGCTGCCCTTTGATGGTTCCTTCGGGTAGCTCGAGCACCTCGGCCACTTCGCGCACGGCCAGTTCGTCCCAGTAGTGCAGCTCGAGGACCATCTGCAGGTTCACGGGCAGGCTTCGAAGGGCATCGAGTACGGTGACGTGCTCGCGGTCCTTGGCGACTAGGCTGCTCGGTGAGGGCTGGAGGTCGTGGATCGACGAGACGCCGAAATCGACGGGGTTGCGCGACTGGGCGCGAAGGAAGTCGAAGAGCTTGTTCCGAGCGATGCGCAGCAGAAAAGCCCGGAAGCTGGAGTGGTCTCGAAGCTGCGCCTTCGCTTGGATGCAGGCCATCATGGTCTGCTGGATGAGGTCTTCGGTGTGGTCGCCGGCCTTGTTGTTGAAGAAACAAAGCAGCCGCTGGAACTGTCCCTTGAGCAGGTCGTTCCCGGCTTTGTTGTCGCCCTCACACCATGCGGCGAAGAGCTGAGCGTCCGACGACACGCGAAGATGGTAGTCACGCTCGGTCAGCGAGCGAAAGTCGGACCCCACCCGGTTGTGCGATGGAAAGTCACGGCAGTCAGAGCGCCCACGAGCCCTCGGACGAAACCCCGAGCCGGGAATCCGTGACCCCGCACGAGGGGCGACTGCGGGCCGCGAGTCCGGATGCATCAGACCTTTGCTCGCAGGTGATGTTCGCGTCGTTGGCCGACCGTCTGTTCACGGCCGGAGAACCGGTCCGGGTCGGCCGATTCCTGGTCCGGCGGACCTTGGGGCGAGGTGGCATGGGCATCGTGTATGCAGCGGAGGACCCGACGCTGCAGCGCTCTGTCGCGCTCAAGATCCTTCGCTCCGAGCGACTGGGGGCGAACGAGGGCCGGGCTCGCATGATTCGAGAGGGCCGGGCGATGGCAAAACTCGACCACCCCGGTGTCCTGCGCGTCTTCGAGGTCGGAGAGCTCGATGCGCAGGTCTATGTCGTCATGGAGCTTGCCGAAGGCGGGACGCTGGGAGACTGGCTGGGCCGCGCACCGCGGTCGATCGATGCGACCTTGGACCGCTTCTTGGAGGCGGGATCCGGACTCGCAGCAGCGCATGAGCACGGCCTGGTGCATCGCGACTTCAAGCCCCACAACGTCTTCGTGCGGGCGGACGGACGCGCGTGCGTCGGAGATTTCAGCCTTGCGCGCGTACTGGAGGCTGAGGGAGATCCGACCGAGCCTGGGCACTGGAACCTCGGCGACGAGGCGCTGCCGGAGCGCACGCGCTCGGCCTTTGCCGGTACGCCTGGCTACATGGCGCCCGAGCAGATCACGGGCGGGGTGGTGGATGCTCGCGCGGATCAGTTCGCGTTCTGTGTGACGTTGCACGAAGCGGTGTACGGGGGGCGTCCAGAGCAGCGACCAGCATCGACCGCTCGCGCGGTCCCCCGTGCGCTGCGGGCCGTGATCGAGCGAGGCCTGCAGCCGTCGCCGTCGGCGCGATTCGCCGACATGTCTGCGCTGCTCTCTCGACTGGAGGCGGTTCGATACCGCGGCCGAAGGCGGATCCGGCTTGCGGGCGGGGTGCTCGTCGTCGGCGCGCTCGCGGGTCTTGCTCTGAGTCGCAACGCTGCGGCCCCGGCGGTCCAACCGTGTACCGGCGCTCCGGAGCGTCTTGCAACGGCGTGGTCTGGCACCCACGCGGCAGGGATTCAGCAGGCCTTCGAAGCGACCCGGGTCGCCGATGCGACGGTGACGGCCGAACGCGCGTCGGCACGTCTGGACGACTACGGTCGCCGGTGGGTCGATGAGTACCGCGAGCGCTGCGAAGACACGCGCATCCGCGGTCTGTGGTCGGAGCCTCAGTTTTCCATGGCGGTGGACTGTCTCGAGGAGCAGCGCGGCTCGTTGGGTGCGCTGGTGGAGCGGCTGTCTTCGGCGGATGCGTCGACCGTGGAGCGCGCGCTCGCCTCGGTCGTCACGCTCGCCGATCCTCGGCGATGCGGTGATCTGGACCGGCTGCAAGCGCGCGCTGAGACCCGTCCCCCTGCGGGGGATGCGGAAGCCGTCGCGGCGCTTCGTGCCGAGCTTCAGGGCGTTCGCGCCGAGTTCCTCACCGGGCATGCATCGAGCGTGGCGGGGCAGGCGGCGGCTGTGGACGCTCAGGCCGCGGTGCTCGGCCATGCACCGCTGCGAGCCGATGCCGGGCTGCTGCTGGGCCGTCTGGAGCGCGCGCTACAGCGCCATGAGGACGCCGCGCAGCATCTCGAGGCGTCGTACTTCTCCGCCGTTCGTTCGAAGGACTTCGAGCGCGCCTGCAAGGCTGCTGCAGAACTCGTCGACGTGTACGGGGTTTGGCTCGGGCGTGCCGAGCAGAGTGAGCTTTGGCGCGAGCATGCCGCGGTCGCGCTCGAGGTTGGCCCCTCGCCGCAGTGCACGACGGGGCTGGGGCTCGCGGAGGCCAACGTCCTGACGAATCGCGGCGAATATGCCGATGCCCTCGATGGCCTCGAGCGCCTGGAGGTACCGCTCGAAGACCACACCACCCGCCTCCAGGTCGCAGCCATTCGCAGCGACGCACTCACGCACCTCGGCCGGACGCAGGAGTCCGAGGCGGTGTTGCGGGCTGCGATCACCGAAGCGTCCGACGTGCTCGGGCCCTCGCACCCCGAAGTTGGCCGTCTGCGGATGGCGTTGGGCGTGGCGATGGGCCAGGGAGGCGATGAGGCCGCAGCCCGGGAGCAGCTGAGGCTGTCGCTCGAGATCTTCGAGGCTTCGGTGGCTGCCGACGACCGCCGGATCGCGCAGGTGCTCGGCAACCTTGCTCAGTCGATGACGGGAGAACCGGAGGCTGCGCGGAAGCACCTCCTGCGGGCGCTCGACATCTATCGCAAGCACCCCGAGACGATGCGAACGCGGGGCATGTTCATCCTCCAGGGGCTCGGCGCCGTGGCCTACGAATTGGACGACTACGTCGAGGCTGAACGGTACTTCGCACAGGCCGTGGATCTGCTGACGGAGATCCGCGGCCCCAATCATCCGATGACCGCAGCGATCCGGGGCAACGTCGCGGCCGCCCAACTCGAGCAGGGACGATTCGAAGACGCACGGGCCAACTACGAAGCGGCCTTGGCGGGAACCCGCGAGAGTGTGGGCGAGGGGCACCCCGAGTTCCTGCGCCTGCTCGGTCAGCTGAAGTCGCTGCACGTGCGCGCGGGGGACGAAGGTGCTGCAGCGGCGGTGGCCGAGGAGATTACGCGCGTCGCTGCAGCCCAGCCCGCACCTCAGACCGCCGCCCCGCCTCCATGATGGCGGTTAGAATCGGCCGACGGCGCGGAGTCCGAACTGCCCCCGCGAGATCGTTGGCCCAACCGACAGTGCGCGGTCCCTCGTGTAGCCGTCGTGACGACGGCGATAGGTCTCCGCGAACGCGAGCATGCCGGCTCCGCTGGCGACCATCGCCGCCGACACGTCACGGGTGATGAACGCCATGAGCCGGCCTCCATTCACGCACCGTGCCGTGCCGCAGCCTCCGACGACCCCCCACGCCGCGGCCCCCGTGGAGAGCCACGACACCACGCCCGTGCCGATGAGGCTGATGCCCGCGATGCGCAAGCCGGCAACTTGGCGACGCCGAGGTGTCGCAGCGAAGACGTCGTCGTATGCGTCTCGGTTGCCCCGGGTCATTGCACCCGCCGTGGTCAGGCCGATGGCGGCGAGCAGGCCGATGTCGGAGTGTACGCGTAGGGCCAGCGCGGGCAGTACACCGGGCGCGCAGCCCGTGACGGCCTCGCCGATGTCTTCACCCGTGTCGAACTCACCGCGCCCGATCGGGTCGATGCAGCGGTCCTTCACGAGTCGGTGCGCGATGATCTGCTCGGTCAGCGCGACGGCAAACGCAACGCCGGCACCGATGAAGAGGCCGGTGCCTCGGTAGGGGGGGCGCGACGGCGGAGGAAGCTGAAGGAACGCCGGTCGGTCAGCGTCGGCTTCGGCAGGTAGCTCGCCGATGCGCGGCGCTGCCGTTGGCCCTTGGTCGGTCTTGGGCGCGGGCGCGTCGGCCGGAGGGGGCGCGGGCGCGGGTCCGGCCGCAGCAGGTTGCGGCGGTTCTTCGGTCTTGGGGATGGAGAACGTCCCCTCGGGTGGAGACGCGGACGCGGCCTTCGGCTCTAGCTTCGGGGCGGGAGCGCTCGGCTCGGCGACAGGCGTCGGCGCCGGTTTGGACGGCTTGGTCGGTGCGGGTTTTGGCTCGGGTTCGGGCTCCGGGCTGGCCGGTGCCGACTCACCCGGTAGCGGCGGCAGGATCGGTGGCCCCGCGAGCGAGACGACGAGCGCGAGTGCCCACACTGCGATCACGGTAGGCCGCGGGCGCGCGGAGGGTCAATCAGCGTGCCACCAATGCCGATCGATGATCGTCGCGTTCGTCGTCCGAGCGCGGGACTAGGCGCGTGCGAAGACGCCGGGTTCTGCGCAGTCGAGTCTCAGCAGTACAGTTCGAACGCCTCGATCTCCGCTGCGCACGCCTCCTCGGGGGCCGGTTCGCAGGCGGTGGCGGCCAGGCATGCGAGTTCGCGGATGATGGTGCTGCGGCAGGTCTCATCGGCGGCGGCCTCGAGCTTCGCCTCGCACTGCAGCGCGGTGAACAGCGGCGCGACTTCGCATGCGCCCCAGGGCTGGGCGAGCGCGGAGCACAACGCAGCGGCCGGCACGTCGCCCGGACACGTTTCGTCGGGTGCGTCTCCGGAGCTGCTTCCGCTGGAGTCGATGGACGTCGAGCCTCCCCACGTCCCACCGGTGGTGGACGTCGTGGAACCGAAGCCTTCGGTGTCTGAGGTTGTTGGTGGTGCGCCCGATGACGAGGCCGTGCTCGTCGTACCGTCCGGTTCGTCTGGTGGTGTCGTCGTCGGTGCTCCACCGGTAGAGGTCTCATATCCCCCAGAGGTGTAGAAGTCGTCGATGATGCCACTCTCGGCGCTGTCGGTGCCGCAGCCGAGCAGGAGGAGGGAGAGGACGAAGGCGAGGGGTCGAACGAAGACGTTGTTCATGCCCTGCCAACGCTGCTCAGCGGGCGCGGCTTTCGGCGAACGGTCCCAAAACTACGATTGCTGCCGGGACGGTCGGCGGTCCGAGAGGACGGGAAACTTCGTACGCGCATCCGCAACGACCTGTGGATCGACGTCGGCGAGCAGTATGGTCTCGCCCATCGCCGCGGCCGCGAGCGGCTCGCCCCACGGGTCGAAGATGCGGCTGTCTCCGCTGTACTCCAGCGCGCCTCCCGTGCCGACTCGGTTCACTCCAACGACGTACGCCTGGTTCTCGAGGGCGCGCGCGCGAAGCAGGGTGGTCCAATGCTCGCGCCGCTTCTTGGGCCAGTTGGCGACCACGACGTAGCAGTCGGTGTCGTGCGCGGTCGCCCAGAACTCGTCGGCGAAGCGCAGGTCGTAGCAGACGAACAAGGTGACCCGCAGGCCGTCGACATTCACGGTCACGAACCGCGTACCCGCGTCGTAGTGTTCGTGTTCCTTGGCGAACGTGAACGGGTGAATCTTTGCGTAGCGATGCAGCGTTCCGTCGGGCGCGGCGAGGACCAGCACATTGCGGGGCCGGCCGTCGGTTGGGCGCTCGGGAATGCTGCCGGTGACCCAGACGCCGTGCGTACGGGCCTGCGCGCGCAAGAAGTCGGTGCTCGGACCGTCGATGGGCTCGGCGATGGCATCGGCGTTCATCGAGAAGCCGCACGAGAACATCTCCGGAAGCACGACCAGCCGCGCGCCGGCACCGGCCGCGGCGGCGACCCAGGGCCCGAGCCGTTCGAAGTTTGCGGTCGGGTTCTCCCAGACGAGGTCCGCCTGAATGCCGGCGACCTTCATGACGCCCTCAGGTTGCCGATGTTCTTGCGCAGCCGTGCCACGCCTTCGTCGAGGACGGGGTCGGTTTTACAGAAGGCGAAGCGCACCAGGTGCTTGCCGCGTCGGGGATCGAGGTAGAACGCCGAGTTGGGGATCGCGGCTACGCCGACCTTTTCGGGCAGAAGGCGGCAGACGGTGGCGTCGTCTCCGAGCCCCATCGCGGAGATGTCCACGCACGCAAAGTACGTACCTGCCGGCGTGAGTACCTCGAATCCGACGTCTCGCAGCCCTGCACACAGCTTGTCGCGCCTCGCTCGGTACTCTGCGCGGAACGTGTCGAAGAAGTCGTCGCCCATTCGCAGCGCGTGGGCGATGCCGTGCTGGAAGGGGGTGCCGTTGCAGAAGGTGACGAACTGGTGCGCGGTTCGGATTGCGCGCGACAGCGACTCGCTGGCGCAGGCCCAGCCGATCTTCCAGCCGGTGAAGGAGAACGTCTTGCCTGCCGAAGACATGCTCACGGTGCGTTCCTTCATGCCGGGCAGGGTACTGATGGGGACGTGCTCGCCTTCGAAGACGAGGTGCTCGTAGACCTCGTCGCTGAGCACGATCACGTCATGCTCGATGCACAGCGATGCGATGTGCTCGAGCTCGGCCTTGCTGAAGACCTTGCCGGTGGGGTTGTGCGGGCTGTTGAGCACCAGGACGCGGGTCTTGGGCCCGATCGACAGCTCGAGCAGTTCAGGGTCGTAGGAGAAGTCGGGCGAACGAAGCGGAATCACGCGGGGCGATGCACCGCTCATGGCCACGGCGGCGCGATAGCTGTCGTAGAAGGGCTCGAAGAGCACGACCTCGTCTCCAGCTTCGCACAGGGCCAGCAGGCTGCTCGCAATCGCTTCGGTTGCGCCGGCGAACACCGTGACCTCTCCGTCCGGGTCGTAGTCGAGGTCGTAGAAACGCTTTTGGTGCTCCGCAATCGCCGCGCACAGAGGCGGAATGCCGAAGCTGCGGCAGTACTGGTTGTGGCCGGCTCGCATCGCCTCGATTGCGGCTTCCTTGACCTCGGCGGGACCCTCGAAGTCCGGGAACCCCTGCCCGAGGTTGACCGCGCCGTGCTCGTTGGCCAGCGCGGTCATCTCCGCGAAGATCGTGGTGCCGAAGCCCTGCAGGCGGGTGGTCAAGTACGGCAGTCGTGACACGGTCGCAGCCTATCGCAGAATCGTTGCCGGCATGGCCGCGCTTCCCGGTTCGGGAAGTGCTCTCGCGTGAACCGGGACCCATACCCAGTGCATGCAAGTGGAGCGAAGTGTCGAGGTGAATGCCCCCGCCGAACGCGTCTGGGCCGTGTTGGGCGATGGCTTTGCGGAGCTGACCTGGGCCCGGAGCATCTCGTCGTCGCGGCTCGAGGGAGAGCTCGGCGTCGGAGCCATTCGCGCGTGCACGTTCGAGCCCAGCCTGTTGGTGAGCGATGGCGCAGCGCGCGAGCGCTTGGTCGAGTTCGACCCGCAGCGCCGCACGTTCGCGTACGAGCTGCTCGAGCCGAGCGCGCCGATTCGTGCGGCGGGATCTCGATGGCAGGTGGAGGACCTCTGCGAAGGACGCAGCCGCGTGACGGTGAAGAGCACGGTCGAGCTGACCCCGCTGGGGCTCCTGTTCTCACCGCTGGTTCGGCTGATGACGCTCCGGCTGATGCGGGGGACCTTTGCCGACCTCGAGGTCGAACTCGGACTGGCTACCTCGGCCTCTCGAAGAACGCCGCCGCATCTGGATCCGCCGGAAAGATCAGCTCGACCTTGAGCGCGCGCAGGCCCAGGTCGTCGGCGTGTTCGAAGCGCATGACCGTGGTGAACGTGCGCAAGACTCGATCGCCTACGCGAAACCGAGGGCAGAAGACCGGTTCGCGAGGCGTGTCGGCTTCGGCGGGGCGCGGCACGTCGGCGAGGTGCTCGGCCGCTCGTTCAGCGAGCGTCAGCATGCGCGGATCACCGGAGCGCGCGGCTTCGCGACGCCGCACGTCGACCGAGCGCCACGCAAGCTCGGCCCAGTTGTCGATCAGCGTGCGCGCCGGACCGGGCGCGAAGAAAGCGTCGATGCCCTGTTCGGCCGTCATGCCAGTTGCGCCAGGCCACAGTCGCTCGAACGCGGGATTGACTTGAACCACCTGGCCGTACCCATCGAGTGCGCATCCGGGGTAGGGCGCATGCCTGTCCAGCAGCTGCTCTACCGCGCGCAAGAAGGGCTGGAGCGCGTCGGGTTCGAACGGGGTCCGCGGTCCACCGTGGGGTAGTCCTGCGGCTTCGAGCAGGTGGCCGCGGTCGCGCTCGGGAACCTGTAGCGCGTCCGCGAGCCGAAGCACGAGGTCGGCACCCGGCCGGGAACGCCCCGTCTCCAAGAACGAGAGGTGTCGCGGAGACGTTCCCGCCTCGGTGGCGAGGCTCAGCTGCGACAGACCGCGTCGCCGTCGCCATGCGCGAAGCATCCGACCGAACACCGATGCCGCCATGAGGCGAGCGTACCGTGTTCGGGTCGGGGCACCATTCCCGATTGCGGAAGGGCACGCGGCCCGGGCCTCAACGGCTGTCGACGCCGTGCAGGTCGAGTACGTCGAACATGTCGTACAGGCCCGGTGGGCGACCGCCGATCCAGCGAGCGGCCCGGAGAGCGCCACGGCTGAAGATGGCGCGATCCAACGCGCGGTGGGTCAGCTCGAGGCGTTCGGACTCGCCGATGAACATCAGCGTGTGCTCGCCGACCACGTCGCCGCCGCGCAGCGCCATGATCCCGATCTCATCCTTGGAGCGAGGCCCGACCTCGTCGCGGTTGGTCTTGCGGACCGCATCGAAGTTTCGACCGGTGGCTTCGGCGACGGCTTCCCCGACCCGCAGCGCCGTGCCCGAGGGGGCATCGCGCTTGTGGCGGTGGTGAATCTCGAACATCTCGGCCTCCCAGTCCGTGCCCAGGGCCTTGGCGGTGGCGCCGGCGAGGTGGATGAGCAGGGTGAC
>CAYSPB010000067.1:20533-23665 GCA_964432695.1 uncultured Nannocystaceae bacterium
GCCCACCGAGTAGTTTGCCGCCGCGACGATCGGGATCTCGCGGCTGGCTTCGATCAGCGCGGCGCGGGTGCTCTCGGTCAGGCCGGTGGTGCCGAGCACGAGCGGCACGCGGGCATCCACGCAGCGGGCGAGGTAGGCCTCGGTCGCTTCGGGCAGCGAGAAGTCGACCACGACGTCGTTGCGGCCGGGGTTGAGTTCGTCCTCGAGCTCGACGCCCACGTTGCGCCGACCGACGAGCTGACCGACGTCCTCGCGCAGGCCGGGCGCACCGGGGCGTGCGACGGCGCCCGCGAGGGTCATGGTGTCGGACGAGAGCACCTCGCTCATGAGGCTCTGGCCCATGCGCCCGCGGGCGCCGACGATGACGACGGAAGTGACGCGGTCGTCGCTCATCCGCCCAGCTCCAGTCCGCGCAGCGCGTCCATCACCTGGGTGTGGGCGGCATCGCCTTCGACGACGGGGGCCAACGGCGACCGGACGTCATGCGTCATGCGGCCCAGCGATGCGAGGGCGGCCTTGAGCGGTCCGGGGTTGCTCGCGCAGAACATGGCGCGGTTGAGCGGCTGCAGCTTGTATTGAAGCTCGCGCGCTTCGTCCCACTTGCCCTCGCGGGTGGCGGCGCACAACCGGGCAAACAGTCCCGGCACGAGGTTGCTGCCCACCGAGATCACGCCGTCGCCTCCAATGCTGAGAAAGGGCAGCAGGGTGAAGTCGTCGCCGCTGAGCATGGCCAGGTCCTCGCCGCATTGCTCGCGAATCTGGATGGCGCGATCCATGTCGCCGGTGGCCTCCTTGATGCCCAGGACCAGCTCATGCTGGGCCAGCTCTGAGACGGTTTCCGGCTGCAGGTCCACCACGGTGCGCGAGGGCACGTTGTAGAGAACGACCGGCACGCCCGAAGCCTCTGCGACGTTCAGGATGTGGTCGCGCATGCCCTGCTGCGAAGGCTTGTTGTAGTAGGGCATGACCTGCAGCGTGGCGGTGACGCCGATGCTCTTGCAGGCGGTGGCCATCTCGATGGCCTCGGTCGTGTTGTTGGAGCCAGCGCCGGCGATGATCGGCACCTTGCCGCCGGCGGCGTCGACCACGGTCTCGATGACCTTGATCTGCTCCGCGTGCGTGAGGGTCGGGGACTCGCCGGTCGTGCCGCACGGAACCAGCCCGTCGATGCCGCCTTCGATCTGCGCATCGACGAGTTTCTTCAGCGCGTCGTAGTCGACGGAGCCATTTCGAAACGGGGTGACGAGGGCCGTGAATGCGCCGCGGAACATGATCGCGGCGGACGGTAGCACGCGCTCAGTCGTCTTCGGGTGCGGCCGACCAGACCAGTGGGCTCGTCACCGCTTCGGCAACCCACCCTGATTCGCCCACATATCCCAGCGAAACGACGGCGCTTCCGGGCTGCTGCGGTCGCTCGAACGTGCAGGCATCTGCGGCTTCTTTGCAGGGGACCGAGGTGACATGCACCTGGGGCAGCGTGCCGGCGGCAAGGTAGGAAACGACGACGACATGGCGCGCCGGGTCTTCGGGAACACCGTCCCACTCGATTTCCAACGCGGTGTCGTCGACCGAGGCGGTGAGCGTAGGCGCCTGCATGGCACGCAGTCGCGTTCGTAGGTGGAGCGCCGCGCCGTCGTCGGGGTCCTGCTCGAGCAGGACCCCGAGCATGCGGGCCGCCTTTCGAAGGTGCCCTTGCGCGATGTACAGCCGCGCGATCGTCGTGCTGGCGATGGGGTCGCGGGCGCTCATCGGGTTTGCTCCGTCGGGGGGGCGAGGACGCGGTCTAGCACCGCGGTTGTCAGGGCTTCGCGCGCCTGCTGGGCATCGCGGTGCATCTGCTCGACCAACGCGTCGGCACCGTCGAACTTCACCTCGCCGCGCAGCCGAGATACGAACGCGACCTCGACGTCGACACCGTACAGCCGCTCCCCGAGCGCTTGGTCGAGCACGTGCGTCTCGACGACGACGGGAGCGTCACCGTCGGTGAAGGTCGGGTTGCGGCCGACGCTGGTGACCGCGGGCCAAACCGTGCCGTAGTCGGGCGAGCCGGGATCCCAAACGGAGAGCGCGGTCGCATAGATGCCGATCGGCGGCGCATAGCCTTCGCTCGGTCCGAGGTTGGCGGTGGGAAAGCCCAGCGCGCGGCCTCGCTTGGCGCCGTGCACGACGGTGCCTGCAAGCGCGTGCCACCGACCCAGCAGCGTGCCGGCCGTGTGCACGTCACCGGCATCCAGCGCGCGGCGAATGTCGGTGCTGCTGAGCTTCGCGTTCTCGCCGACGCCGAGGGGAACCGGCGCCACGATGTCGACGTCGATGCCCGCTGGTGCGAGCAAAGTGCGCAGGGCTTCGGCATCCCCGGCTCGCCGCGCGCCGAAGCGGAAGTCCGCACCCACCACCATCGCGGCGGGTTGAAGTCCGTCGATGAGGCATGCCTGCACGAACGCCTCGGGGGACATTTTCGACATCGCTTCGTCGAACGGCAGCAGGACCAAGGCCGAGACGTCGAGCGCCTCGGCGACGCGCTCCCGCTGAATGGGGGCGTAGATCAGCTTCGGCTGCCGGTCGGGCGCGATGATCTTGGTGGGATGCGGGTCGAACGTCACCAGGGCAACCCGCGGGGCGTGGGTGCGCGCGCGGTCCAGGAGCGCCTGGTGCCCGCGGTGGAGCCCGTCGAACGCGCCCATGCACACGGCGGTGTCGGGCGGCAGCGCGGCAGCGTCACGGCGGACGTTGATCACGGCCGGAAGCTATCAGGGCGGAGGCGGCAGCGCACCTCACCCGCAAATCTCGGGGAATCTGCGGCTTGCTCCCGCGCGAGCGATGTTGGAACAATCGCGCGATGCGGCTCGCCCTTGCGGTCGGCTGGGTGGCGTTCGTGGTCTTTCTCGCGTTCGCCTCGCCGGCCCACTATTGGCTCGACTCGGGGGAGATCGGGGCGGCGGGATACGAGCTGGGCGTGATGCATCCGCCGGGCGCGCCCGGATACGGCTTACTGCTGCGGCTGGCGACCGTGCTGCCGCTGGGATCGGTCGGGTTTCGAATGGCGGCGCTGTCCGCTCTGCTGGGCGGTGTGACCGTTGGCGGGGTCGTCGGTCTGCTGCGTGAGCGCGGCGTGCACCCATGGATGGCCGT
>CAYSPB010000068.1:0-23578 GCA_964432695.1 uncultured Nannocystaceae bacterium
TCGCGCGTGCTCCAACGGGCCCGGCCCGCGACGGACCCGCGGCTGCACGACGCGGTTCCACCTGTACACGGGGCCGGGTCAGGTCTTCTACGACGCGAGCCGCAAGCTCATCCTGAAGGGCGTCGACGGGGTGGTCTTCGGCGCCGATTCGCAGATCGCGCGGATGGAGGCGAACCTCGAGTCGATGGAGAACCTGCGCACGATCGTCGCCGAGCAGGGCTACTCGCTCGACAAGCTTCCGTACGTCGTCCAGTACAACAAACGCGACCTTCCCAGCGCCGTTCCGGTGGCTGAGCTCTCGGAGATGCTCAACCCCACGAACGTGCCCGAGTTCGAAGCGATTGCCACCACCGGCAACGGCGTGTTCGACACGCTGAAGGCCCTCGCGAAGCAAGTTCTGCAAGAGCTTCGCAAGGGCAGCTGAGTCAGACGTTCCAGTTCCCTCGCGGCCTGCGCTCGCCCCAGTCCGTCGCGAGATTTCGCAACGTCTGCAGGTTCGGACTTCAATCTTGCACCCCGTGCTGCGTCATCGCAGCCGAAGGCCGCGGGCATTGATTCCCAGCCGGTCACGATGCCACGATGCCCCGGCCCGTGAATGACACGTCCGGCAAACCTCGGGACGATGACGCACCCGACTATCGCGACGACGCGCTCTCCGAGTTGATGACCGGCGCGTACGCGGCGACGTCGATGGTCCAGATGTCCGTCCCCGAGGAGTTGCCCGAGCTCCCCGACTGGGAGCCGTCCGAAGACGCCCCCGCAGCCGAGGTCCTCGACGAGACGGCGGGCGGCCCCACGAAGCTCACCTCGGGTCAGCACTCGGTCATCGACGAACCGATCGACATCGACACCGACGACGACGTTCCGATCGATACCGACGACCTCGACGAGCGGCCGCCATCACCGACGGTGGATGTCGTTCCGATGCTGGAACTCGGACTACCGAACGTCGACGCTCCCGACTCCGGGGAGGTCGACCCCGCGGCCCTCGACGCCGAGAAGCTAGGCAAGGACGCGGACGCACCCACGCTCATCGTCGACGAGATCGACTCCGGAGCAGAGGCAGCCGCAAGCATCAGCACCGAGTCGGGCGTGGTGGTCGAGCCTCAGCGTGCACCCGCAGCCGAACTCACCGGCGGGTATGAAACGGTCGCTTCGCACATTCGCTCCCCCGCACCCCGCGAAGAGCGGCGCAGTCCGATGATGTTCATCGGCATCGGGGTCGTGGTGGTTGCCGCGATCGGAATCGGCGTCGCGATGTTCGGCGGGGCAGACGACGGCCCGGGCGGCGATGTGAACGAAACCGCGGCTGGGGCCGCGCCCACCGAACCGGCACCCACAGGCACTCCCGGGCCCGGTGTGGCCACAGCTGCGGTCCCGCCGAGCCCCGCACCCGCGCCCTCGCCGGTTGATCGTTCCTCCGCGCAGGCGGAATACGACGCTGCCCGTTCCCGCTACGAAGACACCGGCAAGAGCCGTGCGCTGATCGACATGACCGTCGCGGCCTGCAAGCTCAACGACGGACCGACGGCTCGCCTTGCATTCCGCAAGCTGGTCGGAGCCAAGTCTCGCAGCAAGGCGCTCATCGCTTGCCGTGAACTCGGTGTGGACGTGACGTCCGCGGTGGATGGGTTCACGGGAGCCGAGCTTGCGGCACAGGCACAGGCAGCTCTGGCCGCTGGAAAGCACGGCGATGCACTCGAGCTGGCCAAGAAGAGCAACCGAACCGAACGCAACCAGGCGGCGCTCCGACTGATCGTCAAGGCGCACTGCCACCTGGGCAATCGGACCAAGGCCCTGAAGATGATGCGGCACGTGTCCGAGCGGCAGCGCGACGCGGTCGCGTCGTACTGCACAGACCAAGGCCTCGAGCTCTAGCGGGGAGCACTCGGCGGGAGGCGACTTGTGTGCGCCTCAGTCTTCGCCGAATAGGTCGTCCCAGCCCTCGGTATCGATCGCTGGAGCGTTGGTCTTCGGCGCGTTGACGACCGGAGGTGCGGCGACCTTCGGCGCCGCCACTTTCGGTGCATTGGCAACCTTCGGCGCGTCGATCTCGGGTACGGGAGGCTTCACAGCCGTGGTCAGGGTCGGCTTCGCATCGGAGTTCGTCCCGAAGGCCGGGACTGGAGGGGGCACGAATAGTGGCTGAGAGTCGGACCCGAACAGCGGCTTCTCCGGCGCCGCGCCTGACTTTGCCTTCGCTTCGGCCTTCGCGTTGGCCCGCTCTGCGGCCTTCTTCGCTGCCTCCTTGGCGTCGGCTTCGGCCTTCGCGGCAGCCGCCGCTTCCGCCTCTGCCTTCGCTTTCGGATCGAGCTCGGCCTCAGCCTCAGCCTGTGCAAGTGCCTCGGCTACCGCGCGCGCTTTGGCGTCCGCTTCGGCCCGGCGTGCAGCTTCTTCAGCAGCCTTCTCCTCAGCGGCTTTCTTCTCCGCCGCCGCTTTCTCTTCGGCTGCCTTCTCCGCTGCCGCTTTCTCTTCGGCTTTCTTCTCCGCCGCCGCTTTCTCAGCTGCCGCCTTCTCTTCGGCTGCCTTCTTCTCAGCTGCCGCTTTCTCAGCTGCCGCCTTCTCTTCGGCTGCTTTCTCGTCGGCGGCCTTCTTCTCATCGGCGGCCTTCGCCCCAGTTTCGGAGGTGGCGCGGTCTTCTGTCTTCGACGCAGCGTCCGCCTCGGCGAGGTCGGCCGTCGGCTTCAAAGCAGCATCCATGTCCTTCGAAGACATATCTTGCGTCGCGTCGCGCTTGCCCTTCCGGCCCTTCTTGCCGCGACTCTTCCGCTTCTCACGCCGCTCCTTCCGGCGGTCCTTCTTGGCGCGACCGCGCTTCAAGGTGCTGTCTCCGGCTGCCTGGTCCTGCCCGCCCTTGGCTTTCTTTTTCGCTCCGCGCGAAGCCTTGCTCTTCGCGTCGCGAGCCTGGCGAATCGACCGCCTGGCACGCTTGTAGAGCTCTTTCGCAGCATCATCGTCTTCGAACGCGTCCTCGTCGAGGTCGTCGAGCATCGACTGCGCCTGCGTCAACCCATCGTGTCGCGCGTAAGCCAAAGCGAGCGCTGCGTCCAAGCGAGGCGCCGCACCGATTTCCTCACGCGCGCTCTCTAGCAGGTCGACGGCTTCGCCGGTTTTGCCCGGCTCCTCGACGTACACGACGCCGAGGTTGAACTTGTCGAGTCCGCGCAGCTGCTTGCGCTTCTCCATGCCGACGAGGAGCTCGCGCGCGGACTTCCGATCACCCGACAGCGCAAAGGCATGCGCCTGCGCACCAACGAGTTCCGGTTGTTCGATGTTGCCGCACTGGCGAGCGGCCTCCGCGAACGCGTGGGCCGCGGCACGGGTGTCCCCTTTGGCCAGGTTCAGCCGTCCCTTCTGCAGCGACACCCAAACGTGCGGTGCGAAAAGAGACACCAGGCGACGCCCCTCGAGGCCGCCGAGCAACGACGCCGCCTTCGAGCGGGAAGCGCCCGCGCACTCCGCTTCGATCGCCTCGAGGCGACTGTCGATGAAGGGAAAAAGCGAGACGCCGAGCAGGAAACCGCCAAGCAGGAATCCGAGTTTCGCGATCGTCCCGGGAACGACGAGCCCGAACGAAACGACCGTGATCGCCAGCGTCCAACGGAACAGCCGACCTTGCAGCGGCCTCGTACCTTTGGACCAAACCGATTTCGGCAGCTCCACCAACGCTGCATCGTTCCCGCGAGCCAACGCGCTCATAGACCGCGGTGGATACCTCGGTTGCGCGATACGCCGCAAGATGACGAGGGTTTCACCTCCGAACGAAGTGCGATGCGTCGATGCCGCGGCGGTCCCGCGCGAGGTCCGCGGTACGTCGCACGGCCTGACCAGGTGAACGGGTCTGCCGTGGTCATCGCGATCCGGCTCCAACGGAGCGGAAAGTTCGGCCAAGAACGGATGCACGTGCCCTCCGATGGCTTCCGGACTCGTGGCTCGGGGCCTGTGCGACCCGGAATTCCGCCGGTTTTGAGGTCAGCCGCGTAGTTGCGCGCACTATGCTAGCGGTGGTGTCCAAGCCCGCAATCGACATCGCGCAGCTGGTGAACCGACGCGAGCAACTCGCGTACGAGCACCATCTCGCTCGGAGCACGTACGCCTACGGCGTCGATCTGCGCCGGGCGGCGTGGCTCGGCCAAAGCACCGTGGGCGATCCGCTCATGCGCTCGGTGGATCGCCGGTGGAACGACCTGATCACGGGCTTGTCCGCCGACGTCCTCGAGCCCGCAGGAAAGACGCTCGCCACGGGCACCATGGACGACCTGCTCGGGTTGGTCCGGATGCTCCACGCACCGTGGCCGTCCATCCGCATCCTCAAGCCGGGCGTCGCGGAGCAGTGGCCTGTGGTCACCCCGTTGGGCACCACCAAAGGTGGCTCGCATTGGCTGATCGTCGACCGCCAGCGACTGCAAACCATGCCCGCAAGCGAGCGCGCCTTCCTTCTCGCCTCGGGCCTGTCGCACCTGCAGTGCGACCACGGACCGCTTTTCGCGGCACACCTCATGGCGCAGCGGGCCGAACGCGGCGTCGGTCTGGTTCGGACGCTTCTGCGCCCATGGTCCCGGGTCGCGGTGTTCTCGGCCGACCGGGCGGGTCTGCTCGCCGTCGGCGACCTGGATGAAGCACGCGAGGCTCTGCGCGCACACGCCGACCCAGGCGTTTCGTGGCTTCCCCCCGCTCCGGATCTGGTCGAACGCGTGCGCGCCATGGACGACTTTTCAAAGTCCCGTCTGCTGACGCGCCTGCGGCTTTCGGGACCCAAGTCGGGCTGGACCCTCGCACCTCGCCTGGCGCAACCGACCGAAGACGCCGCTGACGGCGACGCCAAGAAAGACGACGCGCCTGCCGACGCGCCCGGCAACGAAGAGGTCGAGCCCGCACCAGGCGCCGAAAAGGCCAGAGTCGACGCTCCTGCCGCCGAGGACCCCGTCGCGGAGGCTGAAGCTGCCGGTGAGCGACTGGCCGCAGAGCAAGAGAAGGAAGACGCGGCGCGTGAGCGGCAAGAGAACGAACTCGCCGAAGCCCGCGCGCGCGAGAAGGCCCTCGCCGAGGCGTGGTCCCTCGCGCGCTGCGACCAACGACTGACAAGAAGGCTGGGACTGCTGTGAACACGACGACTGCCACCGCCGAATCGCTCACTGGACACGCCAAGCGCCTGCAAGAAATCGCCGCGACCTTGGGCTTGCCAGACCTCGGCGAAACCATCGTCGAGGACACCGAGCGCCGCCTTTCGGACTCCCGGATTCGCGCCGTCGTGCTCGGCGAGATCAAGCAGGGCAAGTCCACGCTGATCAATGCCCTGCTTGGCCAGGACATCCTGCCTACGGGAGTCACCCCCACCACTGGGGCGACGGTGATCGTGCGCGAGGGAGAGACTCCCGGAGCATATCTGGACAAAGGCGACGACGGGCGCGAATCGCTCGACGACGCACGCTTCAACCGACTTGCAAAGGGCCCCCTGACGAAAGGTGCGACCGCACCGGATCCTGCCGACGAAGGCACGCTCGAGTACGAGATCGAAGGCGGGATCCTTCCTGGCTCGCTCGAGCTCGTCGACACCCCCGGCATCAACGACATCTCGGCCTTCCGGGCCTCGGTGAGCCGAGGAGAGCTGCCTCGAGCAGACATCCTCATCTTGGCCCTCGACGCGACGCAGCTACTCAACCGCACCGAGATGGCATTTTTGCGCGACGCCGTTGCGGCCGTGGGGGGGCTCGCGGACTCGGGGGCAACGCTCTTGCTTGCGGTCAACCGCATCGATCTCATCGCCGAGCGGGAGCGCCCGCGGCTGGTGCAGTACATCGAAGACGAGCTGAGCGCGCTCGATCGCGACGGCAAGAAACCGTACGAGCTGTTCCTGACCGATGCACGGACTACGTCCCGAGACCCCGGTGCGAGCACGCCCGGCGTCGAAGGCGTGGTCTCACTTCGCAAGCGGCTGCACGAGCTGGCTGACAAGCGCGCCCAGGTGCTTCCGCTCCGGGCCCGCGCGGGGCTCGTCCGTCACGCGTCCTTGCTCGGGCACAACGCTTCCGTCGCCGCCCGGGCGCTAACGTTCGAGGCAAAATCGCTTCGCCGCGAGATCGAGCGCTTCGAGGATGACCTCGCTTCGCACGAAACCGACATGACGTCGATCCGCAGCACGATGAACGCGCTGAGGGACGAGATTCTCGAGGCCAGCGCCGAGCGACAAAGAGAGTTTCGCGAGCAGCTGACCGAGTCCACCACCGAGGCGGTGCGAACCATGTCGCTGCGGCGCCTGACCGGGTCCTTCGCCGGAGCACTGCACGACGCGTACCTCCAGTTCGCCAGCAAGGAGGCGGAAGTCCTCCGCTCGGCGCTCGACGAGATGACGCGGAAGGCCATCTTGGCCCACTCGGAGCAGGCTCGTCGCCGCCTGTACCACGCGACCCTGCGCCTCGGCTTTCGAGGGCCCACGATCTACGTCGACCCGCCAGGCGCCGTGCTCGAAGCGAGCCTCGTCGCGGTGGGCATTGCCGGAACCGCGGTCATGTATCTGGGCAGCGCGGTCACCGGCCTGGTGATGGCCATCGCAGGTCCGCTCACCACGCTCGTGCTTCGCGAAAAGAGCCTGCGCAACGCCCGGGCGCGCGCGCTCGCGGAACTCCCGAAGGCACTCGACAACGCCGACGAGGCATTCCGCGAGCAGGTGCGCGCTGTGGTGGACAAGCACATGTCCGCCCTCGACGAGCATCTGCAGCTCGCGAACGTCGCCCTGGGAGAACAGCTTCGCGGCGTGCTCCAGCAAGCGCAGGCTCGGCTCGAGGAGATCGAGAAAGGCGCGCCCGCTCCAGCCGATGAGGGCGACGACCCGGCCCAGCCGGCGCGTCGTGAAGCCCTTGCGTCGCTGCACGCCCTCGAGCGTGAACTAGGCGGTATTCGTAGTCAGCTCGACGCCCTCTAGCCCGAGCGCCGTCGTACCGTCGCGCGGGGTTCCACCCGAAGGCGGTGCCGAAGCGCGCGGGCGGTTGCCCCCGCCGTCGATCGGGGGCAACCGCCCGCGTGGAGAAAAACCCTCGTGACGGTTGCCACGCGACTGCTTTGGCATTGCGGAGATCGAGCCAACGCAACGTCGAACCAGACATGCGCTTGCCCCTGTTCGCCTTCGGCCTCGCTCTCTTCTCCAGCGCCGCGGCTTCGGCCGCGACCTCGTCTGCAGCGTGCTCGGGTGTTCGCATCGACGCGGAAGCGTCCTGTGAACACCGGCTCGAAATCGGGTGCGGAACCAGCTGCGACCCTCGGGACATGTTATTCGCATGCGCGGCCGAGCTTGCGGCATCCTGCCAAGCTGGCTGCGACCTCGGCCTCGACCTCGACTGCAAGGGCGGGTGCGATGCCCAATGCGAGGCGCGGTGCGCAGTGGAGGAGGTCGAGTGTGACGCGGAGTGTGCTGATGAGTGCGCCGACGGGTGCGTGGACGCCTGCCTGGACGCGGAGGACCCCGCGCAGTGCCGGGCGTCCTGCGAGGCAACGTGTGACGTCGAATGTGACGACGCTTGCGGCGGCCTTCCGCCCGACGCCGACTGTGTCGAACACTGCGAGGAATGTTGTTTCGGGGCCTGCTCAGCCCGCGCGAACTTCGAGTGCCAGCTCGACTGCCAAGCCGATGCTTGGGCACAGTGCGAGATCCAACTCCTGAGCGAATGCGAAGCCTCGTGTGGCATCGACGGCGCGGTCTATTGCGATGGACAGTACGTGGCGGGTGGTGATGACACGCTCGCATGCACCCAGGCGCTCGAGGACGACGGCCACGACGTCGAGACCGACGTGAAGCTGGTCTCTGTCCCCGATCCGCGCGGGTTCTGTACCGCAGGCGAACGAAGCGGAAGAGGCGGCCTCATGCTGGCACTCGGCGCACTCCTGTTCGGCCTGCGCCGCCGGCGTTGCTAGCGACATGCGGGAGCAACGGCCGAGACCGTATGCCTCCAGCGGACACATAAGCCTAAATGGCCCCCCGCGAAGGGCTGAGCCGCCGCGAGACGCTGCGTCCTCCTCTCGGTCGTGCGAAAAGGTGACGGGCCCTACTTCGTGCTGCCACCCCGACTCGGGGCCATCACTGCGGTGCGCGTCGCGCGTTCGGGACCCTCTCCATGCGCGGCCTGCTCGGCATGGGAGTCGGTGGAGACGGGTTCGAGTAGTCTTTGTGCGTGCCTGAGGAACGCGACAGCGCAGCGGCGCCCGGCGATGTCTGTTCCGAGAGCGAGCTGCTCGACCAGCTGCGGGAGCTGTCCGCGCTGATCGGCACCGAGCTCTGTCTCAACGCGCGGCAGCTAGCCATGCGTCCGACGTCCTTTCCAGACGCATGGAAGGGCGATCTACGGTCCATGCGACGGCTGTTGCAGCGCCTGATGGCATACGCGGGGTTGGCGGATGCTGACCTCGACATCGAGATCTTCGACGCGCGAGACGGTGCAGACGAGCTCGGCAGTCACCTCGCGACCGACCTGTACTTCGACGGGGTCGCCGATGGCCGGATGCGTTTTTCTGTGGCCACGATCGGCGACCCCCGAGCAACGATCGGACCGGCGTGTATCGAAGTCGGACGGGCGGTGCTGCACAAGCGTCGCTTGGAAACCAGTGCGACCACGTATCGCGATGCTGCCGAGGACGACGTCGAACTTCCCAGTCGGCACGCAGGGTTTCTGGTCGCGTCCTTGCTCGGGTGGGGGGTCCTGGTGACCAATGCCAGTTTCGACCCTCGTTCCGTCGGTCGAAACATCGGCTACAGCGCCGAAAACGCGTGGATTGAGTCGACGGTGGACGTCGATCCCAACTTGGCGGCGTGGGTGCTGGCGCTACTGTGGCGGGCACGTCCGGATCGAACATCGTGGATCGATGATCTGCGCACCGAGCTCAATCCCAGCCAGCGAAAGATCCTCGACCGCGAGCTCTCGGCGCTCGAGGGCGAAGACGAGGCGCTTCGCGAAACGCTTGCGTGGCCCGCCGAGCAAGCGGGCCGTGGCTTGCCCTACGACCCACTGCGCACGCTGCAGTTCGATCTCCACGATCACGCGCTCGACGTCTCCTAGCGCGAGGCCGCATTGGCCCGCCGACTTCCCAACCGGGGGCAGCCGATCTTTCGCGTTCGTCGGCGTCGGACGATGAGCATGAGTCCATTCGGCGTTCTGCTCGGTGCGATCGTCGCGGGCCTGACCCAGACTCCGCTGCTCTTTCCGCTCGTCGTCGGCATCGCCATGGCCGTGGGCTACGGCTGGCGTACCAGCCACTGCTCCGATCCCGACTGCGGACACCCGCTCTCGCTCACTGCGGAGCGGTGCGACGGCTGCGGCGGTTTCGTGGCCGGGGAGATCGACCACGAGAAGAAACGTCTCGATGCCCTCGAGGCCTACGAAGACGCGCAGGAACCATGAGAGGCAGTGGCGGCGCCGAGCTCGAGCAAGCGTTGCTCGGAGTGTTCGAACTGCCGGAAGCAGTCAGGCGATCGCCTCAACTCGCGCGGGCACGTACTTGTGCCACGGCGTGCCGAGGTAGGGGTCGCGGTCCTCAGACGCCGTCAGTTCGTTCGGAGCAACGCCACCGCGGCCTCCGTCATCGGGGACCATCAAGCCCATGCCATTGGGCAATGAAACGTGCCCAGGCCGCATCGTGTCACTGACCTCCACCGGGACCTGGACGGCGGCCTTACGCGTAACCAAGCGAACCATATCCCCGGAAGACACACCAAGGCCTGCCGCGTCGTCCGGGTGCATCCGCAAAGACCCCCCCGCATCCTTGGTTCGCCATGCCGGGTCGCGAACGATGGTGTTTGCGGTGAACGCCCGGCGCTCCCCGGCTGAAAGCACGAAGGGAAATTCGTCTCCGACCTCCGAAGGCCCCGCGCGAAGACCCGAAGCGTCAGCCAGCAGATCGTCGAGAGCCAGCTGGATCTTCTTGTCCTTTCGGGATACCCGCCCCCAGACGCCTTGCCAATCGTCCCTGGCGAAGACGACGCCGGACGGATTGGACAACACCGCATCGAAGAGGGCGTTCGCGGCCTCGGCCGGGGAACCGCCAAACCCCGCGCGCTTGAGCGCTGGACCGTGTTCGACCGCGCATCGCAGCGCGAGTCCCCAGACCACGGCACCCGCGGCCATACCCTCGGGCAGCGAAGGACCCAGCGTCCGGTAGAGCAGCACGGGAGCGTAGCCGGACCACTTCGGGTTGAAGGCGACGTGCTGCGTGAACGCAGCGGCATAGGCCTCGCGCCCCTGGCTTGCCGCAGCGGTCAGCGTCTGGAGCATTGCCGAGTCGAACTGCACCAGCGCCTCGGTCAACCGCGCGTGAATCTCGGCCTCGCTCAGCGGGCCCTCGGGCGCCTCGACCACCGGCGCCCGCAGGTGAAACGCGTTCTCGGGGAACTCGAAGTTGAAGAAGGTTGCCTCGGCCTTTTCGAACTGCGTCGATGCCGGCAGCACGTAGTCGGCGAGCTGCGCCGTCTCGGTCATTGCCACGTCGATGACCACCAAGGTGTCGAGCGCCTCGAGAGCTTCCCGCATGCGAGCGCTGTCGGCCAAGGAATGCGCTGGGTTCGCAGCCTCGACGATCATCCCGCGGTACCGAGCCTCGTGTTCGGTCAGCACCTCGTCGGGAATGACGTTGCACGGCACCATACCACCGACGATCTTCGCGCCGACGACCGGCGAGTCACGCTTGTGCTTGCCGTCCGCGAAGGGCACCAACGTCGTGGGCACATAGACCGTACCGGGTCGAGCGAAGTGGCCGGTTGGAAGCCACAGCAGGCGATGAAGATAGCTCACCAGCGTGGAGTGTTTGTTCATCTGGACGCCGAGGTCCTCGAAGCTCGCGAAGGCCTTGGCCGACACGATCGCATCGACGGCCTTGCGCACCAGGGCTTCGTCCACGCCCGCGTGTGCACAGTACTCGGCGATGGGTACGTCGGAGAATGCCGTGCGCACGGTCTCATAGCCCTCGGTATGAGCCTCGATGAAGGCATGGTCGACCCTGTCCTCGGTGACCAGGATCGCGATCATCGCGGAAAGCAGCCAGGCATCGGTTCCGGGTCGAACTTGGAGGTGGATGTCGGCAAGGTCCGCGGTTTTGGTGCGGCGCGGATCGACGACGATGAGCGTGCGGTCCGGGTCTTTCGACAGTTCCTTGAGCTGCACGCGGGCTCGGGGAATCGAGTGCGAGTACCAGGGGTTTTTGCCGAGGAACATCGCAACGTCACAATGCTCGAAGTCCGCGCGGGTGAGTGCCCCCACCATTCGCTCGCTTACCCAGAACTCGCCCGTCTTTTCCTGGGCGAGGGCGCTGGAACGATAGCGGGACTTCAGGGCGCGTCGCGTAGCCGTGGCATACGCACCAGGGAGATGGTTCCCTTGGCCGCCGCCCCCGTAGTAGAAAATCGAATTTCCGCCGTAGGTGTCGCGGAGCGCTCCGAGACGTTCAGCGATCTCGGTGATCGCGGTGTCCCACGAGATGGACTCGAAGGTGCCATCGGACTTGCGGCGCTGTGGGGTCAACAAGCGGTCGGGCCCATTCTGATAGAAGTCGAGCCGGTGGGGCTTCTCGCACGCATAGCCCTTGGAGATCGGGTGGCGCTTGTCGCCGCGGAATTTGACCAGCCGCCGGCCATCCTCGCCGCCTAGCTGAACTTCGATGCCGCAGTTGCATTCGCAGAGAATGCACGCCGTCGATTTCCACTCCGAATCCACGGATCCACTGTCCCGAGTCCACCACCCGAGGGCAAGCCGCGTCCGTGCAGGTTGACGCCACGCGTGCGCAGAGCGGTGCGCATGCGGGGCAGGGTGTGCGACACCGTCGGAATTCGGCCGCACGGTCACCCGCGCATGCGATAACGAGGTCCATGCGTCGGGCCTCGACTGCAGCCGCCTTCACGATCGCGCTGTTCGGCTCTGCAACCGCGTCGGCCCACGGTGGACACGAGCACGAACCAGGTCCGGAGACGCGACCCCGCTGGGGTGGGCTCGGGTACATGCAGCTGGGCACGTTCATCGGTCCCGTGGGAGACATCGGTCGCAGCCTGCGGGCCGAGGGATCACTGGGCCCGGGCGCTACGAGCCCCGAGTTCGCGTACACGATCGGCGGCGGCGGACGCTCGCTGTTGCTGAGCCGGCTCGTGATCGGTGGCAAAGGCTTCGGGATCTTTGCGCCGCGGGTCGGAAGCGAAGCCGGCACCGCAAGCTTCAACGGGGGCGGGGGAGGGCTCGAACTCGGCATCGCCGCGGTCAACCGAAAGAAGTGGCTGTTCATCCCGTACGTCGGTGGCGGCGGAGCGGGGCTTGGCGTCGACGTCACCAACGACGGCACGACGCCGCTCGCCATCGGCGACGACGAGCCCATCCCAAGTGGAGGGCGCCGGCGCTACGAATCGGGCTTTGGCTACCTGGAGTTCGGGGCAGGCACGCACCGGTTGTTCTTCATGGGAAGCGGAGGTTTCGCGCTCGGGTTCGACGTTGGCGCCATACTGTCGGTCGGCCCCACCGCCTGGAGCAACGAGCGTGGGGCCACCCTGAACGCCATCGACCGACCCACGCTCCGCGGCGCGTATCTGCGTCTTTCCATCGGCGGCGGCGGATTTACATTCGGCTGAGCGCCCTCTCTCGCACCACTCATGGCTGACGAAGACACCTCCCCCGAGCCCGAAACCACTGAAGACGCCGCGCCCGAGGAGGCCGAGGGCTCCAAGGACGCGTCAAGCGACGCGGGAAGCGCGTTCCGGGCCGTCGGCCAAGCGCTTGGCGGCTTAGCCCGGCGGGTCGGCGCGATCGCAGCCGGAGCCGCGGGACGACCGGTCATTCCCGAGGCACTCCGGGAGCCGCTGGCAACCGCGCGGGTGCTTCGACATGAAGGCGACCGCAGCACCGCGCTCGCCCGACTCCGCGCCCTCAATGCGGAACACACCGGAGAGCCGTTCGTCGCGTTCGAGATGGCCCTGACCCACTTGCACGACTTGCTCGAAGGCGGACGTCCGCTCAAGGCGCTCGAGGAACTGCAGGTCACAATCGACGACGCACTCGGCAAAGGCGTGCCTCTGCTGCTCGCCGCGGGACCTCTCATGGCCCGCGAAGACCCAGGGCGCGCGCTCGACCAGCTCCGGCGCGCCATGCCCGAGCTGCGCCGCTTGCCCGAGCCACTGGAGAGCGAAGCAATGTGGCTTGCACACGTCATGGCAGGCCTCGCGCAGCTTCGGCTCGGCAACGAAGAACGCTCGCTTCGCGAGCTGCAAAAAGCGCGCGCTCGAACGCCCGCGGACGTCGGCCCGGGGATCCGTCGACTCATCCTGTTCCGGGGCGTTGAGCTCGCGCTCGTCGGCGGACAGCTCGCAGACGCCGAGTCCTGGGTGCGTGAAGCCCTGCGGACCGCTCCCGACGACGACCTTCTGCTCGCCACGCTCGCGCGGGTGATGGCAGCCAAGGGCGATCGCATTGCCGCGCACGCGCTGCTCGAAAAACTGACCATTGCCGAGCACGCACGCACGTACGTCTGGGTCGGCCTCACCGCGGGACTGCCCGACGACGCCCCCTCGCTACCCGAGGTGACGTTGCGGCTGATGCAGGGCGAGCCAGACCACCCTGACGGACGTCGTTTGTGGGCACTTGCAGAGCTCGACGCCTCCCGCAGCGAAACGCTGTCTGACCAGACCCAAAGGGACATCCTCGAAGCACTCGCCTCGGCCGCTCGTTCCGCCGCACGAGGGGCCCGAGATCGCTACCTTGCGGAACTCGCCCATGCGGCCCTTCGCCTCGACCGCGTGCAGGACGACGCGCTTGCCCCCGTACTCGCACGGGTCGACGCCGACGCTCCCGAGCCTCCTCCGGAGGAGCTGCGTGTACTCGCGGCGCGCCATCGCCAAGCCAAGGGACAGGCCGCAGGATCCGACCTACTCCCAACGGTGCCGCCGGTCTTCCGAGCCGACCCCGAGATCGGGGGCCCATGGGGTCCGGACCCGCAAAGCCCGGTGCGGAACGCCGACCTGCGTGGCTCGGTGCTCTCGAGCGAACGGAAGCTCATCGCGGCGCAACACTGCCTCAACCACACCGGACTGCGCGATCTGGCGGGAGACCTACTCGTCGAGGCCCTCGTCGCCCGTCCCTCGAATGGCCGGGCGCGGGTGCTGCTGGGTGAGGCGACCATGCAGCTGGGCACGGACGATCAGCCACGGCTCGAAGACCTGCTCGGCGCGTCGACGACCCTACTGGCAAGCGTTCCGGGGCGGATTCTCGGCGTCACGCTCGAAGGGGTGGAACAGGCCCTCGCCCAAGTCGTCGCGGCCCGCGAGCGCCTGGCGCGACCGTTGACTATCGCGACCATGGGCGAGTTCTCGGCCGGCAAGAGCACGTTCGTCAACGCGTTGCTCGGCGAGGTGATCGCACCGATGGGCGTCCTGCCTACAACCACCACGATCAACGTGTTCCGACGTGGCACAGGCGGTGGGGCACGCGTGCACTACCGCGACGGGCGAATCGGGATGATCGACAAGGCCGACGTGCACGGCTTCCTGCACGGACTCGACGACGCCGAAGCCCAACGAATCCGCCACATGGAGATCGAGCGCACCGGCACGCGCATGGGCGACGCCGCCGTGGTCGATACGCCAGGTCTCAACGCGCTGGACGAATACCACGAGCAGGTCGCGCGAGAGTTTCTCGACGAAGCCGACGCCGTGGTCTGGGTGTTCTCCGCAACGCGGTCAGGCGCCGCGTCGGAGGTCGGCATGCTGACCCAGCTGCGGGAGTCGGGACGCCAGGTCCTGGGCATCCTCAACAAGGTGGACACGCTCGATGGCGCCGAGCAAAAGGAACTGGCGGCCTACCTTCGCGAGCAACTCGGAGAAGTCCTCGTCGAGGTCGTGCCGCTCCGTGGCAATGATGCGCTCGCGCATCGGACCCAGGGTGGCTCGGGCCCAGACCCGTTCGCCCCAGTCGAGACCGCCCTCGACACGCACTTCCTCCGCAAGGCCCGTGAACTGAAGCGCTCGCTCACGGCTCGCCGCCTCATCGAAGCGCTGCAGACCGCACGCGGCGCAGCGCTCACCGCCATCGAGTCGCTCGAGGCCGGGGCGGATGAGGCGTCGAAGACCGCCGACCGCGAACGACCAGGTGCACCCGCGCTGCTTCTATCCTTCGGTGAAGCACTCGAACCGGCTGTGCTCGGCGCGGACGACGTCCTCGTGCGCGAGGGACTGGGCCTGGGGTTGCTGCAGACGAAGAAAGGGCTCGCAAAGGGCCCGATCGACCCACTCGACGCCGAGTATCTCGGCACATGCCTACGAGACGCCGTGCTAGGCGCGCTGCAGAAGGCGCTGATGGACGTCGCAGCGGTCGACCCGGCCGCCAGCGAAGTTCTGGACCGCCAGTTCCTGCCCTGGGCCCGAGGCCACCTCGATGGAATGATGTCTGCTGGGTACATCACGGAGATGTTGACCAAGCACGGCAAGTCCATCTCGGAGGGCGAGGGTGCGGCGCGGGAGGCGTTCCGTGGCGCATTGCGGCCCGTTGCCACAGCATGGTCGTCGCATGCCCGCACCTTGGTCGCCGAGGTGGAGCGTGCGCGACAGCGGTTCGATCGAGCCGCTGCGTCCAAGCCACGCGCTGAAGCGCTGCGGCTGCGTACGGCCTTGGTCACCACCATCGACGGGTTGCTCGCCACGGCGGATCCGCTCACCTCATGAGCAACGGTCCATCTCCCGACGCGCTGGTGCTCCTCACGGTTTGCCGAGACCAGGTGGAGGCCATGACGGTACGCAGCCTGCTCGAGTCGGAGGGCATCGAGGTGCTCATCCAAGGCGAGCATCACCGCGCACTCGAAGGCTCCTTGCTGGCGGCGGCGATCGAGCTTCGCGCCATGGTTCGCTTTGCCGATCTCGACGACGCACGAGAGTTGCTCGAGGAGCTGGCCTACGCCGAACACCTTCCACCCGAGCCGGTCGAAGCCGACGCTGATGACCGCTCGCTGCAGCAGTTCCAGGCGCGGCCACCAGTCCCGAGCAGGGCCCGCGCACCCAAGTCGCCGATGCTCGCTGCCGGCTTGGCCCTAATCATCCCGTTTGGCGCAGGGCATGCCTATGCTGGACGTCCCGTGGTCGCGGGTGTCGTCGCACTCGTGCAGTTCATCAACATCGCGATGTACCTGCAGGGATGGGGCGTCTGGCACGTAGCCCTCGGCGTCGCGCTCTTCGATGCGGTGTTCAGCGGCGTCGCGATCCGCCACGCCGCCGCGCGCGAAGCCCTGGACGACTGAGACTCACGTCATCCATGTCCGTACCGTCGAAGCGAACGCGAGACTCCGCGCTTTGAAGTTCGCCGTAGTCGGTCGCGGCTAGACGGGACAGAGCAACCATCGCAATCTACGCCGCATGCCAGCACGAACCTTCGGGGCTGACGAGGCGGGGCGGGGACCGATTCTCGGCCCGATGGTCATCGCCGTGGTGGGCGTGGACAAGGGCGCTGCCATCTCACTCGCGAAGCGAGGTGTCTGCGACAGCAAGGGTTTCGGTGCAGGCGCGTCCGCGCGGGCGAAACGGGCCGAACTTGCCGAGGTCGTTCGAGCTCGGGCACCGCTGCATGTCGTTCGGGTCATCGAATCCGACGAGGTCGATCAGTACACCTATCGCGGGATGCTCAACGCGCTCGAACGCAGGGTCGTACACGATCTGTTGGTGGAGCTCGGGGCGGGACCGGACGACCGCATCGTGTGCGATGGGGCGAACATGTTCGCGCCGCTTCGGAAGTACTTTCCGCAGCTCGAAGCCGTGAACAAAGGGGAGTCCGCCCATGTGTCGGTCGCCGCCGCATCCATCCTGGCGAAAGATGCCCGCGATGCGGCCTTTGCTGAGATCGCGGCGCGCTACGAAGCGGACTTCGGTCCGCTTCGCGGGGGCGGATACCTCAACGCGGCCACGCGGACCTTCCTCGACGCATACCAAGCCAAGCACGGCTGTCTGCCGCCCGAGGCTCGCAAGAGCTGGGGCGCAAAGAAGGTCGACGACGGTCAGACCGACCTCTTTGGGTAACAACCAGCGCCGTGGATGCGATGCTAGCGCCGTGCGCATCGCCTCGACCGTCCTTCGTGCTCTGCTCGCGTTCGCATTCTTTGCGGCCGGAGGTGCAAAGCTGTCGGGTGCCGAAGCACTCGCCGAGCAGTTCGTCGAGTTCGGACTGCCGCCGTGGTCGATGACCGTGGTCGGTGCGCTCGAGGTGGCCGGCGCCATCGGCCTCATGATTCCGAAGTTGTCGCGGCTCGCCGCGGGCTGCCTCGCCGCACTGATGGTCGGGGCGATCGGTGCGCATGTGAGCGTCGGGCACGAGCTGGGCCAGTCCGTTCCCGCCACTGTGTTGGGACTGCTTTGCGTCGTGGTGGCCGTCGTTCTGCCCCGCCTTGCAAGCGAAGCCGAGCGTGGGACGCAATGATTCGACCTGCTACAGGCCCTTGAGCGGGTCGGAGGCCTCGCCAAAGTCGATCTTGCTTTTGCTTCGCTTCGATGACGAGCGTCGCTTGCGAGGGCGGCGGGGCGCGGGCTTCGACTTCGGCTCCTCGAGCTGCGTGTCCGCGAAGTCCGCGGCATCTTGGTCCAGCTCGCGTGCCTGACGGAAGAACTCGGCCGCGGAGGCCTCGTTACCGTCGAGCTGCTTGCAAAGACCCAGGCCCACGTAGGCCCGGGCCCGCACGGAGTCGTTGCCATCGTCGAGCGCCCGCGCGTAGTGATTGCGCGCGCTGAAGCAGTCCCCGCTCTTGCGCGCGG
The DNA here is from genome assembly GCA_964432695.1 of uncultured Nannocystaceae bacterium. GTDB lineage: Bacteria > Myxococcota_A > Polyangia > Nannocystales > Nannocystaceae > CAJXVA01. The sequence continues at coordinate 17,744 of CAYSPB010000068.1, forward strand.
TGTCGCCCGCCTCGATCGCGTTCCACCCCGCGTCGTCCACCTTGGGCTCCTGCTTGGCCGGCACGGCTGCGGGAGGAGGGGGGGCTTCGGCGGCCTGGGGCAACGCTGCCTGGGCCGCAGGTTTCTCGACGTCTGCGGAACGAACGAAGGCTTCGTCAGGGTCCGCAAGGTCTTCCTCCTCTTCGATCGGCTCGGCAATCGCGGGCGCAGAGGCATCGGCATTCGCCGGCGTGGACGCGGCTTTGCTGTTGTCAGCCACGATCGCCCCTGATTCCGCCTGAACAGGGCCATCGCTCAGCGTCGGCTGCACGATGAGCAAGACCAGGGCGGCCGAGCCCGCAACCGCGACACCTGGAAGCAGAAGCGACTTGCGAAGGCGAGACCAGAAGCTTGGCGCCTTGCGCTCGCCGACGGAGACGGTTGTGTCCCCCACAGACATGCGCGCCTCTTCGACGACGCTCGCGAGCGATCCGGCAGGCACCTCCTCGATGGGAAGCGCCTCGCGGGAAGCCTCCAGGATCGTCTTGAAGTCAGCCAGGCGCGCCGACACGAGAGCGGACGGGTCGCTGAGGTCGTCGAGATACTCCAGGTCTTCGAGCGCGTCTTCGAGCCGGTCGAGCTCGTCGGGGCCGAGACGCGGTTCAGCCATGGACCCAGCCCTCATGGACGCGGGGCGCGGCGATGCTGCGGTGCACCTCGGAGAGTTCGCCGCGGAGTTTCTCCAGGGCGTATCGCATTCGGCTCTTCACGGTGTTCTCGGGCGCGCCCACAGCATCGCCGATCTCTCGGAACGATAGGCCACCAAGCTGCCGCATCAAGAAAACCTCACGCTGGTCCGCCGGGAGGCGGCTCACCGCGTCTGCCAATCGCGCGCGCAAGCGCACGGCTTCGGCGCGAGCGTCGGTCGGCACGGCTTCGTCGCGCAGAGAGGCCATCAAGGACCGGGCCCGGTCTCCATTGCGTTGCCGTGGGGCGTCGAGGGACTCATGATCGCGAAACCTCGCGCGCCGGCTCTCGTCGACGCAGAGGTTTCGGGCAATCGTGTACATCCAGGTCGTGAACTTCGCCGAACGCCGGTAGCGGTGCTTCGAACGAATGACCCGGAGAAGCACGTCCTGCAGAAGCTCTTCCGCTCTGGGGGCGCTCTGCACACTGCGGAGCAGGAAGTTGTAGAGGGCGCGGCTGTGGCGGCGGACGAGGTGATCGAAGGCCTGTGCCTCGCCGGTGGCGAAGGCCTCCATCAGCGCTTCATCCGACCGAGAGTCGGCCGCGCTTCGCGGAAGAAGCGGCGTCGGTGGGGGCTTGCTGGACGGGGACATGGGCTTGCCGGTGCGGGTTCGCGAGGAACGATCCGCGGGGGAGCGGGACGGGGGACGCGGGGCTTCACCCCAGATGGCGGCCGTGGCGGACATGACGCAGGCGATGAGCCTCCCAACGGACGTCCGTCGAGGTTGATCTGCGTAAATCGAACGCCGGCCAGCGCGTCCGGCTTTCAGCCCCCAAACGGTCCCTGGGTCCGCGCAGCAAGCGTCCAGCGGTCCACGTGCCAGATTTCTGACGAGTGAGCGTCAAAATTGCGCCGCTTGCGTCAGGGTTCCATCGCGGGACGTCAGAAGTTTGACGCGTCCTGTTTGGGAACCTGGCGGAGTCAAGACCTTGGCGTCAAAAACCACCGCGATCTCGAAATTCCGGGCAGCCGGAGGCGCCCATAGACCCCAATAAATACGAGATCAGGCCAAGTGATCCGAGTTGGTACGGGGGGTGCACAAGTAGTGGACGTCTCCCGCTGAGATGGGGACCCTGCAATCAACCACAACCGCAACCGTGCCCCGGATGGGTTTGTCTCCCCCGGCCTTCCATCCACCGGCACTCGAACCAGACCCCCGCCTCGAACTGAAGCGGGGGTTTTGCTTTGGTTCGGACGAGGAGGGGCCCGCCGGACCCGCCAGATCGTCGGCCTTCGCGTCGGGCCCGCTGTTTGCGTCCGCCTCGTTAGCGCCGACGCCGCCGCGGTTGGCACGTTCGGCAGAAGACGCCGCTGCGTCCCCCGTGGGTGTAGCCAATGAGCGGAGCACCGCAAACGGTGCACGGCGCATCGGCGCGGCCGTAGACGAGCAGGGCGTTCTGGTTGCTCCCGCGCTCGCCTCCAGCGCCGCGATAGTCGCGAAGAGTTGTGCCGCCGTTGTCGATGCCTTGCTGCAGCACGGTGACCACCGCCTCCGCAAGACGCGTCCACGCCGAAGCGCGAAGCGTGTTCGCACGGGTCAGCGGGTGGAGCCCAGCGAGGAACAGCGCTTCGCTCACGTAGATGTTGCCCAACCCCGCCACGACCCGTTGGTCGAGCAGGACGTCTCGCAACGCGCGAGTGCTTCCGCGCACCTGTTCCTGAAGGACAGTTCCATCGAAACCGGACTGCAAGGGTTCGGGACCCAGTTCGGCGAGTGGGCCAACACGTGCCAACCGGTCGAGCGAATCGACGTGCACGCCCCCGAACCGTCGCGGGTCACTGAAGTGCAGCGCGCGACCGTTGTCGAGCTCGAAGACGAGATGGGTATGCGGGACGCGGTCGGCTCCCGGCTTCGTGACGGTGACGCGGCCGGTCATCCCCAGATGCACCACCAGTCCCAAGGGGACAGAGCCGGCGCTCGCGAACCGCCAGATCAAGAACTTGCCGCGACGGTCGAAGGTTCCGGTGGTTGCGCCGTCGAGGAGTTCGAGCCGCTCGTCGCGCCAGAATGCTCCCGTGCGCAGCAGCTGAGAGGACCGCCAGCGAAGCGCGACGACGGCACCGCCCAGCCGAGCGCGAGCCAGTCCCTTGCGGACACACTCGACCTCGGGAAGCTCAGGCATCGCGTGCTCGCGCCAGCGCGGCGAAGCCCTCGACCTCGATCCGCTCAGGCCGTAGCTTCGGATCGACACCCGCGGTCCTACACCACCCCTCCACTTCATCGCGCGACCCCAGAGGCCGCAACGCGTTGGAGATGGTTTTGCGACGCATCTGAAACGCCGTACGGACGAGCGAGAGGAAGCGCCCCTCGTCCGGGACTTCGCCGCGAGGCTCGGTACGCGGGTTCAACAAGACCACGGCCGAGTCGACCTTGGGCGGGGGCGCAAAGGCTCCCGGCGGCACGTGCATGACCATGGAGATGTCTCGGACCCGCGAGAGTCCGACGGTGATGCCACCGTAGGTTTTGGTACCCGGGCCCGCACACAACCGCTGTGCGACTTCCTTCTGGATGAGAACGACCCAGGGTCCCGTGACGGCCTGCGCCTCGAGAAAGCGAAAGAGCAGGGGACCGGTAAGGTGATACGGCAGGTTTCCCGCGATGTGCGGCCGAACGCCCCCGGCGGCCGCCGAAGTGTAGTCGAACTTCACGGCGTCCGTTTCGTGGAGCGTGAAGTTCGGCACCTCGCCAAACTCTTTCCGCAGGACCTCGCAGAGATCACGGTCGCGTTCGATGCCCCACACGTCGGCGCCCGCGGTGAGCAGGTGTGCCGTCAAGGTGCCGAGACCACAGCCGATCTCCACGACCCTCTGTCCCTCAGAGGCACCTACCGTCTTCGCGATGGATGCGTGCACGTGCATCGCGTGAAGGAAATGCTGGCCCCAACTCTTGCGTGCCTCTAGACCATGTCGGCGAAGGACGGTGACGGGAGACTCGATCATCACAGCACAACCCGGTCGTCGTCGATCGGCAGGTTCGTGAATACGTCGACGCTGGGCTCGGCGCCGGCGGCGAAGCGACCGACCGCGGCGGCACCGATCATCGCCGCATTGTCGCCGCAGTAGCGCAGTGGCGGCACACGAACGCGGAACCCGTCGGCCTCGCCCCTCGTCGTTGCGCGGGTCCGAAGACCACGGTTCGCCGCCACGCCTCCGACGATGTGCAAGCGCTTGAGGCCGGTACGCTCGAGGGCGCGGACAGACTTCTCGACGAGCACCTCGCACACCGCCGCTTGAAACGATGCGCAGATGTCCGCGAGGGCCTGACGGGAGTCCGGTTGCCCGTGCTTTTCAACGTGGACGAGCACGGCCGTCTTCAGACCGGCGAAGGAGAACTCGAACCCGGGGCGCTTGAGCATCGCCCGCGGGAAGGGGTGGGCACTCGGGTCGCCCTCGGCTGCAAGACGGTCGACGAGCGGGCCGCCCGGATAGCCGAGGCCGAGCAGCTTTGCGACTTTGTCGTAGGCCTCACCGGCCGCATCATCACGAGTCGCGCCGAGTACTCGGTATTTACCCACGCCACGCACTTCGACGAGCTCGGTGTGGCCGCCAGAGACCAACAAAGCCACGTGCGGCACGAAGGCAGATGGTTGGAGCTCTGCGTCTCCCACGAACGCCGACCAAATGTGGCCTTCCATGTGATGCACGCCCATGAGCGGCTTGCCCGCGGCGAAGGCCAGGCCTCGGCCCATCTGAACAGCGACGAGCAACGCACCACTGAGCCCTGGCCCCTCGGTTACCGCGATACCATCAATGTCTGAAAGGGACATTCCTGCATCGGCAAGCGCACGTTCGGTCACATCCGAGACCGCGCCGAGATGGTGCCGCGAGGCCAGCTCAGGAACCACGCCCCCGAACTGCGCGTGGACTTCGATCTGTGTGCTCACCACGCTGGACAGGGCGCGCGCTCCACGGACGACAGCAGCGGCCGTCTCGTCGCAGCTGCTCTCGAGCGCGAGCACGGTGAACTCGGAGACGCTCATCCAGCTTTGCTCTGAAGCTGAGTCTCGATCCTCGCGAGCTGCTTCTCGATGTTGCGAGCGTAGATGCCCTGCGGTGCAAGTTCGAGGTAGCGCTCGTAGGCGTGCTTGGCTGCCTCGAACTCTCGGCGGGACTGTCGAATCACACCGAGCGCGAGGTGGGCATCGGCGAAGTCGGGGCTGGCAGCGACGGCGGACTCGGCGGACGCGAGGGCCTCGTCCATCTTCTGCTCTTCCATGTAGCAGGAGGATTGAAGCACCAGAGCCTGGGCGTTCTCGGGCTGAGCCTTCAAGACCGCACCGAGCAAGACGTAGGCGTCGGCGAGCTTTCCGGCCTCGTGCAGACCGCGGGCTTCGTCCAGCGTACGAGCGATGCCTGCGGCGTCGGTGGAGGAAAGGGTGGGCGCCTCGACCGGCTTAGGCTCGGCGGGTCGCGGCGCCGTGTTGACCTGCGCAGTGGCGGGTGCAGGCGGAGGACCAACGGTGGGCTCATCCGGGGTCGCGACCATCCCATAGAGGAATCCGCCGACGGCTGCGATCAAGATGATGCTTGCGACCAGCCCATAGGGAGGAACGGGTTTCGTCGAAGGCGACCGCATCGAGGTGCGGCTGCTCGACGACGCGTAGGCCGGCGCGTCCTCTTGCCATGCCCCCGATTCTTCCGCAGGCAGTCCAACCCGCACGGCCTCGCCCTCATCGAGTTCGCCTGGAATCGCCTCAGGGTCGGGCTCGACCGGGACGTGCTCCGCTTCGATGTCGTCGTGCGTCTGGAGCTCCGCCGTCTGAGCATCGGGACCTTGCCCGGACTCCCCCACCTCCGCGTCGAGGCTGCGCTCGAGGGCGAAGTCCTTGCCCATGTCCCCTGCGTACGGGGGGATCGTCGGCGGGTCGGGGGCGGGCTCGGTGCTGACTGCAAAGATCCCGCTCGCGGCGGCTCGAGGCACGCCCGACGGTGGCGCAACCTGGTCGGACATCGGCGTGAGCTCGGTGTCCTCGCCGTGCTCGTCCGGCTCGTCTTCGAGCGGTTCTTCACCCCGGTGGTCGTGCGCCGGGTCCGGCTCGCGACGCTCGTCTTCCGTGGAGTGGTTGACCTCGCGGAGGGCGGGCGTGCCCGAGGAGGTCACGCGCTTG